>DATDGF010000079.1:0-22874 GCA_036522195.1 Candidatus Acidiferrum sp. | reverse complement strand
TTAATAATATTCCCACCAGACTGTAACCCCCACAGTAACAGCGCGAAAGCTAGAGCCCTTGACATCCTGGCACTGTGGTTTTGCCGGCAAATTCTTCGAAGCACGCCGGCGCAGGCCCCAGGAATAGTTCAAGAGTCTCGTTCAGGTCACTGGAGAACCGGTGATGCGCCGACCTCGTCGGCGCATTTGGAGGTAATCCAGGTTTCGATGTTCGATTTCACGCGTGCGGCCCGCACGTGAATCGGTTCGGGCAGTATTTCATTCAGCGCGAGTTTTACAAACCTACCTTCACTTTCGGTTTCCGTTGGGAACCTCTTGCGGGCAAAGAGTGATCAGCGTGATTTCAGTTCTTCAAGGGAGGGGATAGAAGTGGCGGCAGTGAGGGCACGCTCGGGCTGCGGTTTTTTGTGTTGCAGCGCCCGGACGAGCATTTCGATGGCTTGGTCGGTGTTGGGCGGAACGTAGATAGTGGCAGCGAGAAGGCCGCTGCGTACCCAGGCCTGGCCGGTCTTGGGAAGGCCGTCGCAGCCGGTAAAGGGGAGTTTTAGCCAGCGTTCCTGTTCGGATTCGTTGGGAAGTTCTTCGAACGCCTTGCGTGCGCCGATGGCCATGGAATCGTCCTGGGCACCGATGAGGTCGATGGCCGCTTTTTGAGAAGTGGAAAGTTTGAGCCAGGAGCGGACAGAGCGATGGGAGCTCTCCTCGGTCCACTGCGCTTTCAGAAGCGTGAAATGAATGTTGGAAGGCTTGGTTTCCTGCATGCCGAGGGTGCGTTCCTTGGCGGCGGAATTCTCGGTGGGGCCTTGAATATAAAGAAGGCCTCCGCCCTTGGGAAGAAGGGCGGCAAACTGACGGCCCTGGATGCGGCCGATTTCGACGTGGTCAGAGCTGACGGCGAAAACGGGGACGGTTGAAGTTTTGCGGAGTTCGGGGATGTAGCTGGCGTCGCGGTTTAGAACGGCCCAGCCGATACCGGCGGAGACAGCGGCGCGGGCGACCTGAGGCAAAGCGGTGCCGCCAACAGGCTCGAAGATGATGGCATCAGGGCGCATATTTTCCGCAGCCTGGACGGCTTTCAAGAGCTGCGTACTCTGGGTGATGGCGTCGTTACTGGCGTAGAGGATTTGGACTTCCACGCCGAAGTTGCGGGCGGCTTGCTCGGCGGACTGCGCCTGCTCAATTTGATAGTCGTTATCGTCGGTCGTCAGTGAAATCAGGAAACGTAGTTTTTTCATGTCAATTCGAAAGCTGCCTAATCGGCTCCATATTCATATTCTCCATATTCATATTAAAGATACATCCAGAGCCATGAAGCTGGAGAGAAAAGCGCGTCAGAGGTTTCACCAAACGAAATAGCGGGTGCGCGAACAGGAAAACAAAATCAGCCAGAGAAAACTTAAAAAAGGAAGAGTGAAGGCGAGAGGTCCGCGGGTCATCAGGGTTTTTCCATTTCGAGGCTTTCGCGCTTCTTCAAACGATTTGCCTCAATGAGCTTTTGAAAGGTCGCGAGCGCCTGCTGCGCTTCTCGAGCCCGGCCAGCACGTCGATAGGCCTGGCTCAATTGAAAGTAGGTGGCGTCATGATCGGGAGCGAGCTTTTTGGCGGTCTCGAGGCTCTCGATGGCTCCAGCGGTGTCTCCCTGCTGCAAGAGGGCGCGGCCAAGTTCGAAATGAGCTGATTCATAGCTGGGCAGAGCTTTGATCACGTCACGGAAGAGGGGCACGGCGTCATCAGGATGGCCCTGGGCAAAAAGGGCGTAACCGAGATGATAGGTCGCCAGAGGATCGGCGGGCCGAAGGTCAAGCTCGGCGCGAAATTCCTGGGCGGCGGATTCGAACGCACTCTGGTGAAGATAAACGAGACCCGCGTAATAATGAGCGTCGGGAAGACGGGGATCGAGCTGCAAAGCGGCTTTCAGCTCTGCGAGTGCGTTGGTGTAGTCCTCCTGCTGAGCGTAGGCCTGGCCAAGGAGAAGATGGACATTGGGATTGCTGGCGTTTTGTTCGAGCAAGAGGCGGAAAATGGCCTGGGCCGCATCCGGTTGACGAGTGCGAACAAGAGCGGTGCCCCAGGCGAAAAGCAGCCCCGGGTCGTCGGGCGGCGATTTAAGAAAAGGACGGAGAACTTCGGCGGTCTTGGAAAAATTATCCGTCAAGAAATAGCTCATTCCGAGAAGTTGACGGACAAGCTGGTCATCAGGATGAGCGACGAGAGCGCGCGCAAGAGGAGGGATGGCGTCGGAATAGAGCTCGGCGCGGTAGCTGGCCAGACCCCAGTTGCGATCCACACCGGGAAGTGCGGGATTCCAGGTGGCCGCTTGTTTGAAAAATTCGGCGGCTTCGGGAAAATTGGAGTTTTTCGCGCGCATAACGCCGAGGTCGTTGTAAGAGCTGGAGAGGATTTCAGCGACGAAGGCACGATATTGGATGGCGGCCTTTGATTCGGCGGCTTTCTGAACCGCGGGAGGCTGTCCGTTAGCGGGTGTGTTGGATGGCAAACCTCCCTGCACCAGCGATTCGGTGGTCTTGCTTTCGTCGGGCGCGCCGGCCTCGAGGAGTCCGGCGAGGCCTTCGGAGGGGCGACTATCGGCGCCGGAGTTGGGCTTTTCGTCGAAAATGTGTTTGGCGTCATATCGGAACTTGGCTTCGCGATAACGCTGGGAATTCGCAAGCGCTTTCTTGGCATCGTCGGAGCGACCGACGCGGAGCAGGTCCTGACCGAGGAGGTAGTAGGCGCGGCTGATATCGCGGGGGACCTCCTGGGGATCAGGTACCAGGCGGATGTACTTTTCGAGGGCTTCAATGGCCAGATTGAGGCGCTTGGTCTCGGTGTAAGTTTCACCGAGATAGAGATAAGGGGAAGCGCCATCTGGGCGCAAGCGGGTTGCGTGAAGCAAGGCGGTTTCCGCGGCGGGATAATCGCGCAGGCTGGTGGCGCAGATGCCAAGCAAGACCAGAGCGAGATAGTCGTTCGGCTGGAGCCTCAGTTCCTGTTCAAATAATTCGCGCGCCTGGGGATAGAAGGTTTCGCCGTACGCTTCCAGAGACGCGTATCCAAGAAGCGCGTGCGCCCGGGGATAGTTGGGGTCGAGTGCGATGGCCTTGCGAAATTCCTGGACCGCCTGCTCGGGAAAACGAGTGACAGTGTAGGCCCGGCCAAAGAGCACGTGAATGGCTGGGGAATCTCCCACTTGATTCTGCAGCTCGCTGAACCAAGAAGCAGCCTCAGGGAGTTGCTTGGCTTTCAGGTAGGCTATTCCCAGAAAATAGGCAGTCTCAAAATCGTCATGAAGAGCGACTGCCTTTTTCAATTCGGCGATGGATGCTTCGGTGTCCCCTTTGAACAGGTCGATGCGGCCGAGGACATTGTGCGCCTGCGCGTTTTCGGGATGCGCGGCGAGAAGAGCTTCCACCAGCTCGGTGGCTTTCCCGGGATCGCCCCTGCGAAACCAAGCCATGGCGTCCTCCAGTTGGAGGTCCGCCTCGCCGGGAGCGAGCTTGAGGGCTTCATCCAAGAGATGGGTGGCTTGTTCGAATTGATTCTCCGCAATCGAGAGACTACCCAACTGGCGCAACCCGAGGGCGATGGCACGGCGGAAGTCGGCATCGGCCTGGGCGAGATTGCCAGAGGCCAGCGACGACTTGGCTGCCTGGAACTGGCGGCGGAGTGTTTCTCCGGGATTGTCGGCTGCGAGCGAGACGGAAACAAAAAACGCCACCAGGTTGAATCCAACTGCGGCGCGTCGGAGGCGGCCGCTCCAAGGAATGAAGCACGTTCGGGAGTGACGATGAGTCAAAGGCATGGTGTTCCTGATTTTTCGGAGAGGTTCCATGGCGCGGTCGAAGAGCGAGTGCCCACGAGAATCAACGGACGCCGACGGGGGCGGTGGTGGCCGGCGGCGGCAAGGGCTTGGTATCACGGATACCGGAGCCTTCTACGATGGTGTAAATCGCATCGGCGGCGACATTCTGGAGCGTTTCGACGATGCCATTGGGCCAGCGAACCTCGACAGAATCGATTTTCGTGGCTGTGCCGAGACCAAAATGCAGGCGCAAGTCGTTCTGAGAAAGATAGCTTCCGCCCCCGCGCACTTCGCTGAATTGTTTGACGCCAGCGGAGCGGATGGTGACGCGCGCACCGATGGCGGCGCGGTTACTCTTGGTGCCGACCAGCTTGAACAAGACGCGATGAAATCCATCGTGATTGGTGTTCAGGAGGACCGAAGGCGGCTCTCCCACGTTCAGCATGACGATGTCGATGTTTCCGGTGTTGAAAATGTCACCAAAGGCAGCGCCACGCCGCGACTTCAGGGGAATGCTCTGAAGGCCGGCCTCTTTCGAAACTTCGTCAAAAGTTCCGTCGCGATTATTGCGGTGGAGGAGCATGGGTTCGCGGAAGCGCGGGCCGACTTCGATGCTGTCGACCTGGGGATAGACGTGGCCATTGGCTACAAGAATGTCCAGCCAAGTGTCGTTATCCATATCGAAAAACGAAGTGCCCCAGCCGACGTAGGGATAACTGGGCTGCCCCACTCCGGAAGTCCAACTGACGTCGTCGAATCCTTTCGGGCCCATGTTGCGGTAGAGCGAATTGGGCTGCTCCTCGAAATGGGTAACGAAAAAACTGAGGCGCCCGCTGTGATCATAGTCGCCCCAATCGACTCCCATGTTCCCGAGCTCCATGCCTTCGCCGCTCAGCGCGACGCCGGAGAGCAAGCCGACGTCGGTGAAGGTGCCATCGTGATTGTTGTGATAGAGATAGTTGGGAACGGAATCGTTGGCGACGAGCAAATCCTGCCACCCGTCATCGTCGTAATCGACCCACATGACTCCGAGGCCGTAGTAGCCGATGTCGTCGTGGACTCCCGCTTTGACGGAAACCTCTTCGAAGGTACCGTCGCCGCGATTGTGGTAGAGAAAATCGGTTTCGCCCTCAAGGCCCCAAGGGCCACACTGGACCAGGATGCCTTTGTAGCGGCAGTACTTGTTGCTGCCGAATTGCGGAAGATTGTTTATATCGAGGTGGGAGTAGCGGGCTACGAACAGATCGACGTTTCCGTCGCGGTCGTAATCTCCCCAGGCGGCGCCGGTGCTGAAGCCGCCACCGCGAACCCCGGCTTTCTCCGTGACGTCCTCAAATTTACAGTTTCCGAGATTGTGGTAGAGAACATTTCCGTTATAGCCGGTCACGAACAGATCCAACTTGCCGTCATTGTCGTAGTCAGCGACGGCTACTCCCATACCCCAGCCGAGCCGCGTGAGGCCGGCTTCCTTGGTGATGTCCTTGAATGTACCGTCGGGTTCCTGGTGGTAAAGGGTGACCATGGGGTCGCCCCCCTGGCGGAGCCGATCGACGGTTGAGCCGTTGACCAGGACGATATCCAGCTTTCCGTCATTATCGCAGTCGAAAAGGCCGGCGCCACCGCTGGTGGAATCAATGACATACCGCGCTTCTGAGGAGGCAATATGCGAAACCGTCACGCCAACGTCCTTGGCGATGTCCTTGAAAACGGGAACCGGCGGAAAGTTGCTGCGATCTGTCTTGGGCTTGGCGGCCTTCGCGACAGGAGGGGGAATGCGGACGGTTTGCGGCCCAGCGGCTTGCGCGGAGACAAGGCTCGGAGCCAATAGAGTGAGAGCGAGTAAACAGATTCGAGACGCGCGAAGTTTCAACGAATTCCCCAGCATGATCTCTATTCTAATGCATCGGAGCTTTCCAACGAAGAAATCGCGGGCGATAATCGGCGACCTTTGAAAAAAAAGCGTCCCGCCAGGTTTTGTGCCGTCCTGGCGGGACGCTTTCGAAATGAGTTTGTTCCGTAGGTTAGAAATTGATCTTCAGGGCATATTGAATTTGCCTGAAGCCATTTTCACGCACGTCCAGCGTCCTTCCAAAGTTGGTGCCCGGATTTGGGGTTGCCGACAGGATTTGCGTCGCGGTTGTCAAGATCTGGTTCCCCTTCGCGTCCTTGGGAACGGGGTTGCCACTGGCATCCCCAAATATAGGGCTGTTGAAGCCGAGGGTCTGGTTGTTAATGACGTCCTGGGCGCTGTACAGGGGGTGGTTGAACAGGTTGAAGAACTCCATGCGGAACTGAGCCGAAACGCGCTCCGTAATCTTGAAGTTCTTATGGAGGCTAAAGTCCACGTTCCGCGTGTTGGGCCCGAGGCAGGTGCCGATGCCGGCATTGCCGACCTTGCCCAACTGGTAGCCGTTCACCGTAAACATGTTCGGGTTGATAAATTGTTGGGAACTCATGCCACTGGTGTGGCACGGCTGGCCTGCGACGCGGTCCGGCCGATTGACTGCCGTGGCCGCACCGTTCCCTACGCCGGCGGGGTCGCCGAGACCCTGGACGCCGTTGAGCAAGGTTGAGATGGAAGGCCCACTAGCGAGAGTGACGATGGCGGCCGTTTGCCACCCGCCGAGAGTCGCCCGCTCAAGAGTGCTCTTGTTCTGGAGACTCGGAAGGTCATATGCCACGTTGGCCGAGAAAAGTTGAGGGTGATTCAAAATGTCCGGCCCCCAACTAGAGTGGAGGTTATAGGCATCCACGTTGAAAGGCGGCGAATCGATCTGCTGGGAATCGGATATCAGCTTCGAATAGGTGTAAGAAGCCTGGAACGTCCCGTTATTGTGAAGGAAGCGCATATTGTAGAACGCTTGCAGCGCCTGGTAGTCCGAGTTGCTGGAGTGGTTATAGTACTTGATGGAATTGTTGGCCGCCGCTGTCCCGAAGGGTCTGAGAGCCGAAAGCTGTGTTGTACTTCCGGTATTCTCATTTTGGACATAGGTCAAGCGGTTCGGGCCCATGACGGCATTGACGTCCGTAATGGCCTCCCAGTGGAGGCTCTTATGGCCGACGTAGGCGACTTCCAGTTTGGCATCCTTGATGATCTCACGCTGTACAGAGACGTTCCATTGCCAGCTATTCGGGACTTTGTTGCTGGTCGACTGGCCGTCCTGGACAGTGCCTAGGCCGGTGCCAAAACAGTTGGGCGTGCAAGCGGGCAACTGGTTTGTACTATCGAGAAAACGCCCGTTTCCATTGACGCTGGCAAACGCGGGATTAAACGGGGGATTGTTTCCAGCAAGCTGCAGGGGCCACAAACGGTCACGGTTAAAGTACTGTCCACCGCCCGCACGGATGGCCCACCTTCCGCTGCCTGTGGGATCCCAAGCGATGCCCACGCGAGGAGCAATTAAGTGATAGTTGCTATTCATGAGCGCGCGATTAGGACCGGCAACACCACCTGTACCGGCAGGACAGGGGTTAGCTGTCAGCCCCGGCGAATAGAGCAAACCATTGCAGGCAGTCGGATTTACGGCAGTTCCCAGGTTGGGATTGTAAGCCGATGGGTTGAACAGAGTGTACTGATCATTGGAGAGATAAACTGGCGGCAGGAAGGAATAGCGCACGCCGTAATCGAGAGTTAGACGAGGGGTCAAGCGCCAATTGTCGGTGGCGTAGAACTCCAAGTCGTGCCAGACATTTCGCACTTTGAAGATGTCCTGGCTCTCGCTCCAGCCGACGGCCATGTTTGCGAGTTCTAGGTCCGAGAGGCCAAACTGCGTTGAAGAGGCGATGCCCTTGACTCCGTTGTAGCCGACAGCGCCGCCGAGAGTTCCGAATTCGGCGTTGGCCGCCTGTTCTGCCTTGTAGTTGCGGCTGTAGAGGCCACCGAACTTAATGGTGTGCTTGCCTTTGGCCTTGGAAAAATCGTCCTGCCAGGTGTAGAGATCCTGCTGATTCTGCCAGGGAGCAATGGTCCAGACACTGGGGAGACCGCAGCAGTTGATCCACACTGCGGGCCCATTGGTACCATAGGTCTTGCCCGAGAGGGGAAAGAAAGTCGGAATGGTTTCGTTGAGCTTTTGATTGAGCCCGGGATCGGTGCCGGCTGGAGTGATGGTAATGCGGTTGGCGGAATAGGAGAAGGTGAAGTCGTTCACCATGGTTGCGCCGAAGGTCTTGCTGAGCTTGCCGATGACGATGCGTCCCGGCTGCGACCATGACTGCCCGATAGGACCGAGGTTGTTATTGCCCCAGCCGAAGCCGCCATCGGGAGGTCCGAGCTTCCAGGTGTCATTGGTAAAGCGCATCATGGCGGTGAGGGTCTTGGTGAGGTTGATGTCGCCACGGATATTTTCTTCGCGCCAGTTGGTCGGCACGCCAAAGTTCTGGGTGAAATTTGTCGTAGCGCAGGGATTCGTATTGGTCGGGTTCGGATAGGCTTGTAGAACAACCTGTGCGGCCGGGCTCAGCGCCGTGGTATTAAATACGTTTGGTGCTGAGTAGATATTTGCCGGTGCGCCGAGAGGGACCGGCAGATTGATGGCCTGCTTGGTGACGGGGTCGGAAGGCCAGCCAAGCTGCGAAACGGCGTTCGGACAAGCCTTAATGGCGCTGAAGTCGCCGGCCTTTTCCGCAATTGTTGGAACGCGATTGCTAGTAGTCTCTCCCTCCTTCATCTTGTTCCATTCCTGTGACCAGAAGAAGAAGATCTTGTCCTTCTTGATGGGCCCGCCGATGGTATAACCAAAGTCGTTGCGGCGAAGCTCGTTCTTCACGCATGGAATGCCAGCCGAGAGGCATCCGGACTTGGTAAAGGTATTGAAGGTGTTCAGGGCATCGTTGCGACCGAAATAGTAAACGTTTCCGTGGAATGCGTTGTAGCCACGCTTGGTGACGATACTGATCTGTCCGCCAGCGGACTGGCCAAACTGCGCGCTGTAACTATTGCGTTCAATCTTGAATTCATCAATGGCGTCAATGGAGGGGAAAACCAGGATGGTGCGGTTCGAACCGACGTCATTATTATGAGCGCCGTCAACCAGCCACAGGTTCGCGTTCACCGCGCCGCCGCTGATGGAAATGTCGGACCCGCCTTTGAGGCCCTTGGCTTGAGCGCTAAAGCCTTCGCCGGGAACCACGCCGGGGACCATAAGGACAAGCTGCATGAAGTTGCGGCCGTTCAGCGGCAGCTCAGCTACCTGAGCGCCCTGAATCAGACCGGTGAGGTCGCCGGAAGTGGTGTCCACCTGGAGACCGTTGGCTTCCACGGTGACTTCTTCGCTGACCGCGCCAACCTTAAGCACAAAATTGAAGACGCGACTATCGCCGACGTGAAGGACGACTCCGGTCTGCTCCGACACCTTGAAGCCTGGATGCGAGACGCGGAGCGAATAGGTGCTGATGGGCACGTCAGGGAAATTGTAAACGCCGTCAGGCCCAGTGATGACCGTGCGAGTGAAGTTGGCGGAAGGATTCGACAGGATGACCTCGGCCCCGGCGATAACCGCGCCCTGCTCGTCAGACACCGCGCCACGGACGGCAGCGGTGATGACTTGCGCGCGAGCCGGAAGCGAAGCGCAGAGGAAAAGCGCTAGAGCGCCAAGTAGCGAGACAATTACGTGCAATTTGCGCGTTGCATTGATGCTATTCGAAGATTGCATCTTCATTCGTTTACCCCTCGAGGAAAAGTATTCACGGAAAAGCTCTAAATCCGCGCGCTGCATCCGCTAGCCGAGGATTTAACTCCGTCGCCACCCACCAAAATTAACGATATTAGACCCAAACCCCCAAAGCACTACGGGACGTAATGCTTTTCTACTACGGGGTTTTAGACCATAGCGAAAAGGTTGTCAAGCAGAAATAATGATATTCTAAACAAAAATAATGATATTCTCCTTCCTCGCCAAGGGGCCGAAGGCGAGGACGCTGCTCTTGAATTACGGATTGAGGCGGGCTTTCATCCCTATATTCATAGATTTGGGGTAATGGATGGAGGACGGCCGTTGACGACCCGTGCCAGCCATGATATTGGGTGCTGGGTCCAAGTTACAGCAGGCTCGCGGTTTATGGGATGACGGGCACTCGGGGCGGTGCTGCCCGAGGGGAAGCATGCGGCCCGCCCCTCTATCCCATTTTTGGAAGATTCTTGGAGGATTCGCAGATGACTCCGCTGACCAAAGGGAAGCCCGGCCCGCGCAATCCGGACAAGGTTACCCTCAAGACGATCGCGGAGCACCTGGGACTCACTCCGGGAACGGTCTCAGCGGCACTGAATAATTCACCTGCGGCGCGATCCATTCCTCAACACACCAAGAACCGGATTATCGCGGCCGCACAAGAATTGAACTACAGGCCGAATTTTTTTGCCCGCACGCTGCGACTGAAGCGGACTTACACGATCGGAGTCATCGCCGAGGAGATCGGCGATGCGTACGGCGCAATGGTGATCAGCGGGATTGAGGAATATCTCCGGCGGCACGATTTTTTCTTTCTCACGGTGATTCACCGGCACGACCCAAAGCTGTTGCAGACCTACGCACAAATGCTTTTGACGCGCGGAGTCGAAGGGTTCATCACCACCGATACGTCACTGAAAGAAGCGCTTACGCTGCCGACAGTGGCGGTCGCCGGGCATGCGCGCATCGAAGGCGTAACGAATATCGTGCTGGATCATAAGCGGGCAGCCAGGCTCGCTCTCGAACACCTGAAGGAGCTCGGGCACGAGGATATCGCGTTCATCAAAGGGCAGACGATCAGTTCAGACTCCGCGGATCGATGGAGCGCGATTTGCGAAGTGGCGCAGGAACTGCACCTTCGCGTGCGGCCGGAGTTGACGGTGCAATTGGAGGGAACCGATTCGACGCCGGCGATCGGATATCCATTCGCAAAACAATTGCTCGCGCGCAAGCATCCTTTTACCGCTCTATTTGCGTACAACGATATTTCTGCAATCGGTTCGATCTGGGCGATCACAGAGGTGGGCTTGCGCGTGCCGGAAGATATTTCGGTGGTGGGCTTCGACGATATCCCAGGCGCGGCCTACGCCAATCCGGGGCTGACCACGGTGCGGCAGCCGCTGGTCAAGATGGGGCAGATCGCGGCGCAGACCGTAGTGGATCAGATTGAAGGGCGCGCCCAGTATGTTGAGGAGATCGCGATCGAGCCGGAGTTTGTGGTGCGCGAGTCGACCGGACCGGCGCCTTCGCGGCATCTGCGTAGTGTCGCGGGAGGCGCTCGGCACGCGCAGCAGAGTCACCCTTCCGATTAGTTAGGCGGTTCTCCCAGAATTGAAAATTGATAGTTGCGCGAGAGCGGGCTTTGCGGCGACCCATTCATCGCGCGCGAATGGGTCACCGCCAGTCCGAGGCAATTCGAACCGATTACAGGGAACGCAGGAAGTTCAATAGATCCTGCTTTTGCTGAGGAGAGAGCCGCTTAAAGTTCTGGATCACCCCATTGGCTTCCGAGCCGGAGCTCGCGTGTTGCTGGATGGCGTCCACGAGATCTCGTGAGCGGCCATCGTGCAAGAAGAAAATGCGTTGCCCGAGACCCCACAAAGGCGCGGATCGGAACTCATCCGGCCCCGCACCGCCTTGCGAAACGCCGTCAGCCAAGCTGGCGCCCATATGATGAACGAGCAGATCGGAGAACAGGTTCGCATTGACCTGGTTCAAACCGGGCGTGACGCTTGACGTTGCGGTCCGCAGTGTGGGCGTGTGGCAGAGAGCACATCCGATGGAGCCAAACACTCGGCTTCCATTTGTAATCGATTCCGCACCACCTGGATTGCTGGCCGACGGTTTGGGAGGAGCGAGGAGACGCATGAACATCGCAAACTGCACGACGTCGCTGGGGACGGCGGAGTTTGGAGAGGCCATAAAGTTGGTCGCGTCTTCCGGTGTGGGATTCAGCCTGCAATTTGGCGGAAGCCCGCCCTGCTGCGCTTCGTCAGGACTGGCGCGCTCGTTCTGGAACAGCTCATTGGTGACGCCTATTTCGACGTTGTAAGCCTCGCCGGCAAAGACTTCGAGAGATTTGTTTTGGGCTTTCCAGCCGAAGCGCGCAATCGCGCCGTCGTTGCCGTCACGGTTGGGATGGCCGGAAATGCCGAGGAATTGCTTCTGGCGTTCGTTTGATTCCATGTTGAAAAGGATCGCCTCGTCTGAAATGTTTTCAATCAAACCGGCTCCAAAGACGGGCGTTGGGATGCGAAAGATGACGTTATTCAGCGCGAGATTGTGCGCGAAATCGGGCTGCTTGATCGCGCAAGCGCCAGCATCACCTCGACCGGTAATGACGAACAGGTCGTGGACTCCGCCATCAGGGGTATTGCTGAGAGAGCCATTCCGGTTCAGGAAGAATTTGAAGCGCGCTTCGCGGACGGGACCCTCCGGGGTAATGAAGGATGGAAGCGTATTTTGACCGGTCTGGCCATTCAGATTGTAGACGAGAGTTTCGGGGTTTGGCCCCAAGAATGGATAGTCTGTGGTGCTCGGACTGGTGCCGCCGACGGCCGGCTGCGCATGGCAGCTAGAGCATTGATTGGTGTTGAAACGGGGACCGAGACCGATACCGCCGGACTGTCCGCTTACCGCTTCAACGGCCTGGAAGCGCATCTGGCCGTTCGTAAAGAAATCCGATGCGCCCGGAGTGGTTGCAACGGAATCCATCGGGTTGCCGGAGTCAACGGCGCCTCCGCGCACCCCAGGATCGCGAACGGCGAGTTGACCGACCATGACGGTCGCTGACGATACGACCGCAAGAAACACAATGCAGAGGGTTAATTTGGTCTTGTAACGAATACTACCCGTACTCTTGGCGCGCCAAATCACAGAACGTGGAAACATGGATCCGCTCCTCTTCTTAAGAGACAAAAAGCGCGGTGGCCCTCAGAGCGATGGCTCCGGGCTAGCGGTGGACACACGTCGGGCTTTCGATCTCATTCGAACGGCAGAGCGCCTGGATTGGCCTGGGTGTGGTTCGGACTGGCTGTCCGAATTTGAAAATCCTTGCGTCGAGCTGGATTGCTGTGGGCGACAAACTATTGCAGTGCGTGAATGGCGTCACCTGTCCGGAGGGATAGATTTAGGACAGTTTCCGGAGATGGCTGAATGCTGGCCGCATATGCGCCCGAGTCGAAACGAATTTCTACGGTTTCCGTCCGGCGCGACACGGACGTGGGGCAAGAGCGATGCGCTATTCTCGAAGATTATAAAGCTCCCGCAGACGAGAGATCTTACATGCGAAACTGGCCGAGCGAACCGCATTCGCGGAGTGAATTCACCCCCGCGGTCAGGAAACCTGTTCTACCTCGTCAAGGACCTGGCGGACTCTGCGCAAAAGAATCTCGCGAGTAAAAGGCTTTTCAAGCAATGGCGCTTCGCTTGTGAGGATGCCGGATTGTACGATTCCGTCGTTCGAATAGCCGGACATGAAGAGCACCCTCGTCGCCGGGCGAAGGCTGGTCAATTGCTCGGCAAGTTGCTTGCCTCCCATTCCCGGCATGATGACGTCGGTCAAGACGAGATGAATCGTTCCGGCAAAGGCGCTGGCAATCCTGAGGGCTTCCTTGCCATTTTCAGCGTCGAGCACGGCGTAGCCGCTGTTTTTCAAGAACTCCTTGGCGAGTGTGCGCAAGGACTCCGCGTTTTCTACCAATAAGACTGTTTCACTTCCTCTGCGGGCTTCCGTACTGGAATTCTCAAAGGGCAGAGGCGTGGGAGAGTTATCAACGCGAGGAAGATACACCTTGATGGTTGTGCCCTGGCCTGGTTCGCTATAAACCCAGATAAATCCGCCACTCTGCTTGACGATTCCATAAACGGAGGCGAGCCCCAAGCCCGTGCCTTTGCCGAGCTCCTTGGTGGTGTAAAAGGGCTCGAAGATGTGGCTCTGAGTTTCCTCGTCCATTCCGCAGCCATTATCGGTGACGGAAAGCACGACGTAGTTGCCTGCGGGGACGATGGCGCGCTTGGACCTGGCGCCTTCTTCCAGGTCGACTTTGGACGTGGCGATGGTGAGTTTCCCGGACGTGGGCATGGCGTCGCGGGCATTGAGAACCAGGTTCAACAGCACCTGTTCCATTTGAACCGGATCCACGCGCACGTGGCCGAGCTGCGGGTTCAACGAAGTAAATAACTCGATATGGCCGCCAACCAGGCGTCCCATCAACTTTTGCGTTTCGAGAACGACGCCGTTCAGATCCAAAACTCGAGGGTGGAATACCTGTTTGCGGCTGAAAAGCAAGGAGCTGCCTAGTCAGAGAGGAAGCGCTGTCCACCGCCTTCTTGATCTGCGCCAAATTCCTGATGGCAGGGTGATCCGATTCCAATCGCTCGGACATGAGTTCGGTGTGCCCGCTGATGACGCAGAACAAATTGTTAAAATCGTGGGCCAGGCCTCCGGAGAGGCGTCCGATGGCTTCCAATTTCTGAGCTTGCTGGACCATGTTTTCCAGATGGCGGCGTTCGGTAACATCCCGTGCGATGCCTTGCACGCCTTCCTTGCGGCCGTTCGAACAGATCAGGCGCGCGCTCACCTGGAGAAGCACTTTGCGCCCGTCCTTGCGCAGCATGCTGATTTCAAAATGCTGCAAAGGCTCTTCATTGACGATACGCTGCATCATCTGGCTGCAGAGCTTGAGGTGTTCCGGAGCGACCAAATTCTTTATGTTTATCTGCCGGGTTTCGCTTCTGGACCATCCCATTACGTCTTCGGCGGACTTGTTCAGAAGAGTGACATTCCCTTCGAGGTCGAGGGTGAAGAGAATGTCTTTGGTATTCTCGAGGAGCTCATGAAAACGCTCCTCGGACTGACGGGCCGCAGCCTCGGCACGAGTGCGCTCAATGGCGTACTTCAAGGCCTTCTGGAGCAATTCGCTGCTCAGGGTTTCCTTCACCAGATATTCTGCGGCACCTACTTCCAGAACGCGGTGGCCCAGAGCATTGTCACTGGCGGGAACCAGGGCAAGAATCGGCAAGAAATTGAACTGCGAGTGAAGCTCCCTTACGCGGGCAAGCCCGGCGCCGTTTAGGGAATGCATATCGAGGAGAAGCGCGTCCACACTCTCGAAAACAAGAGTGGGCACGACACCTTGCCCGGATTTGGCCAGTACAATCTGGAATGGCGAATTCCTCTTATTCTCCAGTAAGCCACATATGTTTTGGGTTGAGGCGGAATCATTACTCCATGACCAGGATTCTATATAAAGTTGACTCCATAACTTCGTCTTGCCTTTCCTTACGAATTCTGCGGGAAAAGTCTGCGAACCTCCTGCATCAGTTTCTCCGGCATTTGACTCTTTTCCACGAAGCCATCGGCGCCACTGCGCATGCATTCCTCACAAAGCGAGAGACCGCTTAATTCCGAAAAAATGAGGATGCGCAATTTTGGGAAGACGCGGCGCAGCTCCGAACTGGCTTCAAATCCGTTCTTCTGGGGCATGCTCAGGTCGGCGAGCACGAGGTCGGGACGGAAGCGCTCGGCTTGCTGCAAGACATGCTCGCCATCGCGGGCAGTGCCAACGACTTCGAACTCACCCGCATATTCAAGGTAACGACAAATGGAACGCAGAGCAGTCGGGGAGTCATCGGCAACCAAGACGCGAATACGGCGACTGCTAAAGTCCATGACACACTCCCAGTAAGGCCGAGGCGTTCCAACTTGGTCCAACCAGTGTGCATTTTCAGGAACAGGTTTTAAATTCGGGCGATTCCCTAGGGAATTAGTTGTAGGGCGAAGGAGAGATTTTTAGCTTTGAATAATCTTGTTGCGAACTGCATAGCGGACAAGCTCAGTGATGGAATGAAAGTCGAGCTTGAGCATGATGTTGGCGCGGTGCGTCTCCGCCGTTTTCACACTGATGCCCAGAAAGGAAGCGACTTCCTTGTTGCCCTTTCCTTCGGCAAGAAGTTGTAACACTTCACGCTCCCGCGGAGTCAAACGGCTACGCGAGGTGCGGTTAACTGCAGGGGGATAGCCCGGCGGCGGCCCGGCTTTGGAGACAGCTTCGGATACGCGTGAGGACAGATAGGGTTCGTGACGGCGAAGAGCTTCGACGGCAGCAAGCAGATTACGATCGGCGTCGTCCTTCAAAATATATCCGTGAGCGCCCGCTTCGAAAACCTCCTGGATCAAGAGCTCGGAGTCATGCATGGTCAAGATCAGGACTTCCGTTTCGGGAGAGAATTTTCGGATCTGACGCGTGGCTTCCACACCGTTGAGCAGCGGCATTCCAATGTCGAGCACGGCCACATCGGGCTTGTGTTCCTTGGCTTTTTCCACGGCTTCACGGCCGTTTTCAGCTTCCGCGCAAACCTGCCATCCCGCTTGGGACTCCAAGAGGGCACGGAGTCCGGTACGAACCACGTGATGGTCATCAGCCACGAGGATTCGAACTGGCATTGGAAACCTCGGATTTTAGGGGTATCGAGACCCGTACCTTCGTACCTGAGGAGCTGGATTCGATTTCGAGTTTTCCACCAAGTTGCATCATCCGTTCGCGCATGCCAAGGATACCAACACCCAGGCGTGTCCCGGAACCGTTGCCGCGTTCAATGGCGTTTTTACTCATGCCGCGACCACGATCGCTGACATCGAGGTTGACGCAATTAGAATCGCCACGCAAGTGAATCGTTGCGGTCGGGCTGCCGGAGTGCCGCTGGATATTGGTCAGACTTTCCTGAACAACGCGGAAGAGCGCCGTTTCGGCTTCCTGAGGCAGGCGGCCGAAGCCGGTTTGAAGGTCCAGTTCCAGTTCGACGCCACTGCGCTCACTGAAACCTTCGGCGTACTCCCTGATCGCAGAGACCAGGCCGAGTTCGTCAAGAAGGGGTGGGTGCAACAGATAGGATAACGTGCGAATCTCCCGGGACATTTCCTGAAGCAGGCGGCGGGCTTCGGCAAGCGCATGGCGTCCGCGTTCGCTGAGGGAATCGGAAGATTGCGCAGCCTGCGCGAGGTTTAGATTCACCGCGAGCACACTTTGCGCGAGACTGTCGTGGAGTTCGCGGCCTAACCGGCGGCGTTCTTCGTCCTGAAGTTGCAACAAGCGCGTGGAGAGTTGATGCAAAGCTTCCTCCGCATGCTTGCGCTCGGTAATGTTGGTGAAGGTGTAGATCACGACGGAGACGGTCCCATCGGGAGCAAATTGAGGCACGGCATTCCCCAAGGTCCAAAGGACTTCGGTTGAGTCTCGGCGGCGCCAACCGATCACCTGATTTTGAATGGGCTGCCGCGTAGCAATGGCGCGCGGCCCGGGGCGCATCGAAAAAGGGATTTCAGTTCCATCTTCACGGATGGAAATCAAGTTAAGTTGCTCGGAGCTCTTGCCTTTCGCTTCCGCCGGGGTAAACCAGAACAATTCGAGTGCCGCCTGGTTCGCGAATTGGAGCGTCGCATCAGGTCCAAGTATGACGACGCCAACGTGGAAGTCCTGGACGAGGGTGCGAAAGCGCGCGTCGCTGGCGCGCAGGGCTTCTTCTGCCCGCTTCCTTTCGGTGATGTTTGCGATGGTAAGAATCACATTGGCCACTTCACCCTCGGCCGTGAGTTGGGGTACAGCGTCAACCAAGGTCCAGAAGACGTCATTCGAACCAGGTCGGCGCCATCCCACCACTTCATTTCGGACCGGATGCCTGGTGGCAATCGCGCGAGGGCCCGCTCGCAAGGCAAAGGGAATTTCCGCGCCGTCCTCGCTGATGGCCGCAAGCTCAAAATTAGACGTGTTCTTCCCAATCGCCTGTTCTTCTCTCAATTCAAAGAGCTTCAGGGCTGCCTGATTCGCGAATTTCGTTTCTGCGTGCGGCCCCAGCAAGACCACCCCGACCTGCAAGTCCTGAACAAGATTGCGGAAGCGCTCCTCGCTGGCGCGGAGCGCTTCTTCGGCCTCTTTGCGGGCGGTGATATCGCGCACGACGACCAGTGCGCAGAGCTGCCCATCCAAATCAATCAGCGTTCCGGTGAACTGGCAGATGCGAATTTCTCCGGACTTCGTCAAGCAAGCGAACTCCTCATCCCGAACTTCGGAATCTTTTTGGAGTTTCGCCATGATCTCCTCCCGGCGACCGGAGTCTTTCCACAGATTCATTTCCAGCCCGGTTCTTCCAAGGGTCTCTTCGCGGGTATAACCCGTAAGGCGGGCCAAGCTTTCGTTCACTTCCAGGAAGTGGCCTCCCGGGACCAGACTGATTCCAACAGCATCGGGGCTGGAGCGGAACGCGGTAAAAAACATTTGCTCGGAACGGCGCAGGGCGTGTTCGGCTCGACGTAGGTGGTCCGAAACGCGACGCTGCTTTTCGTTGGTCAAAACCAGGCGCGTAGCGGACAGGACGAACGAAGCTGTGACCGCAGTCCACGCGATCGTGATCTGCTCCGCGGCAATGCGCCGCACCATGTAAAGAACCAATAAAGGAATCAGAATTGGCAACACCTGAGAGACTACGATTACCTGGAAGGAAGAGCTTTTCTCGCGGGGCACGGCCTCCTCACGGCCGCTCCAGGTCGCGGAAATAACGGCCACAAACAAATACGGCGCGCACCATAAGATGTCGGTCCAGTCCGCACTTACTCCAGATGGGCGCGGATCGAATACGAAAACGAGTCCTGAGGCGCTCGCCAAAAGGAAAAAGCCAGCCATTCTTGCGAAGAAGGCGCGAAGAGAGCGCAAAGAGACGTTTACGGCCCGAGCCGCAAATGCAACGGCCAGCACGGCATCCCGCAACATTTGCAGACGGATGATTTTCAGCAGCATTTGCGGGCCTTCGACTTCCCAGCGGGAGGGAACGTAGAAAAAATAGAGGTAAGCCGTGAGGGCCGCGACTCCAATCTGGGCGAAATCCAGAATCTGCCGCCAATCGATGGCGCCGGATTCTTCCGCGGGACGCGGAAGGAACATCAAGATTGCGGGCGTCACCCAAAGTATGAAAAGGATGTCAGAGGGCCAGGGTGTATACGTGGGTGCGTGAGCAAGACTCTGGGAATAGGTCTCCAGGGCTTGCGCCGCAAGAGCCAGGGAGGTCGCCAGACCCAGGAGCATCCAGAGATGGCGAAGATACCCTGAGGAACGTTTGGCCACGTAAAAAGAGCAAAAGGCGGCCCAGAAAACGATCGCCGTCTGCAAGAGATTCGACTGTAAGAGGCTTGTCGCGGGGTCATGGATGGTCAGTGCGACGAGAAGCAGGAGTGCGGCCAGCAGACCCGCTACGGCGAGGGCGAGCCACTTGAACTTGTGAGAGGCGAGCAAGAAGGACCCCGTGAACTGGCCTAGTCTAAGCTTACTCAGCAGTGTAGACAACCGCGTGATCGCGCGTACAAGAATCGAGTGTGACCGAAGCGATAGGATGCGCCGGACCGGGAGCAATGAACTCAGGAATGGCGCGGCTGGGACGACGTTAACGCGCGAGCTTTCGCTCCCGAGACCTGAGCTCTGTTAACGCATCGCCTATGTTCGCAACGCCTTTTCGAGCGGGAAAGGGTTTTGAAGTATGGTGGACCCGGTGAGATTCGAACTCACGACCTTCAGCTCCGGAGGCTGACGCGCTATCCAGCTACGCTACGGGTCCAAATTGAAATGAATCCCAACGAAATCTCGAAGCGCTGCTCTCGATTCACGATCGCTCGTCGGGACCTGCCATCCGGCGCTTGAAAGTAGCATGGCCACGCCGAATCTAATCATTCTAACTTGTATGATGAGCTCGCGCTAGCGCGCTTTTTCCCAGCAGGGCGCCGCGGCGATGTTTAACCTTTCGCGCGGGAACGAATCTCCTTCGCCAATTTCTCGATTTCCTCTGTTTTCTTGAGCATCGTCAAGGACAGCACCTGCATGGAGTCCGTCTTTTCCACTTCGGCCTTCAATTCGCCGGCCAGCTGATAGAGCCGCTCGACATTTTTCTTAATGTCCTTCTCATTGGCTCCGAGTGCGATTTTGGGATCGAGCTTTGGCGCGTTGGACTCCTCATCTTTTCGTAGGGGATTGGGAGATGATGGCGGGATAGGCACCTGAGCGGCCAATGCAGGGGCCTGCGCCACCAGCGGCACTCCGATGGCGCAAAGCGCAATTAAGAATCTACGTCTGGTCTCCATGATCGCCCCCGAATCCGCGCAATCGCAATCGCGTGTCGGACAAAAGTTTATCCAACCTCCGCCAATGTTATACTCCCTCTCTCAGAGAGATCATGTCCAGTCCCTTCAATCATTGGTTGGAATTGACGCTCCCCAACGCGCTGCATCTACTCGGCATCCTGGTTATCGCCCTGGTGCTGAATCGCCTGCTCCGGGCAGTGACAAATTTACTGATCAAGCCCGCGGCAACACAAGCCCGCGCGGCGCAGCTGAGAGAGCAGCAGACACGGACGCTGGCCGGAATCCTGTACGGCACGGGGAGCAAAGTTGTCTGGGCCGTGGCATTGCTGACCTCGCTGCGCGAGTTCAACATCGACATTACGCCGGCGGTGACTTTGGCCGGTCTCGCCAGCCTGGCAATCGGTTTTGGTGCGCAATCTCTGGTTCGTGACCTGATCAGCGGCTTTTACATCGTGCTCGAGGATCAATACGTAGTAGGAGACACGATTCAGTTCGCGGACTACTCCGGCCGCGTAGAACACCTTACGCTGCGGCGCACGGTGATTCGGGACGCGCGCGGAGCCCTGGTAACTATCGCGAATGGCGAAATCCGGGCCGTTAGCAATCTCAGCCGCGATTGGTCGCAGGCTTTCGTGGATGTTTCGCTTGCCCCTGAAAGTCCGATCGAAAAGACACTGCTGGCGCTGGAGACTGCCGCCGGGGAGCTGCGGGGCGATCCCGCGTGGTCACAGGCGCTGGTGGATGGACCACGGATTCTTGGCGTGCAAAGCTTCGACCGCGCCTCGTCCACGATCAGGTTGCAAGTGCGGACCGCTCCGACCCGACAGGATGAAGTGGCGCGGGAGTTGCGCCGCCGCATTCAGATTGAGTTCCAAAGACAGGGTATACCCCTCTCGAGTGTTCAACGCATCGAATTGGCTGGCGCTTTTCATTCCGTGGAAGAAGCCGCACAGTCAGGCACTGCGAGTTAGGGCGAGGAGAATCCAGCATGGCCCAGATCACCTACGACGAAGTGAACTTGATGCTGCGCCTCTACGACATGCGGCGGGAGCCGCGTCTGCGTCAGGCGCGGGCATGGTTCACCGAACATTTTCATCCCGAATCACCGGAAGAGATGATGCAAAGGTATCCGCAGGGAAGCGAGGAAAATACTTTCATTCGGATGGTGATCAGCTACTGGGACATGGTGGCAGGTATCGTGAACCGCGGCCTGATCAATGACGAATTGTTTTTCGACAGCAACGGTGAAATCTGGGTAGTATGGGATCGCATGCGGCCGATCGTCCCGACGTGGCGCGCTGCTTTCAAGAATCCCCACCTTTTTCAAAATATTGAGGAGACCTGCAAGCGGCTAGAAGTCTGGCGGGAAAAGCGCGCGCCAGGATCCTCGGCGGCGATGCGGCAAATGATGGGCCAGGCGAAACTAAAAACGAAGGGCTCGTAGGTTCACCAGAACGGCGGAATTTCCGTCCTGGTGTTGTCTCCATAGCCGCTCCTCAACTCTGTCTGACGGGCTCATCGACATGCGATTCCGTCAAACCGCCGGCCGCATTTGTATTCGCAAGCTTGACGCAATTGCGGCCCGCCCGTTTGGCTTCGTAGAGAGCCCTGTCGGCTTCATGAAGCAGCTCTTCGACAGTCCGCGTGCCCCATTCGTGACTGAGCAACATGCCCAAGCTGATGGTCAAAGGAACTGGACCAGTGGAGGTCTGCACCGGGCGTTGCGCGGTGGTATTCCGGATCTCTTCCGCGCGGGCCAGGGCAAAAGTCGGGTCGCAATTGTTTAAGACCACAAGAAACTCTTCGCCACCGCAGCGTCCCACGAAATCGTACGTTCGCACCGAGGCGAGCAGGCGTTTCGCCGTTTCACGCAAGACTTCGTCTCCGACGAGATGGCCAAAAGAGTCGTTCACGCCTTTGAAATGGTCAATGTCGCAAAGAATGATGACGGTAGTAGCGTTTTCGCGATGCGAACGGGAGAGTTCGCGTCCCAGCAGTTCAAGGATCACGCCGCGATTCCACAGAGTTGTTAGCGCGTCATGCGAGGCCTTGAATCGCATCTCCTCCCGAGCTTCCACCAGCCGGTTTTCAAGATTGAGGATGCGCATTCCGGTGCGTAAGCGCGCTTTGAGTTCCGCGGTATCGAACGGCTTAATTAGGTAATCGTCCGCTCCGGACTCCAAGCCTGTGACGATATCATTACAAAACTGGACATACAGCAGTTTGTTGCAGATAAATTCCGCCAAGGCCTGGCGTGGCAAACCGTGCGAAACGCTTGGATCGTACTTTCAAGCGTCTTGGATGCAGCAGTGGACTACAGCTATCTAAACTCGAATCCGGCTCGGGGCGTAAAGTTCCCTATACAAGGGCTGCGTAAGGAGCACCGGATTCTGAATTCAGAAGCCTTGGGGAAGCTGCTCAAACAACTCAGGGAACCATATCGGTCGATGGTCATACTGGCGGCCTTTACAGGGTTGCGAGTGGGCGAATTATTAGCGCTACGCTGGAAGATGGTCGATTTGATTGCGGGGACTATTCGAATATCTGAATCTGTCTTCCACGGCCAAGTTCAGCTGCCTAAGAGCGAGCGCAGTATTCGCACCATTCCGATAGGTCCGCAGACACGCGTACTCTTAGAGAAGCATCGCACGAGGTTCGCCGCTAATTGCAGGGATGTAGGCTTACTCTTCCCGAACAAACTGGGCGGACCGCATCGGGCAAGTAATCTTTTAGAACGCGTGCTGGGGCCGGCTGCGATAGCGGCAGGGCTTGAGCGAGTGACGTGGCATCAACTTCGCCACATACATGCTTCCGTCTTGCACAATATCGGAGTACCCGCCAAGATCGCGCAGCAACAATTGGGACACGCTAGTGTCGAGACCACGTTGAACTTTTACACGCATGCGATTCCAGATACACATCGGCGTGCAATCGAGAGCCTAGAAGAGGCTCTTTTTCCAGTTGTTCCCAAATGTTCCCAGGTTGGGGATGGCGGGAA
>DATDGF010000078.1:0-41279 GCA_036522195.1 Candidatus Acidiferrum sp. | reverse complement strand
GCCTGTATTGCCTGGATTTGAGAGGACCGTTTGTGTGTCCACGGCGTGTGGAACAGTCACGGGAGCGAGTGCCGCCACCGGATTGTACGGCGTGGACGCATTGTTCTGCACGCGCAGCGTGACGTACACCGTCTCTCCGGGCGCCAGCGTGACCGAACCTTCCGTCGGATTTGGATTGGCAATGTTTGGAGTCCCCAATCCTGGTACGCCTGGGGTGTACAGCGTCGGCCTAATGATGTTCGCCACCGTGACCCAGTGCGTTTGCACGCCGAGTTTGCAGTCGTCCGCAATTGGCGTCTGATAGAGCTTGTTAAGGATCAATTGCACTACCACACCGCCCGGTGGCGTGCCGGTCGCCGCAACCTGGACGTTATAACTTGCCGTCGTGTTGCCGTTGTTCGTCATCGGATAAATGTCGTCTTCAATCGCGCCGTTGGCGATATTCGGATTTCCGATGTTCGGGTTGCCGATATTCGGGTTACCGATGTTCGGATTGCCGATGTTCGGATTCGCAATGTCGGGATTTGCGATGTTGGGAGTGGTGACACTGATATTCGCCGGGCTGACATTGGCAATGTTCGGATTTCCGATGTTCGGGTTGCCGATATTGGGGTTACCGATGTTCGGGTTGTTAACGTCTGGATTTCCGATGTTGGGGTTGCCGATATTGGGGGTGGTGACAGTCGTATTTCCGATGTTGGGGTCGGTGACTTCCGTATTCCCGATGTTCGGATTTCCAATGTTCGGATTGCCGATGTTCGGGTTAGTGATGTCAGGATTGAGAACCGTCGAAGCGCTGAGCCCGTTCGTGACCACCGATCCGCCGATCGCACTAATCTGAGCAACGTTCACAGTGACGCTGGCTTGCGGGTTCGTTGATGTAACGAACACGCTCCTCGACACGGAGGAAAATGCCGGAATGGTGATGTCCAGCGTTGTCAATTTCGTGAATTGCAGAAACGACGCCGTCCCGCCCGTCGGCTGATTGGCAATGGTGAAGCGAACGAAAACCTGCTGATTCGTTACGTTTTGAGCTTCCACAGCGAAAGCGCGCTGAAACGGGACAGTCTGCCCTTTGAATACTGTCGTGCCGAGCGGCTTGGCGTTGCCGGGTGCACCTACCACAAGGCCACCCGTAATCTGCGCAGTATAAACGTTCTGGTTGCGCATCCCCTCTTGACCGGGCTTGCACGCGGGAAGAGGAGCATTGTTGTTGGGGCCGAAAACGCTCGTTTGCCCAGATGTTCCTGCAATGATCGGCGGCGTGTAATCTGTCCAATCTCCATTGGCAGGGGGTACAACGTCGCGATTGTCGGTCCACGTCGCGTGGAACAGCGGATTCACACTAGGCGTGAAGTTATAGGCCCAGCCGCTTCCGTTCGGGACAAACATCGGAGAGGGAACGACCTCAATATAGTCGCCAAGGAAAGGCTCCGATCCCTGCGCGAAGAGCGGCAAATTGGGCACGTTAAATTGAAATTGCTCGATGTCCGGACGGAGTGGATCCACGCAACATCCATACGCGTATTGCGTCACCGACACGGATGGCCCCAGTGTCACGGTGGGAAAGATTCCCAATTGCAGCACTCGGAGGTCAATGGTGTGGCGGCGCAGCGTTAATCCAAAATCGTCCACGAATGGAGTGAATACCTCACTGGGCATCGGAGTCCCGGGCGGAGGTGGATTGAGCTCGCCTTCGGGCGTCAGATTGGGAGCGTAAATCCCGGGGGTGGCGCTAGAAGTATAGGTGTTTAAGTAGTGGTCGAAACGAAGATCGTAATAGAGGAGCGTGAGCCTGCCATTGGCAAACGTAATGGCAGGCATGATTTGATGCCCGCGACCCGACGGATTCGTCGCCGCGTTTTGCCTTGGATTGTCGACCATGATCGCCGGCGTCCAGTGCGTCGCATCGATGGAACCAGCGACCACCACGCGTGCATCGCCATTCGGCCCTAGCCCGCGGGCGGAGAAAGCTACATACACAAACCCAAACATGTCCGTGGTAATCGCAGGGTAAGCGTTCGTTCGGAACGAAGTGCCCGTGGTGCCCTGGTCGAATGGCTGGAACGTCGAAATCTGTACCGGCGCGTTGAAGCTTCTCCCGGCGTTGGTCGAGTGCGCCACCATGATGGCGTTAGACACGCCCGTTGACGCAAATTGCCGCCAGGCCACGTACACATTGCCATTAACCGGATTCACAGCGATGGCACTGCCCTGGCTGGTGATCTTTCCTTTGTTGATGATGACAGGCGTGCTCCACGTTACGCCACAATCGGTCGAACGCGTGAACATGAGATTTGTCGGAGTGGCGTTGTCTTTTGTCGCCGCCAGAAATTCCGTGTAGGCCACGTAAACATTTCCAGCCGCGAAAGACTGGTGCACGGACAGCGGGTTTCCGTTCGCATCCGTCACCCCCGGCTCGGTAACCGTAAATGAACAAGTATTTGCGCCCGAGCGGGGAATATCCACGGCCAGGGCCGGCTTGTCGAGGAACTGTCCGCCATTAGCGGTGGCGCTGGCAACGGTTCGCGTATCAATGTAAGTAATTGGGTCAACATGCTCGTTGTTATTCAGGTCGTTGTAACGTGCGACGAATATAGCGCTGCTTGTTCCCGGCAGCGTCTTACTTTGAGGCCGAACGAAAGCCAATCCCGCGTAATAAAACATTCCATTCGTCCCGGCGCGCACTACTGGGTCGGAGCCGGCACCGTAAATGTTCTGGAGCGCTGGGCGCCCGTTTCCGTCATTATCGGTGCATTGCGGCACCGATTCTGGACATCCGGGGAGCAAGGTGCTTTGCCACGTCAGCCCACCATCGAACGACTTAAACAGCCCCAACCAGGCGTCCCCTGTCTCTGTTCCGCCCTTCAGTAATGTCTCCAGGTCCACCGTGCGATAGTCATTCGCTCCCGCCAGAATGTGCATGGGGTTGCGCGTCGAGACGGCCATCGATGGTTCGTTCTGCCGCTGTAGGAAGGGATCACCCGTGGGCCATTGAGTGCCGGAGACCATGTTGACGTTTGTGCCGGATACTTGTGCTTGAGCCGCCGGCGCTATCGCGCAGATAGCCACTAACACGGCAAGGCCCAGTTTGCGCATTGGCCTGATTAGCAGTTCCATGGTCCGCTCCTAGCTGGATCGGGTATCGACAGGACTTTTCGTGTTTCCAAGCCGACCGCGCCGGCTGCACCCGCTGAATTCAAGTTTTGACTGGTGGTGAAGGGTGGAAGGGGACACGCCACGCTCACGAGCAACCGGGTAGGAGTTTCTTTCTAAACGGCTGAAAAGTCAAGAAGATATATCTGGAGAGGTCCTATTGAGACGCGGGTTTATATTAAACTGGAAGTATTTCCTAAGTAGTATAACACTGGATGATTTGCGTTTGCCGCTCGAAGCGGGGACTTCAAATCCAGTAACTCCTACGAACTCAGCACTGAACCATCTACTGCCTATTCCATCCCGCTCGTCACTTAGGAATATAAGAGATTGGTGTCGGCAGAGAGGCCAGCCAAGTCCGCGAGTTGGCTGGACGGCCCTTGGACCACGAACCGTCGGTGATAAAGAAGGAGCGCGCGTAATCCGGCGAGTTCTTCGCCGCCGCCGGCTCTTCCAGGGCCACCGTGCAGGCAGCTCGGCACCACGTTTCCGTGACCCGTGTATTGACTGGCGACCGAGGAATCGACGACCAGGATTCTGCCGTGTAAATCGCCGATGCCGAGGACCACGCTCCGTGAAAAGTCTGGATCGTTCGAGAAGACGGACGCGACCAGCGATCCCAACCCTCGGCGTGCAATAGCGATCAGATTCTCGATGCTCTCGTATGCCACCAGTGTCGCCGCGGGTCCAAACACTTCGACATCATGAACATACTTCGCGTCGAGACCTCTCTTGCAAGCAAGCAACGTTGGCTGCACGAAGGCGGACTTTTGTGCATCCGCATCGATCGGTTGGAATTGCGCATCGCTGCCAAACAAGACTTCGCATTCTTCCTTTAGCTTTTTCAATCCCTCGAGGCAGGAAGATTGCTGCTTTTTGTTCACTACTGGTCCCACTTTTACTTCCGCGTTTCGCGGGTTGCCGACCTTTATCGAGCGCAATCGTCCGGCAATTGCTTCTCCCACGGCTTTGCAGTGCTCGCGCGGCACAAGAATACGCCGGATGGCCGTGCACTTTTGCCCTGCTTTCAGCGTCATTTCTCGTACGACTTCCTTCACGAGCAGCTCAAACACGTCGCTTCCCGGCGCTGCGTCTGGTCCTAGGATTGCAGAGTTGATGCTGTCGGCTTCCACATTGACTCGCACAGACCGGCGCAGTATGTTTTCGTGCCCGCGAATGCACATGGCCGTATCGGCCGAACCGGTGAACGAAACGAAATCGCTCTCACCAACGTGGTCGAGCAGATCGCGCGCTGAACCGCACACTATCGAAATCGCTCCCGCAGGTAAGATTCCCGCCTTCACAATGTCTTCCACGATCCTCTGCGTCAGCCATGCCGTCGGCGAAGCTGGCTTGACCACCACGGGAACTCCGGAAAGCAGTGCCGGCGCGCTCTTTTCGCACAGACCCCAAGCTGGAAAATTGAATGCGTTAATAAAGACCGCCACACCTTTTGCTGGTTCCAAAAAATGTTGTGCCGCAAACTCGCCGGTCTTGGAGATGGATACGACCGCGCCTTCCTTCAGCATTTTCGTATCGGCCAGCGCTTTGCCGATCTTGGCGTAATACTTCATGGTGTAGATTGCGCCATCGATATCGAACGCCCCATCGGCTTGCGTCGTACCGACATTTAGAAGCGAGATGCGAAAGTATTCGTCGCGATTTGCCGTCATCACTTCAGCAATCTTTCCTAGCAGTTCCGCTCGCTCGCGATAGGTTTGTTGCCGAAGCGCCTCGCCACCCTTCGTCCGCGCAAATTCAAACGCCGCCCGAATATCAACTCCTTGCGAGGAAATGCGCGCCAACTCCTCCCCTGTGACCGGATCCAATAGCGGTTCACCGGTGCCGGCCCCCTCCCTCCATTGCCCTGACATGTAGTTAGCCAGCTTCATGCGCTCTTCTCCGCGGAACAAATACAGATTACTCTACTCGGCCGCTTTCTTGAAACCCCTGTCACGCCATATCCCATGTGGCACAATACTGCATATTTCGAGTGGACGAATCCAGCTCGCCCCTTTGCGTCTTTGATTCTCGTGGTCTTCTGTATCTGTATATTTTTAAATATGTTAAATGCAGATTGGTTTTGGTTCTGCGGTTGAGTCCCGGCTCGATGGACACGCTGCCAATCGTTTAGTTGACCGAATGGCAGCCATATGTATTATACTGCATGGTGGTTCGCACACATGGCTACAGCCGCAAACATCGATCCAAAGTCTGCTCTGCAGCGACGGAGCCTGCCCGCTCGCGAAGCGGACTTCTTGCACTTCGTCGGCACTCGCGTTCGCGAACTCCGCAACCGCCGCGGCATGACGCGCAAAATGGTGGCTCAGGAAGCAGACGTCTCGGAACGGCACCTCGCGCAACTGGAATCGGGCGAAGGAAATATCTCCATTGTGTTGCTGCGAAGAATAGCGGGATCCTTGAACACTTCCCTCGCGGACTTATTCACCCCGAGCGTGGAAGAGCCAGCCGAAAAACAGACCATCCGGCGTTTCCTGGAACGGCTTCCAGCGAATCGCCTTGAAGAGGTTTTGTCCCGTTTCAAACACGACTTCAGTGACGAAGAAAAACTCCGGCGCTTGCGCATCGCGCTGATCGGATTGCGCGGAGCTGGAAAGTCCACTCTGGGATCCCGGCTCGCCGGGGAGAGTAACATTCCTTTTGTCGAGCTCGACCGCGAAATCGAAAAAGATACCGGGATGCCCTTGGCCGAGATTTTCTCGCTTTACGGGCAATCAGGCTATCGTGCCATCGAAAAGCGCACGTTGGAGCGTGTGCTGCAGCAGCCCGGCCGCGCCGTGGTATCCGTTGGCGGCGGAGTGGTCTCGGAAAAAGTAACCTACGACTATCTCTTGGCCAAATGCTACACCGTATGGATCAAGGCGCAACCCGACGAGCATATGTCCCGCGTCATTGCTCAAGGCGATTTTCGCGCCATGGCGGGAAGCAACCAGGCCATGGAGGACCTGCGAAGAATTCTGGAAGCGCGCGAACCTCTCTACCGCAAAGCGGACATGGTTCTCGACACTTCCGGTAGTTCCGTGGAGGAAAGTTTCGCCAAGTTGAAAATGGCATTACAGACTCATTTGAAGTAGGAGGCTTTTGTGGACGTCGCTGTAACTCAAGAATCCCAGCCAATACTCGAAGCCGTCGAATTTCAGACGGATCCTTCCCGGTACAAACATTGGCGTCTCGCCTTCGATGGTCCCGTGGCCACCCTGACGATGGACGTCGCCGAAGACGGTGGACTTCGTCCCGGCTACAAACTGAAGTTGAATTCCTACGATCTTGGCGTGGACATCGAACTCCACGACGCGCTCCAGCGAATTCGCTTTGAACACCCCGAGATTCGTTCCGTTGTCATTGCTAGCGCAAAAAATCGCATTTTTTGCTCCGGCGCCAACATTTACATGCTCGGCCTTTCTTCCCACGCCTGGAAAGTGAACTTCTGCAAATTCACCAATGAAACTCGCAATGGCATCGAGGACTCCAGCGCGCATTCCGGACTGAAATTCATTGCCGCTTGCAACGGAACAACCGCTGGCGGAGGTTACGAGCTGGCACTCGCCTGCGATGAGATCATTCTGATCGACGACCGGTCCTCTGCCGTTAGTCTCCCGGAACTTCCATTGCTCGGCGTTCTGCCTGGAACTGGTGGCCTCACGCGCGTGACCGACAAGAGAAAAGTTCGCCGCGATCACGCCGACATTTTCTGCACCAATCCCGACGGCGTCCGCGGTCAGAGGGCCAAGGACTGGCGCCTCGTTGACGAAATTGTAAAGCCGCAACAGTTTACCGAACACGTCAGACAACGCGCCCTGAAATTGGCTGAACAAAGCAATCGGCCTCTTAACGGAAAGGGAATCGCTCTTACACCGCTGAAGCGGACCGTGGATGCGGCCGGACTCCACTATCAATACGTGGACGTGCAGTGTCATCGCGAAGCTCGAACTGCAACTCTTACAGTACACGGACCGGAATCTGTCACCGAAAACACCGTGGATAAAGCCCTTGCCGCCGGCGCGTCCTGGTGGCCGCTGCAGATGGCGCGCGAGCTGGATGATGCTATCCTGACCCTGCGCGCCAGCGAACTGGATTTAGGCCTGTGGATCGTCAAAACGTCGGGAAACGCAGACGCTGTTATTGCCACTGACGAATTCATCCTGAATCACCAGGACAACTGGTTCGTCGGCGAAGTGCTCGGCATGATGCGTAGGACTTTTGCGAGGATCGACGTGACCTCCCGGTCCATCTACGCCATTGTCGAACCCGGATCGTGCTTCGCCGGCACGCTCCTGGAATTGGCGCTCGCCGCGGACCGTGTTTACATGCACGACGCGTTGGAAGGCGCAACCACTTCCTTCCTCGCTCTCTCGAAAATGAACTTCGGGCCTTTGCCGATGGTGAACCATCTTTCGCGCATTGCAGCGCGTTCCTACGAGGATAAAACGCAGCTCAAAGCCTTGCACGATCAGATTGGAAAGAAACTTGACCCGCGTGAGTCCGTCGATGCCGGCCTGGTCACCGCCGCACCCGACGATCTCGATTGGGAAGACGAAATCCGCCAGGCCATCGAATCGCGCGCCTCGCAATCGCCCGACGCCCTCACGGGACTCGAAGCAAATCTTCGCTTCGGCCCTGTGGAGACTGCGGAAACGCGAATCTTCGGCCGCCTCTCTGCCTGGCAAAACTGGATTTTCATTCGCCCGAATGCCGTCGGCGCAAATGGCGCCCTAAAAGTGTACGGCACCGGCGCGCCGATCAAATTCAACTGGGAAAGAGTTTAGGAAATAGATCTGTCATTGGTCTAGATTCACGGGAGAGATTGCGATGATCAATTACACCGAAAAGATCCCCAATAATGTCGATCTGGGAAGGGACCGCGTCCTGCAGCGCGCCCTCGAACATTGGCAGCCCGCCTATATGGGCTGGTGGTACGACATGGGCCCCAATGAAAGCCACAATTACGAAGTCTATTTGCGAACGGCTGTCAGCGTCGAACCCGACGGCTGGGCGCAGTTCGGCTACGTGAAAATGCCGGACTATCGTTGGGGAATTTTCCTCCAGCCGCGTGACCAAAAGCGCGAAGTGAATTTCGGCATCCACAAGGGCCAATCCGCCTGGCAAGAAGTCCCCGGAGAATACCGCTCCACACTGCGTCGCGTCATCGTTACGCAAGGAGACACGGAGCCTGCTTCCGTGGAACAGCAGCGCATGTTGGGATCTTCTTGTCCCTCTATGTACGACCTTCGAAACATCTTCCAGGTGAACGTCGAAGAAGGCCGCCACTTATGGGCCATGGTGTACCTGCTGCACCGCTATTTCGGCCGTGATGGCCGCGAAGAAGCCGAATCGCTCCTCGCGCGCCGCTCCGGAGATGCCGACAACCCGCGTATTCTTGGCGCCTTCAATGAGGCAACGCCCGATTGGCTCGCCTTTTACATGTTCACTTTCTTCACCGACCGCGACGGAAAATTCCAGCTCTGCGCGCTCGCCGAATCCGGCTTCGATCCCCTCGCGCGAACCTGTCGCTTTATGCTCACCGAAGAAGCTCATCACATGTTTATCGGTGAAACTGGCGTCAGCCGCATCATCCAGCGCACTTGCGAAGTCATGAGCCAGAACAAAGTCGAGGATCCCTCCGACGTCCGCTCCCTCGGCGTGATCGATCTCCCCACCATCCAGCGCTACTTGAATTTTCACTACAGCGTGACTCTGGACCTCTACGGCTCCGACGTCTCTTCCAACGCCGCGAACTACTACACCAATGGCCTGAAGGGCCGCTTTGAAGAAACCAAGATTTCTGACGACCACGTCCTGAGCGAGGCTTTCTACCCTGTCTCTGAAGTGATCGGCGGCAAGATCGTGCAGAAGGAAGTCTCCGCGCTGACGGCTCTCAACGAACGTTTGCGCGACGACTACATCCGTGAAATCGAATCCGGACTCAGTCGCTGGCAGCGCGTGATCGATAAAGCCGGCATCCCATTTCGTTTGAGCTTGCCTCACAAGGGTTTCCACCGCGCTATCGGCAATTTTGCCGGACATTTCATCAGTCTCGATGGAGATGTCTTGACCGAAGAAGCCTGGAAGAATCAAGAGTTCGAATGGCTCCCGAGCCCCACGGACATGAAGTTTGTCCAATCCTTGATGAGCGGCCGCGTCGTAGAACCCGGAAAGTTTGCCAATTGGATTGCTCCCCCGACACGGGGGATTAACAATAACCCATTGAATTTCGAATACGTCCGTTTCAACTGATTCCCGTTTTGATTGTGCAGCACAGTGCGTGGCCTGCATCGATTCGCGCGATACGCTGCGCGCGCAGCGCAGACTCGGGGCAAAGGTGACCTGGAAAATGCCAAAAGTAGTTTACGTTTCGGCAAGCGGCCAACCTCGCGAAGTAGATGTGCCGGTGGGCACCACAGTGATGGCTGCCGCCTTGAAAAACGGCATCGACGGCATCGTGGCCGAATGCGGTGGCGTTTGCATGTGTTCCACATGCCACGTCTTCGTCGATGAAAAATTCTTCGACAAACTCCCGCCTGCCCAGGACACGGAAGAAGCCGTACTCGAAATCTCCGCCGAAGAGCGGCAACCCACCAGCCGCCTCAGTTGCCAGATCAAAGTCACCGACGATCTCGATGGTCTGATCGTCCGCTTGCCCGGGAAGCAACGTTGAAGGCGGCAGGCACCCTCATCGTCGGCACCGGTCAAGCCGGCTTCCAGACCGCCGCGTCCTTGCGCGCCGAAGGTTTTCAGGAACCGATCACCTTGATCGGCGAAGAACCACACATCCCTTATCAGCGCCCGCCACTTTCGAAAGGTTTTCCCCTAGGCACTCAGGATCTCGAAAGCATCGAATTGCGTCCCAGGAATTTCTATCAGGACCACAACATCAATCTCTTGACCGGCGAAACGGTGACGGCTATCGACAGGACCGCGAGGCTTATCACGCTGGCTTCAGGCAATCGTGTTTCCTACAGCAAACTCGTCCTCGCCGTCGGCGCGCGCAATCGCATGCTCCCAGTCAAAGGCGCGAATCTCGACGGCGTCCTCTACTTGCGGTTTCTCGACGAAGCCTTGTTGTTGAAAGAGCGGCTCAAGAACGCCCAGCATATCGTGGTTATCGGCGGAGGATTCGTAGGCCTCGAATTAGCCGCCGTCGCCTCCTCGCTGGGCAAATCTGTAACGGTTTTGGAAGCTCTTCCCCGCTTAATGTCCCGAGTCGTCGCTCCGATCATTTCCGAGTTTTATCGCGAGCTGCATTCGAATCGAGGGGTAACAATTTTATGTGGGGCACACGTTTCAGAAATTGCAGGATCTGGCGGCGCCGTCCGTGAAATCGTGCTCAGCGACGGTAGAAGATATCCAGCGGACCTCGCGCTCGTCGGCATCGGCGTAGTACCAAACATCGAACTAGCCCGCGATGCCGGCCTCAGAATCTCGAACGGCATCGCCGTCGACGAGAATCTTCAGACCGATGATTCTGACATCTTCGCCATCGGCGACTGCGCGGAACATCCCTGCGTTTTCGTCGGCTCACGCATTCGCCTCGAGTCCGTCCAGAACGCCGCCGACCAGGCCCAGTCCGTCGCTGCCGCAATCGCCGGCCACCCCAACCCTTACCGTGCCCTTCCCTGGTTTTGGACCGATCAGTTCGACATAAAGCTCCAGATGGCCGGAATCTCCCAAGGCCACGATCGCATCGTGACCCGTGGCAGTCTCGAAACCCGCAAGCTATCCGTCTTCTACTTCAAAGAGAATCGCCCCGTAGCCATCGATTCCATCAATCGGCCCCTCGACCACATGATTGGCCGGAAACTGCTTACCGCAGCAATCCCCTTGACCCCCGAGCAAGCCGCCGATGAAAACGTCGACTTGAAAAAGCTGGAGCGCTCTTTCGCGGAGCGCACTAACAAGTCCCTCACCCAGTAGCACGGAAGCATTTTATGGCTCGGATCGTTGCCCCTACTCCATTGGACAAAGTGGTTTTCTTGGGAATGGTACCCGTCTGGCTCTGAACAGGTGTTCATTTACTGAACTATCGTTCAGAACTTGTTGACAGCAACGTTCCGGACCGCTAAGTTTGACTATGTTGTGCGGTTCCTAACTCGTGCCGAGAGAAATCACCTTGACGAAAAGTCGCCTCACAAGCCGAAGTGATGGCCGCGTTGCCAGGCGTTATCTCGCCCGCCGCCTGGAAATCCTTCGTGCCGCTGGAAAACAGTTTCGCGCAAGTGGCTTTGCCGACTCTGGCATGCGCGACATCGCCGCCGCCGCCGACCTCTCTCCCGCCAACCTTTACAACTACTTCCAGGGCAAACACGAAATCCTTTTCTTCTGTCAAGACGTCACTCTCGACCGCCTGATCGCTGCACTCGAAAAAGCGCGCCGCTTGAAGGTAAGCGCCGCCGAAAAGTTGCGCTTGGTGATCGTTTCTCACTTGCGTTGTGTCCTCGACGAAATCGAAGGCTCCGCCGCGCATCTCTTGACCACAGCTCTGCCAACCCGCCTGCAACGTTCGCTAGTTCTAAAACGTGATCGTTACGAAGACGGTGTGCGTCAATTGATAGTCTCAGGCACACGCAACGGAGAGTTCGTGCCCTGCGATCCGGCGCTCGCAGTGCGCGCTATCCTCGGCGCCCTGAACTGGAGCGTCCGCTGGTTCAATCCAGATGGCACTCTGACCGCCGCGGAAATCGCGGAAGGTTTTGCCGATTATCTGATTCGAGGCTTGCTCGCGAAACCGGCTTCTCTCCACCGTCCCTCGACTACCAGAAATTTACAACGCCCGGCCCACAAATTCTTTCCGCAGGCCACAAGGCGCCATGACGAAGTGCCACGATTTTCTGAGAGGTGACTTATTCTGATTACGCTACCAGCCGAATCCCAGAAAACTTCTCACATTCGAATCGCCCTGAACGGAGAACAGGTCGACGTCTCTTTCGCACCCTACAAAACCTTGCTTGAAATTCTTCGCGAAGATCTCGGCCATACGGGAACCAAACACGGCTGCGAACTCGGCGAATGCGGCGCTTGCGCCGTTCTTCTCGATGGTAAACCTGTGCTCTCCTGCTTGGTCCTCGGAGTCGAGTGCGACTCGCGAAATATTCTGACGGTCGAAGGCCTCGGCATCGAAGGAAAACTTCACCCGTTGCAGGACGCCGTCGCCGATCTTGGCGCCGCCCAATGCGGTTATTGCACGCCCGCGATTCTTGTCACAGCGAAATCCTTGCTGGACGAGCATCCGCAAGCAACTCGCGATCAGATTCGCGCCGCGCTCTCCGGCGTCCTCTGCCGCTGCACCGGCTATCTCCAGATTTTTGAAGCTGTGGAAGCCGCCATGGTCAAGATTGCTGAGCAAAACGCAGCAACGAAATGAACTCTGGGCGCGTGGCCGTAAAGCCATGCGCTTGGGAGGACACGTGCAGGATAAAAAAGATTATCCAGATCTTCCTGAGAAACAATCTCAGGCCAAGGGTGAGGAGCTACGCGTCATCGGCGTCCCGCGCCGCCGCGTAGACGCACGGGCCAAAGTCACCGGCCAAACGCGCTTTGCCGACGACATCTTTCTCCCCCGCATGGCCCACTGCAAACTCCTGCGCTCCCCTCATCCCCACGCGCGTATTCGAAAAATCGACGCCTCCCGTGCCCTCGCTCATCCCGGCGTCTATCTGGTCCTCACCGGAAAAGATCTCCCCATCGAATACGGAATTCTCCCCGTCAGCCAGGATGAGCAAGCCCTCTGCGTCGATCACGTCCGCCACGTCGGCGATCCCGTCGCCGCTGTGATCGCCCGCGAAGAGCTCACCGCGTTCGAAGCGCTCGACCTCATCGACGTCGACTACGAAATCCTCACCACTATCTCCAATCCCGAAGAAGCCCTCGCCACTCCCGAACCCCGCATCCACGATTACGGCGAGGAAGGCAACATCCACAAACGCGTCGCCCTCGAATTCGGTGACGTCGAAAAATCTTTCGCCGAAGCCGACGAAATCTTCGAAGACACTTTTTTCTACCAGGGCAGCACCCATCTCCCCATCGAGCAGCACGCCGCCGTGGCCGTCAAAGACCCCGACGGAAAACTTACTATCTGGTCCAGCACGCAAACCCCGCACTACCTCCACCGCGCCCTAGCCAAAGTTTTGAACATGCCGCCCGCGCACATTCGCGTCAGCGCCACACCCAACGGCGGAGGCTTCGGCGGCAAGAGTGATCCCTTCAATCACGAAATCGTCGTCGCCAAAGCAGCGCTCCTCCTGGATCGCCCCGTCAAAATCTGTCTCACCCGCGAGGAAGTTTTTTATTGTCACCGCGGCCGCCATCCCGTCCTGATGAAATTCAAGACCGGCGTCAAAAAAGACGGCTCCATCACCGGCATGCATCTTCAAACGCTCATCGACGGCGGCGGCTACGGTTCCTACGGCGTCGCCAGCACCTTTTACACCGGCGCGCTCCAGACCACTACCTACCACATCCCGCGCTACCGTTTCGAAGGCTGCCGCACCTTCACAAACAAGCCCCCGTGCGGCCCAAAACGCGGCCACGGCACCGTGCAGCCGCGCTTCGGCCAGGAAGTCCAGCTCGACAAAATCGCCGAGAAGCTCAAACTCGACCCCGCCGACCTGCGCCTCCACATCGTCGAGTCTCCCAATACCGTCACCGCGAATTATCTCCGCTTGAGCACCGTCAATCTTTCCGAATGTATTCGCCGCGCTGTGAAAATCTCCGATTGGAAAGAAAAATTCCGCAAGCTGCCCAAAGGCCGCGGCGTGGGCATCGCCTGCTCCGCCTATCTGACCGGCGCGGGCCTCGCCATCTACTGGAACAAGATGCCCCACTCCGGCGTTCAACTGAAACTCGACCGCGGCGGCGGTGTGGCCATCTTCTGCGGCGCCACCGAAATCGGCCAGGGCTCAGATGATGTCCTCGCTGGAATCGTCGCCGAAGTTCTGGGCATCGACACTTTCGACATCCGCCTCTTTACCGGGGACACGGATTTGGGACCCGTCGACCTCGGCTCTTATTCCAGCCGCGTCACCATCATGACTGGAAACGCCGCCTTGCAAGCCGCCGAGCGCGCCAGAGAACTTCTCGCTGAGGCGGTCGCCATCCGTCTCGAGGTGCCCAAAGAACGTTTGCGCTTTGCCGGCAAACAAGTTTTTGATTTGGCCGCGCCAGAAAAAAGAGTCCCCTTTCACGAAGCCGTCTGCCTCGCCGAAGCTCGCTTCGGCACCATCGGCACCGTCGGCTCCTACACTCCGCCGAAATCTCCCGCGCTCTACAAAGGCGGCGGCGTCGGCCCATCGCCAACCTATTCCTATACCGCTGCAGTCGTCGAAGTCGCTGTGAATCCGGTTACCGGTTGGATCACCGTCCCAAAAATCTGGATCGCCCATGACATCGGTCGCGCCCTCAATCCTCCACTCGTACGAGGTCAGGTCGAAGGCAGCGTCTACATGGGCCTCGGCGAAGCCTTGATGGAAGAGCAGGAATTCCGCCGCCTTCCAAAAAAACTCTCGCACGCGCTGGTGCACAAATTTCCCTCGATGCTCGAGTACAAAAGTCCGACTTCGCTCGACATGCCCGAAGTCGTCACCGAACTCGTTGAGGAACCCGACCCGCGCGGTCCGTTTGGTGCAAAAGAAGTCGGTCAAGGTCCGCTTCTCCCCATCATGCCAGCTGTTGCCAACGCCGTTTACGATGCAGTAGGCGTTCGAATCGACGAAGTCCCGATTACCCCCGAAAAAATAATGAAAGCCCTTGCAGAAAAAAGAGTAGGCCGCGATGCGCGCTTTGGACCAACCCACTTTCCGCATGTCGATTGGCCCGAAGCCCTCCGCATTCCTCCCCCGTGGGAAGGCGGCGACGGCAACGCTGTTAACGATGTCCCTCGCCATTCGAAACCGCGCCCGGAGAAAGAAAAGGTTCTCAGCTCATGATGCGGCTGCCGCTTTTCGAGTTCCGCACTCCGCGAACACTGGACGAAGCCGTTCGCATTCTGGACGGCCAAGGCCCCAACACCATGCCTCTAGCCGGCGGTACCGACCTGCTCCCCAACATGAAGCGTCGCCAGCAAGTCCCGCGAACGCTCATGAGTCTTCGCCATGTCGAAAGCCTGCGGCAAGTTCATCGAAGTGATTCCGGATTGCGGCTCGGCGCATGCCTCACGCTCACCGAAATCGCCGACGATCCTCGCTTTCGAAACGGTATGACCGCGTTATCCCAAGCGGCAGCTCTTGTAGCCACGCCCCACATTCGAAACATGGCCACCCTCGGAGGAAACCTCTGCCTGGATACGCGTTGCAATTACTACGACCAGAACTATGAGTGGCGAAAAGCGATTAACTTCTGCCTGAAAAAAGACGGAGACACTTGCTGGGTCGCAACGGGAAGCTCGAAATGCGTCGCGGTTTCCTCCACTGACACCGCGCCCGCGCTCATCGCTCTCGGAGCACGCGTCCGCCTGGTCTCTCGCTCGGACGAAAGGGAAGTTGCGCTCGCTGAGCTCTACAACAATGATGGGATAAATTACATAAAGCGCCGGCCCGATGAAATTCTCACTGAAGTGCTGTTCGATTCGCTCCACGGCTGGAAGAGCACCTATTGGAAGTTACGTCGTCGCGGCTCATTCGACTTCCCAGTTCTGTCCGTCGCAGCCGCTACGCGACTCTCCATTCAAGGCGTCGTCGAGGATGCCCGCATTGTGATCGGCTCTGCCGCATCGCGTCCGCTGCTCGCGATCGCGGCGGCGAAATCCCTTCTGGGTCGGCCTTTGAATCAGGAGTCCATCGCCGAAGCTGCCGCTCTCGCGGCTCGCATCGCCAAGCCTCTCGATAACACGGATTTCGACATGACCTGGCGCAAGCGCGTCACCGCCGAATTCGTCACCTGCGCTCTGCGCGAATTGTGCGGCGATGATATGCATACCGAGCGCGAGAGCGTGACGCGCCACCCGCTTCTCTGATTATGAAATCTTCTGGTCCTTCAAAAAAGCGAGGACGAATTTCGTTTTTGCTTTTGTTCTTTCTCGCGGCCGCCATCCTCACAGCGTCCGCGCAAAACAATCCCAAATCACTCGCCGAAAAACTTGGCTATCCCCCTGATGCTAGGCTCCTCATCGTTCACGCCGACGACGTCGGCGTAACGCATTCCGTGAACGCCGCCACCATCAAGGCGCTCGAATCCGGCCTCGTCAATTCCGCCAGCATCATGGTCCCTTGCCCGTGGTTTCCGGAAATTGCCGACTTTGCCAGATCTCATCCCGACGCTGATCTAGGCCTCCATCTCACGCTCACTAGCGAACGCGTCTACTACCGTTGGAGCCCCGTTGCTTCGAAAGACAAAGTTCCCAGCCTCGTGGATGAAAACGGTTATTTCCGTCACGACTGGACTCCCACCACTCGCATCAATCCAAAAGAAGTCGAACTCGAGCTTCGCGCGCAAATCGATCGCGCTTACGCCATGGGCATTCGTCCCACGCATCTCGATTCGCATCAATACCGTCTCATCGATAATGGCAAAGAGCTGTTCGAAGTCGCCGTTCGAATCGCCCGTGATTACAAGCTCCCGCTTTTCGTCGCCCGCGACTGGTTCGCGGATCGTCCCTATCTCGAATCCAGCCTCAGCGCTTCAGACATCGTCCTCGACCACACCCTCACCATCGCACCCACCGTTCCGGCCGCCCAATGGGCGGATTTTTACAAGACCGCCCTCAAGAATCTGCAACCCGGCGTAACCGAATTCGTCATCCACCTCGGCTACGACAACGATGAACTGAAAGCCGCCACTCGCGAGCGCGACACCTGGGGCGCTGCCTGGCGCCAGAGTGATTTCGATTTCTTCACCAGCCAGGAATTCCGCGATTTGCTTTCGAAGCAAAACATTAAGCTCATCACCTGGCGCGAAATTGCCAGCGTCGCCAAGCACTAAGCCTGATCGGCCCGTAGCAATTGCGCGCGAAGCCGCTTTCCCTCCGCTGCCGTTTCGCGCTACTTTTGCAAGGGAAGTTCTTGCACTCGCGGGAGAAATCCATGCTGGATCAATCGGGTCCGCCTCCATCCAAGTCCGTCTTCAAGAATCCCAAGGTATATTCTTCTCTCGGCTTGGGAATCGTAGTACTCGTCGTCGGTTGGATCATGGTCTCTCGTTGGCTGGAAAACCGCGGCATCGAAAAACACGCGCAAGAAGAGAGGACCCTGAAGCAACAGGAGCAGGACCGCCTCACCGTGGAACAACTCGGCGGCAAAGAACTCGCCATCCAGAACTTCTACGCCAGCCCCGGTGAAGTCCGTCGCGGCGAAACTGTCCAGATCTGCTACGGGGTGGCCAACGCCAAAACCGTCACTCTCGAGCCGCAATCCAACCCCGTCTGGCCGTCCTACTCCCGGTGCGTTGATGTAAAGCCCACAAAAACAACCACTTACACCCTGACTATCGCCGACGCCACCGGCAACACCAAGAATCAGACCCTCGAAGTGAAGGTACGCTAATCACGCCCCATCCTCCTCCTCTCCAGGAAGGACCCACCGCATCTTTCACCCAAACTGAGCCCCGTCAGGCCTATACAGGAAATCCGCCCCTACCCCTTGTGACTTCAATTCTCCCCCATCTATAATGTTTGCTTACGCGGGGTCCGGGAAACCCTCTGTTGATTCCCGGACTCCGCGGATTTGTCTCAATGAGCTGACGACCAACGACCATGTCCGACCCACTCGCCAAAATTAAGAAAAAGCTGCAGGACGAAATCGAGCAGCTGTCCCACGAGCTCAATGTCGAGCTCCCCAAAGAGATTGCCGTCGCCCGCGCCCACGGCGACCTTTCCGAAAACGCCGAGTACAAGTACGCCAAAGAGCGCCAGGGCTACGTCAACCTCAAGATCACCCATCTCAAAAAGCGCATGGGTGACCTCGGCATGCTGAATCTCAGCAATATTCCCAAGGACCGCTCCGGCTATGGTTCGCGGCTGATCGTCCTGGACACGCAGCGCGACGTGAGAATCGAATACAAGCTGGTCAGCAGCGAGGAAGCCGACGTCGAAAAGGGTCTTATCTCCACCACTTCCCCCATCGGCAAGGCCCTCCTCAACCGCAAGGTCGGCGACGAAATCGAAGTCACTACCCCCGCCGGCAAGAAAGAGTTTGAAGTCGTGCGCCTCGTCACCATTCACGATGACGAGTAACCCTTTTGCTATTTCACGCGTCCTACCCAGAGAACCGTGTGAGCTGTCTGTGAGGAACAATGTATTGGGGATCAGGCCCGCAAATCGGGCTTCTAACCTGTCTCGGCTATCTCCTGTTAGCCATGGGCGCCGTGCTGGTTTGGCGCAACCGCGGCGACTTTTCCGTCTGGGTTCACGACGAAATCTCCATCTTCCGCCGAACCTTTTCGCGCTACACCCAGGTCGGCCCGTTTTACATGCTCCGCGAGGAATCTCGCATCAAGGCCATCCCTACTTCCTTCGTCGGCTCCCTCAGCCGCCTTCCGCGCAGCCGCGTCAATAGCGCCGCGGTTCTTTTTGCGCTCGCCTTCTTTCTGTTCCTCCTTGATTTCTTCTTCTGACGTTTTTTCTTTCCGTGGTTTCGAATTCCGTCTTTGGAATTTCCATTTTCCATTTTCCTTTTTCTCTGCGATTCTTTGGTCATGCAACCTGCTCTCATAGTTCACGGCGGCGCCTGGAACATTCCTGATGAAGCCGTCGAAGCCTGCAACGCTGGGTGTCTTCGCGCCCTCACCGCCGGTTGGTCCCATCTCGCATGCGGTGGTTCCGCGCTGGACGCCGTCGAAGCCGCCATCATGGTTCTCGAAGACGATCCCGTCTTCGACGCGGGCTATGGCTCGCACCTCAATCTCGATGGCCACGTCGAATGCGACGCCATTGTCATGAACGGCGCCACGCTACGTTCGGGGGCAGCAGCCACTCTCGAGCGCGTCAAGAATCCCATTCAGCTCGCGCGCAAAATCCTCGAAAACTGCCCGCACATGATGCTCGTCGCCGAAGGCGCGGAGCGTTTCGCAAAAGAAAATGGAATCAAGCTCTGCAAGCCGGAAGAATTGGTCAGCGAAGCCGAACAGGAAGCCTGGATGAAGTGCAAGGTGGACAAGCACGCCGCCGAACATCATCGCGGCCACGAACAGGGAACCGTCGGCGCTGTGGCCATCGACCGTGACGGCCACCTCTTCGCTGCCACTTCCACCGGCGGAACCTGCTGCAAACTTCCCGGCCGCGTTGGAGACTCTCCGCTCATCGGCTGCGGCTGCTATGCCGACTCCGAAGCCGGCGGCGTTTCCTGCACCGGCTACGGAGAAGCCATCATGAAAATCGTCATGGCCAAGACTGCCGTCGATCTCCTTCGGCGCCCCGCCACGTGCGTCGACCCCGCTCAATCTGCCGACTCTTGCGATCTTTCCACCGCCGATCTCGCCGCTCGCGAAGCCGTTCATCTTCTAGGCAAACGCACTCACGCCACCGGCGGCCTCATCCTCCTCGACCGTCTCGGCAATCCCGGCTTCGCCTTCAACACTCCGCGCATGACCTACGGCTACGTCGCTCCCGACGGCTCTTTCATCACCTCCGTGTAGCGGCGACTTAATGTCGCTGTCTTCTCCCCGGCTTTCGTAGGGGGGGTCTTTAGACCCGCCCGCCAAATCGCGCAGCGGAGTGCCTCCTGTTGTATCATCCCTCGCGCAGCCGTCCGGAAATCGCGCCGCCGATGAACGCGCGCCGCAACGAGGAATCATGAATCGAATACTCTCTCTGCTCGCCATCCTGTTCTTCGCCGCCACTGCTCCCGCACAAACACCGCCTCCGCTCATCTCTCCCGAAGTCCACTCCGACAATCGCGTCACCTTCCGCTTCCGCGGCCCAAACAATAAAGAAGTCGCCGTCTCTCTGGAAGGCATCTCGACCCCAATCCCCATGCAAAAAGATGATCAAGGCGTCTGGAGCGTGACCACAGAACCGCTCCCTCCAGATTTTTATGGCTACTCCATCATCGCCGACGGCCTCATTCTCTTCGATCCTTCCAACTACGCCACCAAGCCCAATTTCCTCTACCGCGCCAGCGAACTCCACGTTCCCGGCTCGCCGTCTATTCCCTGGGAAATCGCCGACCAGCCCCATGGTGAAATTCATCATCATTTTTACGAGTCGGCAGTTGTAGGTGACAATCGCTCCTACTTCGTTTACACCCCACCCGGCTATGACCCCCGCGGCAAAAAATCCTATCCCGTCCTCTATCTTCTCCACGGTTTCAGCGATGACGCCAACGCCTGGACCGCCGTCGGCCGCGCCAACATCATCCTCGACAATCTCACCGCTCAGGGCAAAGCCAAGCCCATGCTCGTCGTCATGCCGCTCGGTTACGGCGCTCCCGAAGTTCTTCTCCCCAACTCCGGCGTCTTCCACGATCGCGCCATCACTGACCGAAACTTCGATAAATTCCGCGAAGCCTTGCTCACCGAAGTCATCCCGCGCGTCGAAACCGAATATCTCGTCGTCAAGGACCGCAACTCTCGTGCCATCGCCGGCCTTTCCATGGGCGGCTCCGAATCCTTGCTCACCGGCCTCAACTCTCTGAATACCTTTGCCTGGATCGGTGCCTTCAGCTCCGGCGGCATCACCGAAGACTTCGACAAGGAATTCCCCGCGCTGGATTCCAAGTCCACCCCGCCACTCCGCTTGCTCTGGATTGCCTGCGGCACCGACGATCGTTTGATCGATATCAACCGCAAACTCCGCGTCTGGCTCGCCTCCAAAAACATCCAGCATGTGGACATCGAGACCCCCGGCTCCCACACCTGGATGGTCTGGCGCCGCAATCTTGCCGAATTTGCCACACTCTTATTCCACTGAGGCCAACCATGAATAAAATCACCGCAATCTCTGAAAAAACGAAAAAGATGCTTCTCTATCTCGCGACAGTGGCAATCCTTCTTGCCGCCGTCGCCTCATCGCTAGCGCAAGCTCCTCACCACGGCGTCGTCACACCTCTCTCCAGCGCCAAGCTCGCTTCCGACGGCCAACCCGCCTGTCTCAAATCCGCCTTGGAAAACGGCAATCCCGATGCCGGCCCATCCACCTTCCTGCTCGAAGCCGCTCCCGGCTGCGTCGTTCCCGCGCACTCCCATACTGCCGAAGAACAATTGATCGTCGTCCGCGGCGACGTCCTCACCGGCATGGACGGCATGTCCGACCAAACTCTCGGTCCCGGCGGCTTCGCCATGATGCCCGGCAAAGCCATGCACTGGTTCACCTGCCAATCCAAATCCCCCTGCCTCATGTTCGTCACCTTCGACCGCACCTACGACATCACCTGGGCCCACCCCTAAAGTAGCCGCGCACGAGGAGCCGCGGGGTCGTCCAGCCCGGAGCCAAATGCCGCGGCCGCGACTATCTCCGCATCATCTATGGTCCAGAGTACACGCTTCCCCAACACTTGGATCGCTTGCGCTCACGCGGCCTGGGGTCGCAAGCGCTCGCTGGCCATGCGTTTTCGGAGTCCTCGCCCTTGAAACCGAACCAGTCGATCTCCGGCTCTAAAGCCTTGCGCTGCATTCGTATGCCGCATGAGTGGGACTATCTCTTCCCCATTTTCTAAGTTCAATTTTCCAATTTCCTCAAGCCCAGCGCATTCATTCCGGTTGTCTGGTTCCCCAACGTTCAACCTTCTAACCTGTAAACCTTCCAACGACTTACGGCCCCATTCGAATGCTAATCACAAAGTAATTGACAAGCAGTATACGATTATGCTATTCTCCCCCGTGTACACCGCATCAATTCCTCGCGTGAAGCTCTACCGCTCGTCCCCCTCCCAACTTTTCAACTTGCAAACCTTCGAACCTGCAAACCATTCCAACCTTATCTCCTTTCCTCTCGCATCCTTAGCAGCTCCCCACCCCCTAACGTCCATCGAATCAGATCCTTACAAAAACCATAGGGGGGCAGGGGGTCCGTTTATGATTCCCCTCCGTTCATACGTTCATACATTCCGACATCTGGGCAATGGCCGCACTCTTGGTTCACTCTTTTCGCTCTTAGCACAAAGAGTGTTTCACAATTCCTTTGTATTCAGGTGGTTCCGCGCTCGGTAACTCGTCGCTCCCAGTCCGCACCTCGACACCTTTTTCATCTTTTATTTTCTACCGCTTACGCACTTTTCCAAGCTCCGTTTCTCGCCTGTCCTGAGTGCAGTCGAAGGACACGAAAGCCGCCAGGTGGTATACGAACGATTCCCATTCTGACACCTACCTCCACCCCGCCTTGAGCCATGAAGGGCTCGCCCCCAGCACAACCCACCTCCAAAGCCAAAGGACAACACCCCCGCCTTTCCTATATCCTGATTCGGCGACCAAGGACCTCGCCGATGAAGTTTTCGCATCGACTGCCAGCTCTGCTTTCGCTAGGGTTCGCCGCGGCTTGCGGTCTCTTCTTCCCGCGATCCGCAGCTGCGCAGGATCCGCCTCAACGCATTCCCGTCATTCTCATCTCCATCGACGGCCTCAAACCTGAATACGTCCTCGACGCCGATGCCCACGGCCTGAAAATTCCGCATCTCCGGCGCTTCCTCAAGGACGGCGCGTACTCCACTGGCGTCCACGGGGTCGTCCCCACGGTCACCTATCCCAGCCATACCACCATCCTCACCGGTGTCTCTCCGGCGAGACACGGCATCTACGCCAACACCACGTTCGATCCGCTGCAGAAAAATTACGGCGGCTGGTATTGGTATGCCGAGGACATCAAGGTGCCCACACTGTGGGACGCCGCAGCCGGCGCCCATCTCACTACCGTCAACGTGCATTGGCCCGTCAGCGTCTCCGCGCGCATCACCTGGAATCTTCCACAATACTGGCGCGCCGGCACGCCCGACGACCGCAAACTCCTCCGCCTCCTCGCCACACCGGGCTTACTCGATGCGCTGGAAAAAGATCTCGGCCCTTACGCGGATGGCATCAATGAAGACATCGACGGCGATGAGAATCGCGCGAAATTTTCTTCGCGCCTCCTGGAACTCAAACATCCGGATTTCGCCACGATTTATCTCACCGCGCTGGATACCGAAGAGCACGCCTCCGGCCCGTTTTCGCCGCAGAGCAACGCTTCGCTCGAACGCATCGACGCCGCGCTCGGAGGCATTCTCGCGACCATCAAGCGCGTTTACGGCGATCACGTCGTCATCTGCGTCGTCTCTGATCACGGCTTCGTGCCCGTGGATAAAACGGTCAATCTCGGCGTCGCGTTTCGCAAAGCCAACCTCATCGAATTCGATGAAGTCGACCGCTCCGCGGGCGCCACTCAGAAAGAAAAAATCAAATCCTGGAGGGCCACCATCTGGGGCAATGGAGGCTCCGCCGCGATCGTCCTGAAAAATCCGCACGACGCGGAAACAAAACAGAAAGTCACGGAACTTCTCGCAAGACTCGCCGCCAAGCCCGCCAACGGGATCGACCGCATCATTCCCGAAGCCGAGCTTCACGCGCGCGGAGGCTTTCCCGAAGCCGCTTTTTTGGTGGCCCTGCGCCCCGGTTTTTTCACCGGCGATGGCGTCTCCGGCGATCTCGTCACCGCCAGCAAATCCAAAGGTACGCACGGTTACTGGCCCGATCTCTCCGCGATGAACGCTTCTTTTTTTGTGGTTGGCCCCGGCATCCCCGCCGCGCATTCTCTCGGCCCCATTGATATGCGCGCGATCGCCCCCACGCTCGCGCAATTCCTCGGCGTTACTCTTCCGGCCGCCGAAGCCGCGCCGCTCTTTGACATGGGAACAGTGGGTGCAACACCGGGGCAACGAAATTGACGCCATCCCCGTCTACTCTTACGATAAAAGGGGAGCACAGCCACTTACCAGCGCGGCGGCGGACGAATAAATCATGAAAGCAAATTCTTTTTGGATGGCCATTTTTCTTCTGCTGCCGGTCACTTTAAGCGCGCAGACCGCCGACGAAGTCGTCAATAAAGCGCTGGCGGCACGCGGCGGCGTGGACAAAATCAAAGCGGTGCAGTCTGAACGCGTCACCGGACGGATCACTTTTCCCCAAGGACTGGAAGGCACGTTTGTGCTCCAGCTCAAGCGTCCGCGGAAAATGCATATCGAGATCACCCTCGGCGATCAAAAAGTGATTCGTGTTTACGATGGCAAATCGGAAGGCTGGATGGTAAATCCCTTCGCGGAGAATAAGGATGTCCAGCCAATGTCCGCCGAAGATATGAAAAACATCGCGGAAGAATCCGACTTTGACGGCCCTCTGGTGGACTACAAAGCCAAAGGCAGCCAGATTGAACTGATCACAAAAGATAAGCTCGACGACAAGCCTGTGTATCTTTTGAAACTTACGAACAAGAACGGAGACGCGCGTTTTTATTTTTTTGATGCGGCTACTTTTGTGCTTCTGAAATGGGAAGGGATTCGAAAGATCGAAGACAAGGAATTTCCCTGGGAATCTTTTTTCTCGGACTACCGCGACGTTCAGGGCTTGAAATATCCCTTTCGAATCGACCAGGGCAGTCCGGGAACGGAGATCAAACAGAATCTCGTCACCGATAAAATAGAAATCAACCCGCACATCGATGACGCGGCGTTTAACAAGCCCGCGCCGCCGCCAGCGCCTCCAGCCGAAACCGCGCCATCGCTGGCGCCGCCGACCGCGCAACCGCCCAAGTGAAGTATGCACTCCAGTCCGCGACGCGAGGCCGCTGCAGTTCGCAATTTTCTCGCCGGCAGCGTTCGGTGCGGCCCTAGCTCGCTGTCCTTCGCGGATGATTGTTCCGGGTGCCGGCGCGTGCGGAAGAATGTTGCACCCGCGCAGTGGAATGCATACCATACTCCGTGACCATGGAGCTGGCACTCAATCTCGTGTGGGTAGGCGTGGCGCTGCTGGGCTTTGTGCTGCTGCGGACAAAACTTTCTCGCGCGGCAGGGCTCTCGGCGCGAGAGCCTAGTAACCGGCAGAAGATCATCGCGATGACGTGTACCGTTGTAATCCTTTTTTTTGTCATTTCCATGACCGACGACTTGCACGAACAGCAATTGGCAGTGGAGGAAAGCAGGTCTTCGCGGGTCACATTCGAAAGCGCAACGCCGACGCGGGTCAGCGCTCATCCGATCGTGACTCACGCATTTCTGCTGTTCTTCTTTCCTGTTCTGTCTTCTCCTAATTTCTCGACTGCAATAAAACTTCTGGAACCGCTGGAAGTCTCGTTCACGGCGGCGATCTCACGCCGATCGCTCTGCCGGCGAGCACCCCCCGCTTTGTTCTCCTGAATTCGCCCGTCTTGCGTTTAACACGCAGTTCACGGAGAACGCCGATGATGCCAGGTGCCCTTGCCTGCAGATTTTCCATCTTGCCGGGAAACCGGCGGCCGCACAGTTGGCATGTCATGAGCAAGAACGCCTCTGCTCTAATCCAGCAAGAGGCGCGAGGGAGCGCGGAGGATTCATGAAAGCGGTACTGAGGTATACGAGCTTTGGGTTGATTGTGATCCTGAGTTTCGCGAGAGGGAGTTTCGCGCAGAAAGCGCTGACGTGGCAGGAGATTCGCGACAAATTCGAAGCGGCGAATCCAACGTTGCGAGCGGGGGAGATCGGGGTCGACGAATCGAAGGCGCAAGAGATTACGGCGTTTCTTCGTCCGAATCCGAATTTCACTCTGTCGACGGATGGGACCCAACTCGTTCGTTACCACGGAGTCTGGCAGCCATTCACGGGAACTCAGTTTTCAACCAATTTTAGCTATCTGCACGAACGGCAACATAAGCGCGAATTGCGGCTAGCAAGCGCCCAAAAGGGCACCGATATCACAACCTCGGGGCAAGCCGATTTGGAGCGAAACCTTGTCTTTAGCTTACGGATGGCTTTTGTGCAAACGCTTCAGGAAAAAGCGATATTGGAATTGGCGAAGGAAAATCTCGTGTATTACGACCACGTGCTGGACGTAAATCGCGAGCGTTTCAAAGCCGGAGCGATTTCCCAGGTGGATTTGGACCGGCTGGAGCTTCCACGAGTGCAGTACGAATCCGACCTGCAAATCGCGGAAGAGAGCTTGGAAACAGCGAAAATCGTCCTTCTCATGCTGTTGAACGACCGGACGCCTGTGGAGCAATTTGACGTCACCGGCCCCTTTGACTTTTCGACGCAAATCGCGCCGCTGGATGAAATCCGGCAGAAGGCCCTGGATACGCGGCCCGACTTAAGGGCCGCATTGCAATCGGTCGACAAGGCCAAGACGGATCACCGGCTGGCGGTCGCGAACGGATCGACGGATCCGACCTTCGGCGTGTGGTATACGTACAACCCCTCGTTCAACAACCCCAATGACCACCAAACGCTCGGCGCCAGTATCAGCATCCCGCTGCGGATCTTCGATCGCAACCAGGGCGAGAAGCTTCGGACAAAGCTGGACATTGACCGCAACGAGAAACTGACGGAAGCGACGCGGGCGCAAGTGTTCAGCGACGTGGATTCGGCCTACGCCACAGTCACCAGCGCAGTGATCCTTCTTCAACCCTACAAAAGCAGGTACTTGCAACAAGCGTCTAGAGTGCGGGACACGATTGCGTTTTCCTACGAACACGGAGCGGCGTCGCTTCTTGATTTCCTGAACGCCCAAGTGGATTACCGGAGCGTGCGAGTCAATTATTTGAACCTGGTTGCTTCCTATCTGAACGCGGCAAGCCAATTGAATCTGGCCGTGGGACGTGAGGTCATCCAATGAGACGCGCGGGGTTCGAAGCGACGACCCTGGTTTTCGCGCTAGGCTTCGTTTTTTCGGGCTGCGGCGATGGCAAAGGCGACTCCAAGGCGGAAGCTCCGCCAGCCGCAAAAGTTGAGCACGAAGAAGACGTCAATGTCGTGCAGGTGGATCATCCCGAGCAGTTTCCGCTGGCAACGGCGGCTGCGTATGAATCGGCATCGAAGTTGTCCGCGACCGGCACAGTAAACCCGGATATTTCCAGGACGGTGCCGGTCATTTCGATCGCGACGGGCCGGGTTGTGGAGATTCTCGCGCGGCTTGGCGATACGGTGAAAAAGGGCCAGCTCCTGCTGCGCGTGCAAAGCGCGGACATGTCAGGCGCTTTTTCCGATTATCGAAAAGCGGTCGCCGACGAAAAGCTCGCGCGAATCCAATTCGAGCGCGCCCAGCTTCTCTACGACAAAGGGGCCATCTCTTTGAACGATTTTCAGACAGCAGAAGATGTCGAGAACAAGGCCAAGGTTGATGTGGAGAATACGACGGAGCGTCTTCGCGTGCTAGGAGGCGATATCGATCATCCAGCCGCGATCGTCGATATTCGCGCTCCAGTTTCCGGGGTGATCACCGACCAGCAGGTTACCAATGCCGCGGGTGTCGCCGGCCTGAGCTCGCCGAATCCGTTCACCATCTCAGATCTTTCGAGCGTGTGGGTACTCTGCGACGTCTACGAAAACGATCTTGCGAATGTGCATGTCGGCGAAACGGCGGAGATTCGCCTGAACGCGTATCCCGACAGAGTATTCACAGGGAGAATCAGCAACATTGGTCCCGTGCTTGATCCCATCCTGCGCACGGCCAAAGTGCGCATTGAAGTGACCAATCCAGGACTCCTGCGCGTGGGTATGTTCGTCACGGCAACATTTCACAGTCAAAAGAAAGAAACACGGGCCAGCGTTCCCGCTTCCGCCATCCTTCATCTGCACGACCGCGACTGGGTTTACGTTCCGGCGGGGGATAAGAAATTCCGCCGCGTGGAAGTTATTGCGGGAAATATGTTACCGAACAACGTGCAGGAAATCGTATCCGGGATAAAGCCAGGCCAGCAGGTGGTCAGTAACGCGCTGGTCTTGCAGAACACCATGGAGCAATAGTTGAGAGCCCGCCTGGTAAACCCGAGGACGATTCGATGATACGCGCCTTCGTCACCTACGCGCTCGATCACCGTTTCATCATCCTCGCGCTTACGGTGCTCTTGCTCCTTTGGGGTGCGATCTCCTTTCACAACTTACCCGTCGAAGCCTATCCAGACGTCGCCAATAACTATGTACAGATCATCACCCAGTGGCCTGGGCGCGCCGCGGAAGAGGTGGAGCAGCAAGTCACAGTCCCGATCGAAATTCAGATGAATGGAATGCCGCACCTGGAACATCTACGTTCGGTCTCTCTCTTTGGGCTTTCGAGCGTGATGCTTATTTTCGATGATGAATCGGTCAACGACTGGAACCGGCAGAAAGTGCTGGAAAGACTCTCGGCGGTGACACTGCCCGCCGGTGTGACGCCGCAGATGGGCACGGACTGGAGCCCGGTGGGCCAGATTTTCTGGTACACGCTGAGGAGCACGAATCCGAAATATGACCTGATGGAGTTGAAATCCATCGAGGACTGGACGCTCGAAAAGCAATTTAAGTCCGTGCCCAATGTGGTCGACGTTTCGAGTTTCGGGGGAACCACGCGCGAATACCAGGTGCGGCTCGATCCGAACAAACTGGTGTCCTATGGACTGAGCATCGGCCAGGTGGAGCAGCAGCTCGCCAACAACAACACCAACGCCGGCGGGAGTTTCGTGGAAGCGGGTCTGCAACAGATCAATGTCCGCTCCGTGGGATTGTTCAACAACGTCCGGGACATCGAGCAGACCGTGATCACCACGAAGAATGGCACGCCGCTGCGCATCATGGATATTGCAATGGTGGCGCAAGGGCCCAAAATCCGGCTCGGGCAAATAGGAAAAGCAATCCATCGTGCGAATGGCACCGTCGTTGATACCGACGATGTGGTGGAAGGAATTGTGCTCCTGCGGAAAGGGGCGAATTCCGACGAAACCCTGGCTGGAATACATGCCAAGGTGAAAGAGCTGAATGAGCATATCCTGCCACCGGGCGTAAAAATCGTGCCGTTCCTGGACCGCAGCGACCTGGTGCATTACACCACGCATACGGTGCTGCATAATCTCACCGAAGGGATTCTGCTTGTTTCCATCATTCTGTTTCTCTTTCTCGGAAACCTCCGCGGCTCGCTAATCGTGGCATTAACGATTCCGTTCTCGCTATTGTTTGCGTCGATTTGCCTCAGTCTCAAGGAAATCCCGGCCAATCTTCTGTCACTCGGCGCACTGGACTTCGGGATGGTTGTGGATGGCGCGGTGGTGATGGTCGAAAACATCGTGAGACACCTGACGCACAGTGAGAACACGACGAAAACAACCATCGAGCGCATCCGCGATGCCGCTTACGAAGTGCAGCGGCCGGTGTTTTACGCCATCGCCATTATTATTACGGCTTATTTACCAATCTTCACGCTGCAGCGGGTTGAGGGACGCCTCTTCAAGCCCATGGCATGGACGGTAGCATTTGCGCTTCTTGGCGCACTCCTGTTCTCCATGCTCATCGCACCGGTCCTGGCGAGCGTGTTTTTCAAACATGGAGTCCATGAATGGCATAACCCTGTGATGGACTATCTGAAACGCTCCTACCGAAAGTGGTTGCGATGGGCGATCGAGCATCGTCTGGTGACTGTAGGTGCGGCCGGCTTTGCGTTTTGTTTGGGGCTCTTTCTGATGTTCAGCGGTGTGATTGGTTCGGAGTTCTTGCCGCACCTCGATGAAGGAGCAATCTGGGCACGCGGGACGCTGGCGCCGAGCACGGGGCCGACCGAAGGGGCGCGAGTGATGAATGAGGCGCGCGTCGTTTTTGCGTCTTTCCCCGAGGTTAGCCAGGTAGTTTCGCAAGTCGGCCGTCCCGATGACGGCACGGATACGACAGGTTTCTTCAATACCGAATATTTTGTCGACCTCTTGCCCAAAGAAAAATGGCGTCCCGTCTTTCACAAGGACAAGGACGAATTAATCGGAGCGATGGATCGCGAGCTGAGCAAGATTCCCGGGGTTCTGTGGAACTTTTCCCAGCCTATTTCCGACAATATGGAGGAAGCGGTCAGCGGCGTCAAAGGCGAGCTGGCGGTAAAGATCTATGGTGACGATCTGAGGCTTCTGGAGGAAAAGGCCGACGAGATCGTGGGGATCATGCGCAACATCCCGGGGGTTGAAGACCTGGGCGTTTTTCGAGTGATCGGCCAGCCAAATCTCAACTTCGTCGTGGATCGAAATGCGGCTGCGCGCTACCAGATCAACGTTGCAGACGTACAGGACGCCATTCAGACAGCCGTGGGCGGCAACGCACTGAGCCAGGTATTGCAAGGCGAGCAGCGTTATGACCTCGTCCTGCGCTACCAAGCGCCCTACCGGGACACGAAAGAAGCCATCGAGAATATCCGGCTGCTGTCACCATCCGGCGCGCGCGTTTCTCTGGCGCAGCTGTCGACGGTGGAGACGCGAGACGGCGCCTCGGAAATCTACCGTGAAGAGAATTCGCGCTACGTCGCGATCAAGTATAGCGTGCGCGGCCGCGACCTGGGTGGTGCGGTGGAAGAGGCCATTCAAAACGTGAACGAGCACGTGAAGCTCCCCGTCGGCTATCGCATTGACTGGGCCGGCGAATACGAGAGCCAGAAGCGTTCGCAGAAGCGCCTGATGATCGTGCTGCCGCTTACGATCCTGGGAATCTTCGTCATTCTGTACACGATGTTCAGCTCGGCGAAATGGGCCCTGTTGATTCTCGCCAACGTGGCCATGGCGCCGGTTGGGGGATTGCTGGCGCTGCTGATCACCGGCACACACTTCAGCGTTTCCTCGGGTGTAGGGTTCCTGGCGCTTTTCGGCGTTTCGGTGCAAACCGGGGTCATCATGCTGGAATATATCAACCAGTTGCGCGTGCGCGGCCACACGATTGAGGACGCGGCTGTTGACGGAGCGGTGCTCCGGCTTCGGCCCATTATGATGACCATGCTCGTGGCTACGCTCGGTTTGCTGCCTGCGGCACTCTCGCGAGGAATTGGTTCAGACTCCCAGCGGCCATTCGCGATCGTCATCGTCGGAGGACTGCTTGGAGCCTTGCTACTGAGTATTTTCCTGCTGCCGACCTTGTACGTGTGGTTCGCGGGGAATCGCGATAAGCTCCCTGAGCCCGAGCCGGGCTTTGACGAGGCGCAATGAACAGGTATGCAGTGAGCAGAGTTGAGGCCACGCGGATGTCGCGTAATTTTCCGGAGCAGTGAAAGGACTCGGAATCGATGAAGAAGGAAGAAGTTCAAGCTCGCATCGAGGAGATCGGCATCGTTCCTGCCGTTCGCTTGTCTTCGGCGGAGGATGCCCGGTTTGCGACCGAGGCGGTTTCTCACGGCGGAATTCCGATCGTGGAAATCACCATGACGGTCCCGGGCGCGATTGAAGTGATTTCCGAACTGGCAAAGCACAGTCCGGAACTGATCCTGGGTGCGGGCACACTTTTCGACACCGAAACGGCCAACCGCTGCCTGGATGCGGGAGCGACATTCCTGACAAGCCCGGGACTTGATCTGGGGCTTGTTGAATTTGCGCACAAACAGAACGTTGTCGTTCTGGCCGGTGCCTTGACGCCGACCGAAGTGACCATGGCGTGGAAGGCTGGTTCAGACTTTGTAAAGGTTTTTCCTTGCTCGCAAGTCGGCGGCGACACGTACATCAAAGCTCTGAAGCGGCCGTTTCCACAGGTGCGGTTGATCGCGGCGGGAGGCGTAAATCAAAAGACCGCAGCCAATTTCATCCTGGCGGGAGCGTCTGCGATCGGCGTCGGAGGAGAGTTGATCCCAAGAGAGGCCATCGAAATGCGCCAGGCGGACCGGATTCATGAATTGGCGCGCAGGTTCGTGGGTTTCGTAAAAAGCGCTCGGGTTCGACTGGCAGGGGTGAAGAAAAACCACTAGGCGACAATCGGGGGCGTAACGAGGTTTTTTGTTTTTAGGGGATTCACTTCTGCCGATCGCCTTGCAGCTTCGCATGCTCTGTGAGCTATTCTTTGAGCATGACAGACGCTGTCACTCCCGTGAAAAATCAACCTGATGCCGGACTCTGCGCGAGGTGTGCGCACTCGCGCAGGATTGAATCTCCACATGGATCCGTTTTCTATCTTTGCGAACTTTCGTTCTCGGATGCGCGATTTCCCAAGTATCCCCGCCTGCCGGTGAATTCCTGCGAGGGTTTCAAGGAAAAAGAGTAGCGGTGGCCGTTCGAAAGACGTGTGTATATTTTTCTAATACCGTTACGTCCCTTTGTGTAAGTTATTCAGCGAGTCTTCTTTGGCGAGGTCCTCTCATGGCATCCCGCTCGCAATTTGTGGCCGGCGCGGCATTGTTGCTGCTCGCTTGTCCTGCGGGTGTTTATGCCGACAAATTGCAATTCACCAGCAATCCCGGCGGGGCGACCGTCGAAATCGATGGGGTGACGATCGGCACCACGCCATGCGAGAAAGATTTTCCGGGGGGTACTTTCACAAGACAAAGACTTCGTACGGGGCGCGGCTCGAGCATCCCCTCGTAGCACGCATCAGCCTTGCGGGCTACGCCACCAAGGAACTCACACTTACCGCGGGACCGCAAAACTGGGTTTCGTTGAATGGCCGCAGCCGGGGCGAGTACTGGCTGTTCAAGACAGACCGTGTCCACGTGGAACTTCGTCCCATTTCGGAGACTTTCACCGGCGAAATTGTCGCGAGAGTCTCCGACACCAGCGCCGGGCTTCAGCCGGAGCTTTCGCTCGAGGAACGTGCGGCAAACCAAGCCTGCCGTCGTGTACTTGAAGGGATTGGACAAATCGGGCACTGGATTTCTTGTCACCGGCACGGGCGTCATCGTGACCAACGCGCACGTGGCGCCCGGCGAGGAAAGCCTGCGTTTTATGTCTGACTTTCGGGCGGCCGATCGGTGGGGCACTATGTCTTCAAGAAGAGAAACGGCAGGACGCCTTTCGAGCGTCCCGCTGTTTACGCTACTTTTTCCTAATGTTCTGCTTGTCCAGGAATCTACGGATTCTGATCCGGTGGCGCGGGCTGCGGATGGGCTGCCACGGGAGTGACGGCCGCGGTGCCGGTGCTGCTCGCCGCCAACTCCGATGCTTTGTATCTCGGCGCGCTCACGTATCCGTGCACTTCGTTCTTGTCGATGCGGTTCACAACGATTTGTACAGGCTGCGATTCGTTTTCCGTGTGGATCCAGATGGGCTCGTAAAGATTTACTTTTTTCTTGCTCAGCTGATTGTCGTCAACGATCAGTTCCACATCGTAACTCTTGTGCTTGGTATCCACTTTGCGCAGGGAGAGCGGGAGCGGCCCCACGCGCTGGAACTGCTTAGATTTAGTGAGGTCGAACTCAAAATAGCTGCGTTCGCCACGCTTGGCGAGCGCCACTAATTCTTCGTGTGTTTTCGCGATGGAGCCATTGAGTTCGTCGCGCGTTGAGTTTAGGTTTCCTTCCATGTCGGTACGGTTCTTGGCCACCTGGTCTTGCGTATCCTTCAACTGCTTCTGCTGCTCTTCCAACTGGGCTTGCAGTTGTTTATAGCGCTTGTCCACCGGTGCGGTTCGCTTGGCGGGGTGTGCCGGCGCGGCGGCTTTGTTGCCAGGCTGGCTGGCGCTTTGCGGCACTTGGACGGAAGAGTTCTTGGCCTCCTGAGCCGCGGACATCTCATTCAATTTGGCGGTCAGGGTGTTCAGTTCTCCCTGCATCTGGCTGATCGTGGCATTCGACACCGACTCTTGCGCTGTCAGATGGCCAACCAGGATTTGTTGGCGGTAGCCGTAGCCAAGGGCAAGCCCGGCAACGACTACGAGCGCTACCAGGGCGCCCAGAAGCCAGCGAGTTGCGCTCGTGATTGAGGGTTCTCTTTTGTGTCCGTTCTGATTCATTTCGGGATACTCGTCCATCTTCGTCCTCCTAAGGTCGTGCCACGTTCCGGTAGAAAAACAGCAGAGCGTTTGCGCCAGCTTCAATCTGCTCGAAAAAAACTCTGGCAAAGGAACTGTTGAAGCGGTGGCGTACTTTCCCCTCCTCGTCACTGCAATAGCGATGCCGACACCTATTAAAGCAAGCCGCGGCTAAGCTGTGCATTGCCAATGACAAACGGCCCCTTGAGAATAGCCGGGAACCCACGCGACAGTACTAGTCCCAGAATTAATTCCATGGCCAAGGCACGACTTTCTCGAATCCTAGCCGGGCTCCAATTTTCCCGCGCGACGCGTTGCTCCAACCGTTCCGCTGTGCTAGCATCCGCCCGCTAGGAGATCGGACCAGGGAAATCTTGTTAGACCTTCGCCCCCGCCCCACGGGGACCCAGGTGCAGGCCACGTTCTCCTCCCTCAGTTCCAACTTGCCCGGCGCAGGCCCGCGCCCGAATTCTGCTGGACGGACCTCGCCGCGTCGGTCGCTTTGCGGCCGCCAGAGCCAGGAGGCTTTATGAAGAGCTATCTCACCAAGGACATTCGAAACGTGGGCATTGTCGGCCACGGCGGCACCGGGAAGACGCAACTGGTGTCGTCGTTGCTCTACACCGCGGGGATGACGGCGCGCTGGGGAAAAGTTGCGGAGGGCAGCACCACGACGGACTGGGACGAAGAAGAGATCGCGCGGAAGATTTCCATTCAGACCGGCCTCTCCTACGCCGAATGGCACGCAACACCGACGACCCCTTCCGGCTCTTTGGAAAAAGTCAAAATCAATTTCATCGATCTTCCCGGGTACTCCACGTTTATCACGGAAGCGAAAGCTTCGTTGATCGCGCCGGATGCGGCGCTCATTACCGTGGACGCGCACGTCGGCGCTCAGGTCACAACAGAAAAAGTTTGGGACTATTGCACGGAGTACGATATTCCCCGGGCGTTTGTTCTCACCTGGATGGACCGGGAGCTGGCCAGTTTCGAACGCTCGATGGAATCGTTGGAGCAGGTGTTTGGCCGCAACGTGGTGGCGCTGCAGCTGCCGATCGGGGCGGAGAGAGGATTTCGGGGAGTCATCGACCTGGTGGCTATGAAGGCGCACATTTACAAGCCCGATGGCGACGGCAAGCCCTCGATTGAAGAAATTCCGGCCGCGCTTGCCGACGAGGCCAAGGAAGCGCACGAAAAGCTTGTGGAGATGATTGCCGAAGGCGACGACGAGATGATGGAGGAATTCTTCCGCGAAGGCACCATCCCGATCCACGATTTGATTCCCGCGGTGCGCAAGGCCATCGTCGCGGAGAAGATTTTTCCCGTTTTAATGGTTTCATCGATCCACAATATCGGCACGGCCAGCTTATTGACGTTTCTTACCGACGCTTTCCCGCATCCCGATGAGCACGCACAGGTGGGATTCAAGGATCCGGATGGCAAAGGCGACCGCGTCGAGCGCAAATATGACGACAGCCAACCGCTCTCCCTTTTTGTTTTCAAAACGCTGGCGGATCCTTTCGCGGGGCGCATCAATTATTTCAAAGTGAAAAGCGGCGTGCTGAAGAATGACGCCACGCTGACCAATTTCAACCGCAATCTCCCGGAACGCTTTCAGCATATCCAGGTCGTACAAGGCAAAGAGCTCACGGAAGTCGGTGAGCTCCACGCCGGGGATATTGGCGCCATTGCAAAACTGAAAGAAACCACTACCGGTGAGACTCTGGGTGATAAAGCCTCGCCTATCTACTACACGCCGGCGCGATTGCCGGACCCTTCGATTACCTTCGCGATCGAACCGAAGACGCGGGCCGACGAGGACAAGATCGGCGTCTCGATTCATAAAATTCTCGAGGAAGATCCGGCCTTGCGCTTCATGCGCGATCCGCAGACGAAGGAATTTCTTCTGGCCGGTTCCGGCCAGCAGCACATCGAAGTTGTGGTGGCCAAGCTGCACAAGCGCTACCACGTGGACCTCACGCTGAAGCCGCCGAAGGTCCCCTACCGCGAAACCATACGCGGCAAGGCCGACGCGGAAGGCAAGCACAAGAAACAGTCGGGTGGGCACGGACAGTTCGGCGTTTGCCGCATCAAGATGGAACCCATCGAGCGCGGCAAGGGCGTCGAGTTTGTGGACGACGTTTTTGGCGGGGCGATTCCGCGGAATTGGATCCCGTCGGTTGAAAAGGGCATTCGCGACGCCGCGGCACGTGGCTATCTTGCCGGTTTTCCCGTCGTAGATTTCCGTGCGGTGCTGTACGACGGGAAATATCACGACGTTGATTCGTCGGACATGGCGTTCAAGATCGCAGGCTCGCTCGCGTTTAAGGAGGCGATGAAGCAAGCGCGGCCCGCGCTTCTTGAACCCGTCATGCACGTGGAAGTGTATGCCCCCGATCAATACTCGGGCGACCTGATGGGCGATCTCAGTTCACGCCGCGGACGGATCGCCGGCAGCGAAGCCCGCGGTCACAACGTCATTATCAAAGCGCAGGTGCCCCTGGCGGAGATGCTCTCTTACGCCAACGACCTGACTTCTAAAACGCAGGGCCGCGCGAGTTATTCGATGGAGTTTTCCCATTACGATTACGTCCCGAACGAGCTCGCGGATAAAGTCATCGCCGCGCACAAGGCCGCGCACGGCGAGCAACTTGTCGAAGAAGAAGCGTAGCTAGATTCCGGTTGGACGTGCCTATTGGTGCTGACTCACTCCCAGGACGTTACCGTCCGGGTCTTTGAACCACGCTACCTTGTCGCCGTTGGGAGTGGTCCAGATCCCGCGTTCGCGATCTTGGACGAAGGGATATTTTTCCGTAGTCACGCCTTGTTTCGCCAGCCAGGCGACGACCGCTTCGATGTCGTTCACCGCCCAGCCCAGGACCGTGCTCTGAAGAGGAGTGAAATTCGGAACCTTGGAAATCCGAATGTTGTTTTCGCCGGTATTCATTACCAGCGCGAACTGATCCAGGCTCACGAATTTGAATCCCAGCTTACCTTCGTAAAAAGCTCTGGACTTGTCGTAATCTTTGGTCAGAACGAACCCGGTCATTTTGCCTGAAGCAAGCATCTTTGCCTCCCGGACTGCTCTTTGCAATGCAGGAATACCACTTGCCGCGTTGAATTTCTCTCGCTATTGTGACAAGAAATGTCGGAAAAGTGCCACAGCATCCTCTTAGATCGTCGCGGCCGTCCGCTCGCCGAGATCGCCAGCGTGTCCGTGGACTTAGAACACGGCCACGTGATCCCAAAGCACTTCCACCCAGAGGATCAGCTGATCTTTGCTTCGAAAGGGGTGATGACCGTCCACACAAAGCAGGGCGTTTGGGTCGTGCCGCCCCTGCGCGCGGTCTGGATTCCAGCGAAAACGCCGCACCGAGTGGCCATGTCCGGGATGGTTTCGATGAGGACGCTTTATTTTCTGCCCAGACTTGGCCGGGCTCTCCCCAAGAGGTGTTTTGTCGTGAATGTGTCTTCGCTCCTGAGGGAGTTAATCCTGCATGCCTGCAAGTTTCCGAAATTGAATAGGAGAGTTCCGGCTCAAAGACGGATCATCGAAATCATCCTGGATCAGTTGCAAGCGGTTGAGACCATTCCTTTGCAGTTGCCGCATCCATCGGACAGCCGGGCAATGAGAGTTACGAAGGAATTGTTCGCGAATCCACGCGATCAAAGAACATTGGAACAGCTTTGTAAAAATTGCGGCGCAAGCAAGAGAACCGTTGAGCGACTATTCATCCAGGAAACGCAAATGACTTTCGGCAGGTGGCGTCAGCAACTCCGCTTGCTTCATTCCATGCAGCTGCTTGCTTCAGGAGAGAAGGTGACAGCCGCCGCTCTCGATGCTGGGTATAACAGCGCCAGCGCTTTCATATCGATGTTTCGCAAGCAGCTTGGCACAACGCCATCTCGTTATTTAGAAACTGGGGACGAGCGCGTAGGAAAGGAAAACCGCGGCAGAGTTTACTAATTCCCGCGCCTGGCCACAATTGTTGGCTTGTTGGAAATCGACCTAGTACCCAATCTTCGGCAAGAACATTCCTGTTTGTTTCGCGTGCGCTTCGAAACTTTCTCCGAATTCACGCGTCAGCCAAGCTTCTTCCTTGCGCGCTTTCCAATAAAACGCGAACAGGGTGATGGCGAAAGCGAGCAAGCCGCGCAGTTCGCCGAGCACCAGTGCCGTCCCCGCCATCGCGAGTAGCATGCCTGTGTAGATTGGATGGCGCACGCGCCGATACGGTCCGGTGCGGATCAGCTCGTGCTGTTCGCGGATGCTGACGATGGCGCTCCAGTTTGCGCCCAGGTGCCAGCGCGCCCAGATCGCGAATGCTACTCCCGCGGTGGTCAACGTTACGCCGATTACAGCGGCCGCAGATGTGTCCGCCACGAATCGCTTGCCGAGCCAGCCGACACTTGTCACCTGATAAAAAAGCAGGGAGTAGGCGACCACTAAAGGGACCATGCGCTGAAAGCGCGCTAAGACGGACTCTGATTTTTTCGCCACTTTGGACGACAGCGCGGAAATCGCCCAGTAAAGAAAAAACACCATCCAGCAGCCTGTGGCGAACGGGAATAATGTTGCCGTACTCATCTGAAATTCGGACAGAACCATCGCGGAGAGTGTGACACCAGCAAGCCCGGATTGTCTAAGGCACGATGGATTCCGCCAAATTGGTGCTTGCCGGCAACGAAACTGCCGCCAAAATGGTGGATATGATGAAGAAACAATCTATCCGCAAACTCGGGCCGCAAACGCAGGCCATTCACGGCGGCGAAGCCAATCGCCATGGCGTGAACGGGCCGATCGTGACGGAGGTCGTGCACTCCGCGACGTTTACGTTTTCTTCCACCGAAGAAATGAAGCTGTGGGCCGAAGGCAAGAATAAGGCCTATATCTACACGCGCTACGGCAATCCAACACTCACCGTCGCCCAGAAGAAAATCGCGGCACTCGAAGGCGCTGAGGCGGCCATCGTCACTTCTTCGGGCATGGCTGCGATTTCTTCCTCCTTGCTGGCGGCCTTGAAGGCCGGCGATGAACTCATCTCCACGGCGCAGCTCTACGGCGGCTCCTACCGGCTGATGCGCGACATCTTCCCGAACATGGGCATCAAAGTCCGTCACGTCGGCACGGATCTCGCGGGGATGGAAGATCTGGTGACTTCGCGCACGAAAGTTCTCTACGTCGAGACGCCGACGAATCCGACGCTGCGCCTGGTGGATATTCACAAAGCCGTGGCCTTCGCGAAAAAACACAAGCTGGTCTCCATCATTGACAACACCTTCGCAACGCCCATTTTGCAGAATCCCATTGCCCTCGGATACGACATGGTGGTGCACAGCGCCACCAAGGCGCTGGCGGGCCACTCCGATCTGATCGCCGGTGTCTCCGTGGGCAACGCGCACTGGATGGAGCGGGTGCGGCAGATGATTATTTATCTCGGCGGGTCAATGGATCCGGGCGCGGCGTATTTTCTGATCCGCGGCATCATGACGCTCGGGGTGCGCGTGGAACGCCAGTGCGAAAACGCCATGGCCATCGCCAAATTTCTGGAGAGACATCCGAAGATAGAACGCGTTCACTATCCGGGTCTAAAGTCTCACCCGGATCACCGGCTGGCGAAAAAGCAGATGCGAGGCTTTGGCGGCATGCTGGCTTTTGACGTGAAGGGCGGACTCCCAGCGGCGCGGCGGTTCTGCGATCGCGTACGGTTGTTTCTGCTGGCGGCGAGTTTGGGCGGAGTGGAGTCGCTGGTGATTTTGCCGATCTACAGCTCGCACTACAACATGAGTCAGGAAGAGCTGCGGCGCACAGGAGTCAGTCCGGGAACGGTGCGCGTTTCGCTGGGCTTGGAAGATAAAGAAGATTTAATTGAAGATTTGAAGCAGGCGCTCGCTTAGCTCACCCACTCAACTATTCTCAAAACTTTCTTTCAAACAATTTTCGCGCGAAGCGAATTATTTTTTCGCGCTCGCTGGTACGGGAACGGCCGCGGGAGTGGCTTTGGAAACGGGAGCGGGTGCGGTTGCCGGAGTGGAGGCGGCCCATTCGTCCCGCTCGGGAAGCAGGGATTTTACGATGTCTTCCAGTTCATGCGAACTTTTCACGTGGTCTGGGTAGTTGTGCGCGGTGATGTCGAAGATCTTGCCGTGCTTGGCGCGGACTTCCTGAAGTTCTTCCTGCAGGCGGACGGCAATGCGTTTGGCTTTGAGCGAATCGGTTTCCGGCAGCACGAGGGCAAATAGATCGGGCGCGAAGCGGTAGATGGAATCCGATGGCCGCAGTTTGCGGGACATGGCTTTTGCGGCGTCGCTCCAGGCTGCAGAGCTCTCCTCGTTATTTTTCGCGGACGCGGCCGCGGGCTTGGCTTTCAGCAACAGGAGTGAAAGCGTTTTCTGCATGGTCATCGCGCGGCGGTATTCCATCGTAAGGCGATCCCAGAAATGGTTTTGATCCGGCATGGAGTGCAGCAGGTCCACGCTGGCCTGTTGCTGCAGGGTGACGTTGCGCGCTCCAGCTCCGCCAGGATTTGTTGCTTGAGCTGGCCTACAGTGCGCTGGCGCTCGAGCAGATAGCCGACGAAAAGAAGAGTTAGCCCGCAGAAACCGAAAAAGGTGACGCGAAGCGTCCACTTGTTGCCGACTGGGTGGAGGAACACCAGCGGGTACATGAACGCCGCCAGGCCGCTGGCCAGCACCAAGACTAAAGACCGCGGCGAGGATGGTGAGCTGCAGCTCACGGCGCTCGAGGTCATCTAACTCTTTTCGATTCAGCGTCCCCATGATGTTTTCTGCAGGCCCCTCACGGCCACCGGCAAGCAGTCTGAGGCGGGTTCGCCGCTAAATGCACTTCCATCATCGGAGCGGGAAGCACGCGGCACAAGGGGCGCGCGGTACTGTGTGGCGCATGCGGTACTGGCCCGTTTTGAATGGGAGGACCTTAAAGACAGGTAGGTGTGGAGGGAGGCATGGCCCGCGAAGGGAGCCGCGCAGCTACGACGTCGAAAGCGGATGGCCTCGGCAGGCCAGTTCTACAAAGTCAAGTTGGCCCCGAGGCAAACTTTTCAAGAGCAGGGCGGATCGTTCAAAAGTCGGCCAAAAAGCAAAACGGGCGGCACACCGAAGTGGCCGCCCGTTTCGAATTTTTGTGAAGTGAATTAGAGGGGCTGTACGTTCGAGGCCTGCAGGCCCTTGGGGCCCTTGGTGACTTCGAATTCAACCGCTTGGCCATCATTCAACGACTTATAGCCATCAGCCACGATCGCGGAGAAATGGACGAAAACGTCCTCACCGCTCTGGCGCTGGATGAAACCGAAGCCCTTGCTGGCATTGAACCACTTCACTGTTCCTTGTTCTTTACTCACT
>DATDGF010000077.1:0-3663 GCA_036522195.1 Candidatus Acidiferrum sp. | reverse complement strand
CCCGGAACTGCACCTTCGGGTTGTGCTTCGACAGCACCTTCGTGATCGCCGCCGTCAACGTCGTCTTGCCATGGTCTATGTGACCAATCGTCCCGATGTTTACATGCGGCTTCGTGCGCTCGAATTTCTCCTTCGCCATTTCGTCCTCTGCTCCTCAAATCAAAATTCACTCAAACTCTGAGAAAGCTTGCAGCTTACTTCTCGCCCCGGTGCTTCTTGATGACCTCTTCCGCCAGCGCCGCAGGCAATTCCGCATAATGAGAAAAGTGCATCGTGAACGTCGCGCGGCCCTGTGTGCGGCTGCGCAAATCCGTGGCGTAACCGAACATCTGCGCCAGCGGAACTTCCACGCGAATGACGTTGCTTCCCGCGCGATTTTCGGTCCCTTGAATCGCGGAACGCCGCGCATTCAAGTCGCCGAACACCGCGGCCATGTATTCTTCCGGCACGACCACTTCGACTTTCATGATGGGTTCGAGCAAGACGGCCTTGGCGCGCGAGCAAGCTTCCTTGAACGCCATCGAACCGGCGATCTTGAAGGCCATTTCATTACTGTCCACATCGTGATAGCTGCCGTCGATCAGCACCGCGGCAACGTCCACCATCGGGAATCCCGCCAGAACGCCGTTATCCAGCGCTTCGCGAATGCCCGCTTCGATCGGCGCGATAAATTCGCGCGGAATCGATCCGCCCACAATCTTGTCGATAAAGAGAAACCGGTGTTCCTTGTCGAATTTCCATTTGCCGGCCGAGCCCCCGCCCACCACTTCCTTGGCCAGCACGTCGAGATCGTCTGTGGACATCTCTTTCATGCTTTCGTGGCTGGAGCTGGGAATAGGGTGCAACTCGATCTTGGCATGACCGTACTGACCCTTGCCGCCGGTCTGCTTGATGTATTTGCCTTCACCGATGGCATTCTTGCGAATCGTTTCGCGGTAGGCCACTTGCGGGCGACCTACATTCGCCTGCACGTTATATTCACGCAGCATGCGGTCCACGATGATTTCCAGGTGCAGTTCGCCCATGCCGGAAATCAGCGTCTGCCCGGTGTCCGGTTCGGTGGACACGCGGAACGTGGGATCCTCCTGCGCCAGCCGCTGCATGGCGATGCTCAGCTTGTCCTGGTCAGCCTTGGTTTTCGGCTCGATGGCCACAGAGATGACCGGCGCGGGGAAATCGATGTTTTCAAGAATGATTTGCTTTTCTTCGTCGCACAGCGTGTCGCCAGTATTGACGCTTTTCAGTCCTACGCACGCGCAGATATCGCCGGCGTAGATTTCGCCAATCTCTTCGCGCTTATTGGCATGCATCTGCAGCAAACGGCTGATGCGCTCGCGCGTGCCTTTGCCGGAATTCACCACGTAGCTGCCGGATTTCAGGACCCCGGAATACACGCGGATGTAGGTCACGTGTCCGACGAAGGGGTCGGACATGATTTTGAACGCCAGCGCGGCAAACGGTTGGTCATCGGCAGCGCGACGAAGCACGACTTCGTCTGTGGCGGGGTCCGTACCCTCCACCGGCGGAACATCCAGCGGCGATGGCAGATAGTCAACGACCGCATCCAGCAACGGCTGGATGCCCTTGTTCTTGAACGCCGAGCCCGCCAGCACTGGAACGATTTTCAGCGCCAGCGTCGATTTACGGATCGACTTGCGCATCTCTTCCAGAGTGAGCGCTACGCCATTCAAATACTTGTCGATGAGTTCGTCGTCGTGCTCGGCGATATATTCCACAACTTTGTTGCGGTGGTCGTCGTAAAATTTCTTGTCGATCGCGGAAGCCTTCAGGGCCGCGGCCACATCCGGCCGCGAATCCACAAAGGCCTTGTCCCAAAGCTTTCCCACTTCGAAGATTTCAAATTTCGCGCCCAACGTTTCTTCCAGCCACACGATCACTTTTTCTTCGAGGAAATCAATAATCCCGATGAAATTGTCTTCGCGGCCGAGGGGAAACTGCAGGGGAACGGGGTGGGCTCCAAGACGCTTCCGAATGGTGTTAATGACATGGTCGAAATCCGCGCCCATGCGGTCCATCTTGTTGACGAAACAGATGCGCGGAACGCGGTACTTATCGGCCTGGCGCCATACGGTTTCGGATTGCGGCTGGACGCCAGCCACGGAGTCGAACACGCACACCGCGCCGTCCAAAACGCGCAGCGAACGCTCTACTTCCACGGTAAAGTCCACGTGGCCCGGTGTATCAATAATATTGACGCGATATTTCTTGCCGTAGCGGTCCCATGAAGCCGTCGTTGCCGCGCTGGTGATCGTAATCCCGCGCTCGCGCTCCTGCTCCATCCAGTCCATCGTGGCCGTGCCTTCATCCACCGAACCGATCTTGTAGGTCACACCGGTATAGAACAGGATGCGCTCCGTCGACGTGGTTTTCCCCGCGTCGATGTGCGCCATGATCCCGATGTTGCGCGTATCTTCGAGTTTGAATGCTCTTCCCATGGCTCCTGGAACGGCTTTCTTTTCTCCTGCCCGAGTTGCGACTGCATCACTCACAAAAACCACCTATCCCTTACCAGCGCCCTTCTTACCAGCGGTAGTGCGCGAACGCCTTGTTCGCTTCCGCCATGCGGTGCACGTCTTCCTTCTTCTTCATTGCTCCACCGCGCGAATTCGCCGCGTCGATCAATTCATCCGCGAGCTTGTCCACCATGGTCTTGCCCGCGCGCTCCCGTGAATACTGCAGCAGCCAGCGAATGGCCAGCGACTGCCTGCGGAACGGATTGACTTCCACCGGAACCTGGTAGTTCGCGCCGCCGACGCGCCGCGTCTTCACTTCCAGCACCGGCTTCACGTTCTCGATGGCCTTTTTGAAAATCTTCAAGGCATCGTCGTTGGTCTTCTTCGCTACCTGATCCATCGCGCCATAAAACACCCGCTGCGCCGTCGACTTCTTGCCTTCCCACATCATCGAGCAGATGAACTTCTCCACGATGTCGCTGGCATAGACCGGATCGGTCGCCTGTGTTCGCCGGAAAACGAGTCCTTTGCGTGGCATTGCTCTTTATCGCTCCTTCACAATCTCTTCACGCGCAACCGCTCTGCGGCTGGCTTACTTCGCTTGCGCGGCCTTGGGCCGCTTCGCGCCATATTTCGAACGTCCCTGCTTGCGGTTCTCGACGCCCGCGGCGTCCAGCGTTCCGCGCACGATGTGATACCGCACTCCCGGCAAGTCCTTTACGCGGCCGCCGCGCACGAGCACGATCGAGTGCTCCTGCAGGTTGTGGCCGACACCGGGGATGTACGTCGTCACTTCAATCGAATTCGTCAAGCGCACGCGGGCTACTTTGCGCAACGCGGAGTTCGGCTTCTTCGGAGTTTGCGTATACACACGAATGCATACGCCACGCTTCTCCGGGCAGCCTGCCAGCGCTGGCGACTTCGTCTTTACCAGGACTGCTTCACGTCCCATCCGTACTAGCTGCGAAAACGTCGGCACAGTCGTCCCTCTATGGCGCAAAAATTTTGCGGCTCCCGCAATGCGCGCAGACAAATAGGCGCGAGAGCACAGTCCAATGCTGAAAGGTCTACTGCGAATCCGGAGATACAACCAGCAAGAAACTCCGTACGCACTCCAAGAGGGAGAACTATTCTCTTGGCTTCAGTTCGGAGAGGCTTACTCGGCTTTGCGGGGCTGGCGCCCCATTCC
>DATDGF010000076.1:0-76536 GCA_036522195.1 Candidatus Acidiferrum sp. | reverse complement strand
GTGTTCCGTGCCGCTAAAGTATTGAAAAAGAAAGATCCCCACCAACCTTATTCTGGCCCATGTCAACCGGTGGTAAGGTGTGCGCCGAAACAGGCTTAGAAAGTGAAAAACTCTCACGCAAAACAAAAACAGATCAGCTACGCAACAGCACCCCGGGAAATTAGCTCGCAACTCCCAATTCGCACAAATTTCATTCCTCTTCTGCCATGCTGTGAGAGATTACGGCTAGTGCCTAATAAGACGGTAACCGGACATCAAGTCGGTACTAAAACTAACTTGATTGCATAACGGTAATCCGGGCCCAGAGCAGTTTGCAGGAACATTTCTGCGAGCAAAGCTCAATTGTGAAGGATTACTTCCGAGTTTGCCGTCAGGCACAATCCCGAAATGGCCTGGCGGCGAAGGAGATCACTTTTACGTATAGCCAACTACAGATCCCGTTGCCCGGATCAACCAATGAGTCTCTCACACTACTCGACATTGTCAGCACGCTTGTTGACTTTCGGCTAGTCGCAAAGAATAATCTGTCGCATCTCAACCCCCTGTACCCTGCATTTCCTCAAACGCAGGATTCTGGCAAGGAGAAAAATATGGAAGAACACGAGTGGAGACATTTTTCATTAGTCTGTACAGCCGTTCGCAAGCTTGGCCCTCTGGCGGTTTTGCTCGTAAGCGCTCTCGCGGCCCAACCCGCGAACGCCCAGAACAAGCCGCCATTCTCGGATCTGCCCTCCTACGTCAAGTGGATGCAGGGCCATCACAAGGCTCCATTCGACCGCGACGGTTCCGTGCTGCCCACTGGCGGCGCGAAGACCCTGCGGGCTGCTCAGGCAAAGGCGCCCCGCCTCGCCAAGCCGACGGGAGCCGCATCATTCAAAAACGATCAGGTAAATCAAGATCGGAATCCCTGGCCCAAGGCGGAGGTCGGGGCCGCGATTGACCCCACCAACGGACACAATTATGTGGTCATGACCAATGACTTCCGCGAGAACTTCGACCACCAGTTCTTCCACGCCTCGACCGATGGCGGCGAGACCTGGACGGATGATTCCATGGTGGGGGGCGCCATTCCCGCCACAGGTTTCCTTCCTGGCAACTTTCAAAGTGATCCGGGTGTATCGTTCGACAGCGCGAGCCACAGCTACCTCTCCACGATCACCGGCAATTTGATCGTCGACTTCTCCAACAACTACCTCAACCTCGACACCGAGGTCGAGCTGGCTCAGGGTTTTGCGGGTGGGACGTATGCGGACCTGCTCTCTACCCCCATTGACGACCAGCCATGCAATGGCCAGCTCTTCGGGCCAATCTTCACTTGTGACGCCTCCCTGGATAAGCCGCTAATCACCACGGACAATTCCGGCACGGCCACTGACGGCGCCACGTACGTTTATTACACGCTGTTTTGCAACTTCCCCACTTCGGGCTTTTGCGTCGACGGCAGCGCCACCAGCATCCCCGCGTTCTCGTCGGTGATCATGGAGTCTCATTCCCCGGGTGCCGGACTGCCCTTCTCGCCTCCTGCCCTTGTCAGCGGCCCGTTCACCAACACGCAGTTCTCTCACATGGTCATCGACAGCAGCGGGACTCCGCACATTTTCTTCGACGACTTCACGAACCCCATGGTGAACATGTATGAGTCCACGTTGTTTGGTGGAAACTGGGTGGTGAACCCCGTTCCCGTTGCCAGCTTTTCCTTCTTCGGGAACAACAACATCAATTGGGCGTTCCGCGACGCTGGCGCCCAGGCCCCGGGTTGCGGGATCCACGGCAACACCGCCTACTGTGCCTTCTCGGCCAATCAAATCGCCGGAGGGAAACTCGAGGCCACGCCAAGCGTCTACGTGGCCGTCGTGGATGCCGGCAGCGGGGCGTCTACCATCCATCGCGTCAATAACGATAAGTTTGGCAACGGCAAGCACCACTTCTTCGCCTGGGCCACAGCAACTCCCAATGGCAACGTCTACGTGGGATGGTATGACGACCGCAACGACCCCTTCAGCACCAAGGTGGAATACTTCGTCGGGAAGTCTACCGATGGCGGGAAAGCATTTTCGAAACAGAAAGCAGTTAGCGACGTCTCATTCAATCCGTGTATCGGCTTTCCGGGATGCGGTTTCTTTGGCGACTATGTTCAACTGGTGTCTGGTCCCGACGGTGTAGTCCATGCCGCCTGGTCCGACACCCGCGACGGGGCCAGTATGCAAATCTGGTCTGAGTCAATTACGTGGTAGTCCGGTAGTGAACGAGGCCTGCAAGATCAGGTCGCTGTCCTTGCAGGCCTCATTTCTCTTCTATCGTATATGTCTTCTGGCTCTCGGCCGATTCCAGATGTCTCGGCCCGAGCCCGCAGGTACAGAATGCGCTGCAGGCCATCGCGTTGGCCAATGGATTGCGGCGCGGTCCGGGCCTGTGGAGCAAGTCGCCGAGCAAGCGAGCGTCGCTCGGGAGCACGGCAACTCATGACGCATCCAGGAGTGGGGCCGGTCACGGCGCTGGCAACCGACGTGTTTCTCGGTGATCCGCAGCGCTTCGCGGATGGCAAGGCGCTGGCCAGTTTTCTTCGGACACTGACTACGCCTGAACAACGCAGTTATGCCCGAGAAAGCGGCCTTTTTCCACTTCTATTCAGCGTTTTGCATTATTCCTTGTGAGATTTCCGGGCTAGGGCGTGGCTGTTACGATGGTGCCGGGGGCCAGAATCGAACTGGCTACGCCCGCCTTTTCAGGGCGGCGCTCTACCAATGAGCTACCCCGGCACAAGTGGTCTAGAAATTGTAGGGGCGATGCCAGGTTGTGTCAATTCGACGCAACGGTCTTGGCAAATCACTCCGCGGATTGATCGAATTCGTGCATCCAATTCCGATTCTTGAGAAGTTCGCGAGGCTTGGTGCCATCAGGAGGTCCGACAATGCCGTCCCTCTCCATCAGGTCGATCAGCCGCGCTGCGCGGCCGTAGCCGATACGCAAGCGCCTTTGCAGCGTGGAAGTGGACGCGCGTCCGGCATCGCAAACCACGCGGACGGCGTCTTGATAAAGATCGTCATCGACATCCTCGCCGCTATCGGCATCGCCCTCTGCTGATCCTTCGGTCTTGCCGTTCTCATCCTTTGGTGCTTCGAGGAGCTCTTCCTGATACTTCGCCTGCGCCTGCTCGCGCCAGAAGTCGCACACCGCTGTAATTTCATCCTCGCTCACCAACGGACCGTGAATGCGATGCAGGCGCGCCGAACCTGCGGGCAGGTACAGCATGTCGCCCTTGCCGAGCAACGATTCTGAACCGTTCGAATCGAGAATCGTGCGCGAGTCCACTTTGCTGGCCACGCGGAACGAAATGCGGGCAGGAAAGTTTGCTTTAATCAACCCGGTAATTACATCCACCGACGGCCGCTGCGTCGCGAGGATCAGGTGAATTCCCACTGCGCGCGCCATTTGCGCCAGCCGCGTGATGGACTCTTCCACGTTGTTGGTGTCCACCATCATCAGGTCCGCCAACTCATCGATCACGATCACCAGGTATGGCAGCGGCTTGTGCTCGCCTTCTTCCAGATTGTCAAACAGCGAAAGCGATTGCTCTTTCTTGAACGTGCGGTTGTACTGGTCGATGTTTCGAACGCCCCGTTGCGCCAGCAGCTTTAGCCGGTTTTCCATCTCGCGCGTGGCATTCCGCAGCACGTTGGACGCAATCTTGGGATCGGTCACCACGGGCGCAATCAAGTGCGGAATGTTTTCGTAAAGATTCAGTTCTAAGCGTTTTGGATCGACCAGCACCATCTTCACTTCATCGGGACTGGCCTTATACAGAATCGACATCATCAGCGAGTTGATGAACACGCTCTTTCCCGTGCCCGTGGAGCCCGCAATCAGCAAGTGCGGCATGGCCGCCAGATCCGTGATTCGAATGCGCCCGTGCAGGTCGCGACCCATCGCCAGCGTCAGCTTGCTCGGCGAATTCATGAACTCCGGCGCTTCAATCACATCACGCAGCGCAATCGTTTGCCGGTTGAGATTTGGCACTTCGATTCCAATCGTCGATTTCCCCGGAATGCGTTCGATCAGGATCGATTCCGCTTGTAGCGCCAGGCACAAATCTTCCGTCAGCCCCGTGATCCGGCTGTATTTGATCCCTGCGTCCGGCTTGAATTCGAACGTTGTAACCACCGGCCCGGGATTGATCTGCGTCACGCGTCCTTGAATGTCGAACTCCAGGCATTTCTCCTCAATCGCGCGCGCCCGGTCCTTCAGTTCAGCCTCGTCCAGCTTCTGGCTGCGTTCGCCTTCGCGGAGCAGCGTAGGGGAGGGCAGCCTATAATTCGGGCTGCCCTTCGCAATCTTGGGCTCACCTGCTTTTTTTGTGGCGGGCTTTTCCGTTTCGCGGTTGAGCACAAAAATTGGCGCTTTTCGCTCGCTGTCTTTCTTTTCGTCAAAGTCCTCTTCTTCCGTCTCCGTCCTGCCTTTGAAGATGTCGCTCTCGTCGGCCAGGCGAATGGTCTTCGGCGGCTCGTTCAGCACTTCACCCTTGCCGATGGATTGTTGGGGGACGGGTTTTCTCCCGCTGAGCCGCGATTCCTCTACGCGACGCCGCATGCGTTGCTGCTGGCGCTCTTCGCGCCACGCGTGCCACCGCGTTTGAGCCTTTTGCAATATCCCCAGCCGTTCCACCGCCCCGATCGGCCCCTTCGGGCTCGTTGCCCATGCGTGAGTTCCCGCAAACGAAAAACGCGTGGTCATGAAAATCGCCGTAATCAGTACGGCAAACGCAATCAGATAGGCGCCCCAATTGAACCCACTGCGCAACCCCCCAGCCAACAGCGTCCCCAAGAAGCCCCCCGCAGGGACAGCACCACGAACAGCCGGTATAGGGAGCAAGGCGAGAAGGGAAGGCACCGAGAGGAGCAGGAGCCCGTATCCCAGCAGGGTCGCCACATGGGAACCGATGGGGTGGCTGCGAAACCACTTCCAGCCCAGAACCAATAGCCCCGCTGGTAAAAGAAACGCCGCAAAGCCGAACATTTGGAACAACAAATCGGCCCCATAAGCTCCCGCAGGGCCTATCCAATTACGCGCGAGACGGTCCTCAGTTCGCGGGGCGCTGACGTTAAATGAGCTGTCGATCGGTTGATAGGTAAGCAATGCAAACGCCATCAACACAGCAAAGATCAGGTACAAGAATCCGATCAGCTCATTGAGCCGTTTGTTTTCCGTAGGTGTCAGGAAGCGCAAGAAGGTCTCCTCAGCTCTTGGGGAAGGCTGAGTGCCGCGGCGGGTGCTGGCGCTTTCGCAATCCCGCTGGAGGAACGTTCGAACGAAGGAATCATATCAAACCGAGGCCGTCAGACAACAAATACTTTCAGCGTGTGTGTTCGCGATCAACGCAGACGGGCAAATTCCTGAGGCCATCTACCCCCCCATTCGGGATGCCCAATACAAAACCGCGCCGCCCACAATAATTCGGTACACCGCAAACGGTGCGAATCCGCGGCGCCTCACATAATTCATGAACCACCCAACGCTGCCGTAGGCCACAATGAATGAAACAACGAAGCCGATCAGCAGGATCACCCATCCGTGCGCGCCAATCTGCGCTACCCCAATCGGGTTCTCCGTCTTTCCCATCAGCGACTTCAACAGGTCATAGCACGTAGCCACCACCATCGTCGGAATCGACAGAAAAAACGAAAACTCCAGTGCTGAAGCCCGCGACATTCCCGCCAACTGCCCCGCCGCAATCGTGGACATCGAACGCGATGTTCCCGGAAAAACCGCAGACAGAATCTGGCATGCGCCAATCCAGATCGCCTGCCCGACGCTCATATCTTCCATATGCCACGTATGAATGCGCGTTCCCGTAGCCCCCAGTCCCGCCGTTTCCGATGTAGAGTTCAGTTCATCCACAATCCACATCACGATTCCGCCGATCAGCAGCGCGCTGCCCATAATGTACAAACTTTCCAGATGTTTCCCGATCACTTTGGTCAGTAAAAACGCCGGAATCGCAGTGACCACAAACGCCACGATGACCAGGCTCAATGGATGCGTCAGCACGGTGCGGTCGCCGCGCTCGCCGTTCGGAAATGTAGAGAAAAGCTTTGCGATCCGGTGGCGGAAATAAACCGGTAAACAAAGAATCGCCCCCAACTGGATCACGATCGTATACATCTTCCAGTAGCCGCTCGCAAGATCCATGCTCGGAGCCAATCCAGAGCTGTGCAAAAGCGCCTCGCTGATGCGCAGATGCGCCGTCGAACTGACCGGCAAATACTCCGTCAACCCTTCCACGATTCCTAGTAGCACGGACAAAATGTAATCGTTCAATGCTTCTCTCCGGAGTGCGTACCGGGTTGGAGCGCCGGCGCCGGCAATCGTTTGCGCATCTCGTAGGCGTCCAACCGGCCCAAGTAATATCGTTTTAGCACCGCTTCGATACCATAGCCGTGGCGGTGCCAGAAGGCAATCGCCGCCTCATTCTCGATTGCGGTTTCCAGCAAGATGGTGCGCACCCCGCGCAGCGAAAGATTCCACTCACTTTCTCCTAGCAGCGCGGTACCTGCGCCGCGCCTCCGGTGAGTCTCCGCAATGTCCAGCGTGATGATGTGAGCAAGGGGAGGGTTCTCCTCCGTCAATATAAATCCGACGATGCGCGAGCCCTCCGTCGCGACCAGGCAATCCGCGGAGGGCAATTTCAGAAAATAACTCAGCATCGTCTTGGAGTAAGCAATCCCGGCGGGGAAGCAAGCCTGGTCCAAGCGGTGCAGCGCGGCAAAGTCGTGCGGCTCGTAAGACCGCAGCGTCACCGGCCTGGCAGGCGCGGCGCCGTGTGCCGGGTCTCGGGATGTGCGCGCCTTCGCCATCAGTGCCCAGATGGCATCTTCAATCCTAGGGCCTTCACGGTAGCCTCGTCCGGAACATTATGCCCGTTCTGCTTCGTCACCACGCCAAATCCGCCGCTGTAATCCCACATCGTCCAGCCAATCCCGTGTTTCTCCAGGGACTTCCGCACGTCGGTAATCCACGCCGCCCGATCTTCGGGCTTCGCCGCTTTCCGGTAAGCTCCAAACTCATTGCACACCAGCACAATGCCCAAACGTTTCCCCCACGCGGCCACCTGATCAAACTCCGCGTCCATTCGCGCCGCATTCCACTGGTCCATCCCGTAGCGCGCGACCCGGAGTCTCTTAACGGGATCGGGCACGCCCGCTGCCGCTTCCCGCACGTTCTCTGTGTTCGATGGGTACGGCAGCCCTTTCACGAAGTGCCAGTAATTCTCTCCCCACGTCGCGCCCTGATGTGTAAACACGTGCGGCGAATAGAAATGAAAATTGTAAATAATATTTGGGTCACGCAGCGGCTCGATGAACAGCAAGTCGTCGTCATCCGACCACCGCGCCCCCGCCACGATGATCGTTTGCCGTGGTGCACCCTCGCGAATAGCGGCAGCTAGCCGCGATTGAATCCCATACCACCGGTAGCTATCGCGGCCTTCCGGCTCGTTCAGAACTTCAAAAAACACCAGGTCTGGATCGAGATTCGAATAATGCTGCGCCAGCCCGCGCCAGAAATCTGCAAACTGTTCGACAAAATCATTATCGGTGGTCAGCTTATCCTTGAAGTCCGAATCCGGATGGACATCAATCATTACCGCCAATCCCTGATCCAGAATCATCTTCACCGCGGCATCCAGGTATCCGAGATATTCCGTCGGTATCTGATCCGCTTGTTTGCCCCGGAACATCGGTTGGGGATTCACGCTCAGCCTTACGTGGTCAAATCCCATCGCCTTGATCAGTGCAATGTCCTGCGCCGTGTTCCACGTCTCAAAATGCTCTTTGGTGTACCCCTTTGCGTCATAAACCTGCGCAAACCATTCGCTCAAATTAATCCCATGACGCAAATGCTGCGCACGCCGCTGCGCAAGGCTGGGGTCCGGAGGCGCCTGCGCAAAACTAGCAGGAAGGGCAGAGAAGAACGCACCAAACAGAATTACAGCCGCTGCAAGAAAACGTAGGGGCACGATAAATCGTGCCCCTTGCGGTCCGTCGAGCCCTCGTCGATGGTTCATAGTTTGACGGTGACGGTCTTCACCTCGGTGTAATTGGACAAACCATATTCGCCGAGTTCGCGCCCGATCCCCGACTGTTTGAACCCGCCGAACGGCGCTCCCGCGTCAAACACATCAAAGCAATTCACCCACACCGTGCCCGCGCGTACGCTGTCCGCGATCGCATGCGCCTTGGTAATGTCCTTGGTCCACACGGCCGCCGCAAGCCCATACAAAGTCTTGTTCGCCCGCTCGACCACTTCGCTCAGGTCTTTGAACTTCAGGATGGACATCACCGGCCCGAAGATCTCTTCCTGCGCGATCTTCATGTTGTCCTGCACGTCGGTAAAAATAGTGGGCTCGATGAAGTAGCCCTTGTCACCCACGCGATTGCCGCCCGTAGCAAGTTTGGCTTTGTCCTGTCTGCCGGAGTCGATGTAGCCCATCACCTTATTGAACTGGTCCTGGTCCACCTGCGGCCCCTGCTCCGTTTTCTTGTCGAAGGGACTGCCCACCGTGCGCCTCTTCGCGCGCGCCACGGACTTCTCGACAAATTCGTCGTAGGCCTTCTCTTCGACAAACAGCCGTGAACCCGCGCAGCAGCACTGCCCTTGGTTGAAGAACAGCGCCTGGTGAGAACCTTCAACGGCTTCATCCATATCCGCGTCCGCGAACACGATGTTTGGGCTCTTGCCGCCCAGCTCCAGCGTTACGCGCTTCAGGTTGGTATCCGCCGCGGCGCGCATGATCAAGTGGCCCACTTCCGTTGACCCGGTGAACGCCACCTTGTCCACGTCCATGTGCCGCGCAATCGCCGCGCCCGCTGTCGGTCCGTAGCCCGGCAACAGATTCAGCACGCCCTCGGGGAAGCCCGCCTCCATCGCCAGCTCGCCAACAAGCAACGCCGTCAGCGGCGTCTGCTCCGCCGGCTTCATCACCACCGTGCAACCCGCTGCCAGCGCCGGCCCCAGTTTCCACGCCTGCATCAGCAGCGGGAAATTCCACGGAATAATCTGCCCGACCACGCCCACAGGTTCGTGCTTCGTGTAACAAAAATAGTTGCCGTTCACGGGAATCGTCTTACCCTGATTCTTGTCCGCCCAGCCCGCGTAATACCGGTAGCAGGCGATCGTCAGGTTGAGATCCGCCGCGCGAGCCACGTGTGCGGGCTTGCCGTTATCCAGCGCTTCGAGTTGCGCCAACTCATCCGCGTGCTTCTCGATCAAATCCGCCAGCCTGTTCATCAAGATGCCGCGCTGTGAAGCGCTCATCTTGCGCCACGGCCCCTTTTCAAACGCCGCCCGCGCCGCCGCCACCGCCTTGTCGATGTCCGCCGCATCCGCCTCCGCCACTTGTGTAATCACTTCGCCCGTCGATGGATTGATCGTCGGGAAAGTTTTTCCCGAAACGCTGTCCACCCACTTTCCGTTGATTAGTAGTTTTGTTGGTCCAATCTTGACATTCGGTTCCATCACAGCCGTTGCCGTAGCCATTTTGAATTCCTCCTAAGTTGGTGCTCGTGCCGAAAGGTAGGTGCGGAAGAGGACCCCTCGAGCGCCGCCAGGCGCGAGCCTACTGCGAAGGGAAGCGTATACCCGCGAACCGCGAGAGGCAAGCGGCTCTAAGTGGACCTGCGCTCCGGCCACCGAAACTAGAGGAAACACCTGACACTGAATCAAGGTAAACACTAGATTCCCAACGCCCACCATTCTGATGCACGATGCACCACAATCGAGAGAGCGGCCGCCTCCGTGTCCAGGGCCCTCACCCCAGTAACCCCGAACTCATTAGCCCTGACACGGAGGCGGCTCACCTGAAAAGAAAAGTCCTGAGGAGTTTATGAGGAATCTGTTAGGACGTCATTTTGGGGAAAGACTCAAAATCGTGGCCCTGGCGTTTCCGCTTATGCTTTCCTGATAAAAGGCTCAGGATTTCCTCGAAGCCTTTTCCTTACCATCTGAACTGACACTGGTTGGTACAAGGAGCGGCAACAAGTCAAGGGAGCAACTATCATGTTAACTGGACCAAAGGGCACGGAGCAGGACTCGATTACACAGTGTAGTGTGTGTGGTCGTATCGAGGCATTATTCGACCTTCCCGGAAGAACAGAGAAATACTGTCTGGAGTGCAGTGCAGACTTGGCAACGGCCATCCTGTTGAGTACTGAGATTGACGCCGCGACGCTGGCCGGGAGTAGTACAAACGCATTAGAGTCTGAATTCTCCGAGATCAGCGGTCGGATGCTGGAACGATCTCAGTCTGCGGAACTGGGCAATGGCTGAGATTCTATTCGCTATAATAGCGACGCCGTTTAGCGTAATTTCACTCAAGGGAAGTTACCGAACCCATGCAAGAAGCGGCGAAAAATCTGCTCCTGGTTCTCGTTGCGCTCTTCCCCATCGTGGACCCGCTCGGAGGCAGCCCCTTCTTTCTGGCGCTGACCAGGGAATACGCACCGGAAGCGCGAAAAACATTGTCGTGGCGCATTGCTATGAACAGTTTTTTCTTGCTGGTTGGGTCGTATTTTGTGGGGACTTACGTGCTCGCCTTTTTTGGCATTTCGCTGCCGGTGGTGCAGGTCGGCGGAGGCCTGATAGTCATCGCGACAGGATGGACGCTGCTGAAGCAGCGAGACGACGAAAAACATGACGTGCAAAGAACTGTCCAGCCGCAGGACACATTCCGCCAGGCGTTTTATCCCTTGACGATGCCACTGACAGTAGGCCCGGGATCCATCTCCGTGGCCATCACGCTGGGCGCCAACGCGGCTCGCCATCACCCGTACCATCCTTTGACAATTTTGGCTGCACTCATTGGATTGGTCCTGATCGCCATCAGCATTTTGCTCTGCTATGGATTTGCCGACCGCCTGGCGCGAATCCTGGGAGCAACGGGCATGACCGTGATCACGCAATTGTCGTCGTTCTTCCTGGTTTGTATCGGTGTGCAGATTGCCTGGAACGGGATCAAAGCATTGCTGGAGTCGGTGACCTTCCATTTTGGTTGACCAAGTCTCTTTTGCCCTTGTAGTGGCCGGTCTTTAGACCGGTGCTGGTGTCTGCGTCTTGTAACGGCGAGTTTATCTCGCCATTTTTCTTTCTTCGTAGGGCACCCGCCGCGGCAGGTGCCCTCTTCCCAGCTCTCTCGTATCTAGATATTATCTAGACATGCTCCGGTTCGCGTGGGATGAACGGAAGAATAGGGGCACTCGCACCAAGCGTGGAGTTTGAAGAAGCCCAGAGCGTCTTCCAGGATCCGCTCGCGCGCCTCTTCTATGATCCAGAACACTCGGAGGGAGAGGAACGGTTCATCCTGCTTGGAGTGCGCTCGGCCGCAAGGACGCTGGTCGTCGTTCACTGCGTCGGGGACTCCGATTCCATGATCCGGATAATCTCTGCACGGAAGGCAACCAGGAAGGAGCTTGCATTTTATGAAGAAGGAATATGACTTTTCCAAATTGAAAGAGCTAAAGAACCCCTACGCCGTCAAGAAAAAGGCCGTGGGCATCAACTTGAGTCCGCAGGTTGTCGATTATTTCAAGGGCCTTGCGGATGAGACCGGCCTTCCTTACCAGAAGTTGATCGATCTCTATCTGCTCGACTGCGCCAAGAAGCGCAAGAAACTCACCATGAAGTGGGTGGCTTAGCACGAGTTCTGTGGCGACGCAGCCCAACCGCGGCACTTGGGGGCTGCGCAGGCTGGGTTCCGGGCGGGCCAAAACAAACTGTCTAGCCAAATGTTTATTGCCTTTTCCGTCTCGACGCTCGCGTTAGCCGTTGGGCAGGTAGCCTCTTCAGGTACTCTTACTTCAAGAGGAAATCGACAGGAATCCAGCAAGCATTCGGCGCAGGAGAGTACGAGCGTGGAAATTCATGATCTCGTTGAAACAGTGTTTGGCATAGCAATGGGAACGGTAGCTGTATGGGGGATAACTCGCGCAGTTCTCCACCAGTCAAAAATCTTCCGAAGTCGAGGCTGGCAGTTGTTCCCGGTACGGTACAAAAGGGTGAAATATTGAGCCGCGGGGCAACGAAAATCCTATACCTTCCTTTTCGCAGTCTGCTCGGATACTCCTATAAAGTAAATAGCCTTCCTTATTGGGGCCTTTTTGCATTCATTGCAGAAGACAGGGAAACGGCGGAGAAGTTACAACTGCAAGCCGAGGGAAAGCCAGTTACAGTCAGGTACAATCCGAAATCTCCGGAAGAGTCCTTATTGGAGGACAGGGAGTTGTTAGGCAGGCGTGTCATACAGGACCCATTCTACTTGGACCATTCCTAATCTGCGCTCTTCACTCGGAAGGATGGACGCCAGCGGAGGCTGTGGCAGTTGGCTGGGCGGCTTCGCCTGGTCTCGTCACGTACGCCGCCAGCAGCAAGCTGGCCCCGAGAAGCAACGCCGCCAAGCCGTAGGGAGCGCCCGGAACATGAAGTCCCGCGCCTGGAGAAATCGCCACCGCGAAAACTTGGGTGAACAGGATTGGCCCGACCATCCCCGTGACGGCCCGAAGTGAGTTGATCGCCCCTTGCAGCTTTCCTTGAGACGAAGGATCGACGTGGCGCGACATCAACGATTGCATCGCGGGAGCAGCAATACCCCACAGGGCAATGAAAGGAACGACGGAGAGTATCATCCAGCCGCGGGTGGCGAGGGCGAACCCTGCAAAGCCCAGCGTGCCGAAGAGCAAGCCGCTGAGGAGGCTGCGGCGTTCGCCGAAGCGCTTTACAATCGGTCCGACGAGCGTCCCCGAAACGATGGCCGCGCAGACTCCCACAAGAGAAAGGGAGAGGCCGACGCCGCCCCGGTCCCAGCCGTAGCGGTACATGGTGTAAAGCGCCCACATGGAGGGAAGGGAGTTGTGCGCAAGATAATAGAGCGTAGTGACGACCGAGAGGCCCGCGAGCTCCGCCTGTGAGCGCAAAAGTCTCAGTGACCCCAGCGGATTCGCCATATGCCATGCGGATTTGGCGCGCCGCTCCGGCGGCAGCGATTCCGGCAGAACGAAATAACCGTAGAGCGCGTTGCCAAAACTAAGCGCCGCGGCGGCCCAGAACGGAAAACGCAGATTGATGTTGCCGAGATAGCCGCCAATGGCGGGGCCGATGACAAAGCCGAGACCGAACGCCGCACTAACAAGACCGAACGGCTTGGCGCGCTCCTCCGGCTTCGTCACATCGGTGATGTAGGCAAACGCCGTGGACACGTTTGAGGTGGTAATACCGGAAATCAGGCGGCCGACGAAAAGCCATCGCAGCGACGGCGCCAGCGCCATAAAAATGTAGTCAATGCTTAAGCCGAAACAAGAAATAAGGATGACGGGCCGGCGCCCGAAGCGATCCGACCAGGCCCCCAAAATGGGTGAAAAAATAAACTGCATGGTAGCCCATGCGAATCCGAAGTAGCCGGTAATCGCCGAAGCGCGGGCGAAGTCGCCGCCCTCAAATTGGCGGATCAAGTCGGGAAGAACCGGCGCAATGATGCCGAACGCCAGAAAATCGAACGCCACCATGATCAGAATAAAAATAAATGCGGCGCGGCCAGGATCCGGAGCAAGCGGTGAAGAGGAAGAAGACAATCGAGGCTCCTGATGACGAAAGATTGTAGCGAGGAATCTGCACCGTCGCTACAACAACCAGTTGAGGAATTTAGCCCCGCAACCGGCTGCCATCCAATCCTGGAAGGGAATGCGCGTTGTGTATTGTAAGAATTTTACCTGGCAAACGCTGGATGCCGGTGCGCTGTGCTAGCGCTCAGATTTCCAGGATAACGGGAAGAATCAGCGGCCGCTTCGAAGTCTGTTTGCTGATGTAGCGCTTCAGGTCCACGCGAATTTTTTCCTTGATGACGCCCCAGTCGGATTTCTCCTCGGCGTTTGATTCCTCGACCGTCTTCATGATGACCACGCGCGCCCCGGCGATCAGTTCCTGCCCGTTGTCGCTCATCAATCCGCGCGTCACGATTTCCGGATGCGATTCCATCTTGCCGGTATGCTTGTCAATCGCGATGATCGGCACCACGATGCCGTCCTCCGAAAGATGTTTGCGGTCGCGAATAACGACGTCTTCGATTTCCGCCAGCGAGCCGGAATCCACGCAAACGCGTCCCGCCGTCACCGGGTCGCGTCGGTATGCGCCGTCCTCCGTGAATTCGATCTGCTGGCCGTCTTCGATCAGCAGAATCTCGCCGGAGACTACCCCCAATTGGCTCGCGAGTGCGGCGTGGCGGAACAAATGCCGGTACTCGCCATGCACTGGAATGAAATACTTCGGCCGCACCAGTTGCAGCAGAAGTTTTTGTTCTTCCTGGCTGGCGTGCCCGGAAACATGGATGATCCCTGCCGAATTATCGTAATAGACCAGTGCGCGCCTCCGGAACATGTGGTCCAGCATGCGGAAAATGGATTTTTCGTTTCCGGGAATAATGCGCGCGGAAAGAATGACGCTGTCGTTTTCATCCACGGAAACAAACCTGTGATTGTCGACGGCAATCCGCGAAAGCGAAGACATCGGCTCAGCCTGCGTCCCGCTGGCCAGAATGATGATGCGCTTGGGATCGAATCCACGAATATCCTGTTGTCGTACGACCATCCCGTCGGGAATGCGTAAAAGTTCCAGCGAGTGCGCGATCTCCACGTTGTCGACCATGCTCCGGCCGACAAACGCAACTTTGCGGTTCACTCGCGCAGCAATGTCGATGACCTGCTGAATCCGGTGAATAGACGAAGCAAAGCAAGAGAGAATCACGCGCCGTGGCGCCGAGCGGCACAACTCTTCAACGCGCGGAACAATCGCGCGCTCCGAAGGCGTAAATCCGGGCCGCTCCACGTTGGTCGAATCGCTGAACAGCGCCAGCACGCCCTCGCTGCCGTATTTCGCAAAGGTGTGCAGATCAAACGGCGCGCCGCCAACTGGGGTCTGGTCGATCTTGAAATCTCCGGTATGAATGACAACTCCGGCCGGTGTCCGGACCGCCAGCGCGACGCAATCGACCGTGCTGTGCGTCACGGAAATAAATTCAATTTCGTAAGGGCCGATCTCTACGAGCCGGCCGGGAATCACTTCGCGAAGCGTCGTCGATTCCAGAAGCCCCGCTTCATCCAGGCGTTTCTTCACCAACGCCAGCGTGAAACGCGTTCCGTAAACCGGAACGTTGAGGTCGCGCAAAATGTACGGCAACGCGCCAATATGATCCTCGTGGCCGTGCGTAAGCACAATCGCGCGCACGTGAGCGCGATTCTGCTTCAAATAGGAAATATCCGGGATGACCAGGTCGACGCCCAGCAATTCGGATTCGGGGAACATCATGCCTGCGTCGATGACGAGAATGTCGTCGCCCGACCGCAGTGCCATCATGTTCATTCCGAATTCGCCGAGACCACCCAGGGGTATGGCTGTGAGAGATTGCGAGGACTTGCTCAATGACGCGTCAGCTCCGGGATGCAAACGAGAATCGTATCATAAGGACGTGACTGGTGACTCGTGACTAGCAGCGGATGAGTGGCGCATAAAAAAACGCCCAGCCATTTAGCGGTCGGGACCAGTCGAAAAGGCGTGCGCGATGGAAACGAGAATGACGGCGCCGAGCACAGCGGCCGCGAGTGAGTAGAGGAAGCCGCCGCCAAGAATTCCGAGTTTGATAAAAATCCATCCGCCGATATAAGAACCGATCAAGCCCAGCAAGATGTCACCGATGCAACCGAATCCGCGTCCGCGTGCAATTTTTCCCGCGAGCCATCCGGCAACCAGGCCGAAGAGGAGCCATGAAACGAAGCCGTGCGATTCGAACCAGACCCGAACTGACCGTTCTGTAATCACTTGTTCCGCAAGCATGAACCCTCCTGATCAGGCACCGATTGTATCCGATATAGCGGCCAAGGCAATCCAGCGCGCGAGGAAATTCTGTTCTCACCGCGAAGCAGGTTGTTGCTGCGTCATGCAATGCAGCGTGCCGAGTCCCAGCACGAGATCGCGGCAGGCGATCCCCACAACTTCACGATCGGGAAACACGCCTGCGAGAGTGTTCAGCGCTACGCGATCATTCGGATCGTTAAAAGTTGGAACGATCACAATTTTGTTGGCGATGTAAAAATTCGCGTAACTCGCAGGGAGCCGCTGGCCGTCGAAATAGATCGGTGCGGGCATGGGGAGTGTTTCCACCCGAAGCGGCCGCCCATCCTGGTCCTTCATCGTTTGAAGAAGAGCCAGACTCTCCTGCAACGGAGAATAGTTGGCGTCATTGGGATCTTCTTCCGCGATGGTCACTACCGTCGTTGGATTCACGAAGCGCGTCAAATCGTCCACGTGCCCGTGCGTATCATCCCCGGCGATTCCGTTCTTCAGCCACAGCACGTTTGTTACTCCTAAGTATTCGCGAAACACTTCTGCATAGTCTTCTTTCATGAGCCCAGGATTTCTTTCCTGCACTTTGCTTAACAGGCATTCTTCTGTTGTGAGAAGAGTCCCTCGGCCATTGACGTCAATGCTGCCACCCTCCAACACCACCCGTCGCCCTTTGTGCTCCGGAAGAAATATTCTGCGTTTTAGTTTTTGATTGGCTTTGCTGACGACAGCGGCGTCTTTTTTGTGATTCGGATATTTTGCCCAGCCGTTGAACACGAAATGATTGAACGCTACCTCACCCGTGTCCTTGCGTACGCAGATGGGGCCGGAATCGCGCATCCAGCCGCGATCGGTGGGCACGTGGAAAAAATCAACAGCATCGAGATTCGCGCCGGACTTTTTCAGCATGGCGCGAACACGAGCCTCCGCAAAGCCGTTTTCCACCAGGAGATACAAGCGTTCGGCCTTTGACAGGTGGCGTACAATCTCGGCGAACGCCCAGGGAATTGGGGCAAATTTTCCAGGCCAGTCCGTTAGTTCATGCGGCCAGCCCAGCCACGTGGCGTCGTGGTGCTCCCATTCGGCAGGCATCCTAAAGCCGAGGGCGTAGGGCGTTTTGGATCGCGGCGGTGTGCTCATTGGAAAAAAGAATTTAACACAGAGATCGCGGAGGACACAGAGATCACGGAGATTAAAAAACGGTAGCAGTCGCTCAAAACGAGATCATTCTTTGTCCAGCCAGCGGTTTAGGATTGGAGGATAGGCATCGATGCGGCGGTCTCGCAGGAAGGGCCAGTTTCGCCGCGTGTCCTCGCTCTTGGCGGAATCGCATTCAACCACGAGGATCTCCTCTTTGTCGTTCGACGCTTGTGAAACAACCTGGCCGAAAGGGTCGGCGACAAAAGAATTTCCCCAGAACTCCAGTCCGGCGTCGCCCTTCTCCGGCTTGCCTTCGAATCCGACGCGATTGACAACCGCGGCGTAAACTCCGTTGGCGATGGCGTGCGCGCGCTGAATGGTGCGCCAGGCATCGAGTTGTGCCGCGCCCAATTGCGCCTTTTCATGAGGATGCCAGCCAATGCTGGTGGGGTAAAAAATCACTTCCGCGCCGCTCAGCGCTGTGATTCGCGATCCTTCGGGATACCACTGGTCCCAGCAGATCTGCACGCCGATCTTCGCGTACTTTGTCTCGAAATTAGGGAAACCAAGATCTCCCAGCGTGAAATAAAACTTTTCGTAGTATAGCGGATCATCAGGAATGTGCATCTTGCGGTATTTGCCGAGACAACTCCCGTCGGCATCCAGAACCGCGCAGGTATTGTGATAAACGCCCGGGGCGCGCCGTTCGAAAAGCGAAACCACCAGCGCCACTTTCTCTTCCTTTGCGATTTGCGCCAGCTTTTCCGTCGTGGGGCCCGGCACGGCTTCCGCGAGATTAAAAAGTTCGGCGTCTTCGGTGCGGCAGAAATATTCGCCGTGAAATAATTCGTGCATGCAGATGATCTGCGCGCCGCGCGCGGCTGCTTCGCGGATTTTCTCGATGGCGCGCGCCAGGTTTTCATCGCCGTGGGCCGTGCATTTCATCTGCACCAGACCGATGGTGAATTTGTTGGCCATGAATTTTAGTTTAACATGAGCAAGAAAAAATATTCGCGCGCGTTTTGCGCTATCATTTGTTCCGGATTTGTAATATCAATCTGCAAGACGTTCCAGCACCTTCGCGCGCGAGATGCTCGAGAGAAAATCATTCGCACTGCGGAAATACTCTTTCCTTGTCGAGGAGACGTAATGGCGAAGCAGCGGAAAAAGACGGTGACCGGACGCGTGCTGCACGATCCGGTGAAGGATAAACTCCGGCCGATGTTCCCGCTGGATTTATCCAAGTGCCGCACTGTCGATGAACTTGTCCGTGCCATGGGCGACACCGCTTTTACTGGGCGCCAGATTGGCGACGCCGCCGACGTGCTGGAAACCATGGCGCGCGACAAAGATTGCTTCGTGGTGATGACTCTTTCCGGCGCGCTCACCGTGGGCAAAATGGGCCTGGTTTTCTGCGATCTGATCGAATCGGGCATCGTAAAGGCCATCGTCTCTACCGGAGCGCTCATGGCCCACGGACTGGTGGAAGCAACCGGGTACTCGCATTTCCGCTACAACGACAAAATGGATGACCGGGAGCTCTTCCACGCGGGGTACAACCGCGTGTACGATTCGTTGGAGCCGGAAACGAATCTCGACCACGTCGAGGAAGTGATGGACCATATCCTCGACGAATGGGACGCGGACGACGTGGTGTGCAGCTGGAAGATCCACCGGCGCATCGGTGAGTTCCTCCACAAGGGTTCGCAAGGAAGGGGAATTCTCAAATCCGCGTATCTCCATAATGTTCCGGTATTCGTACCGGCCTTCAGCGATTCGGAGTTGGGGATTGACTTTGCGCTCCACAAGATCTCGCGGCAGAGAGACAAGCGTCCGCTCCTGCGCTTCGATCCCTTCGAGGATTTCGAGAAATTCGCAGACACCATGCTGTCCACGAAGCGCATGGGAATATTCACCGTGGGCGGGGGTGTGCCGCGCAACTGGTCGCAACAATTTGGCGTGTACGCCGAACTGCTTGCGCGGCGCGGCTACAAAAAGATTCCGCTGAAGCGCTACAACTATGGTCTGCGGATCTGCCCGGAGCCGGTCCACTGGGGCGGCCTAAGCGGCAGCACGTATACGGAAGCTGTTTCCTGGGGGAAATTCGTGCCGCCCGAAGAAGGCGGAAAGTTCGCAGAAGTTTTCGATGACGCGACGGTGGCGCTGCCGTTGATCGTCAGGGCAGTGCTGGAGCGCGTCGGGTATTTCAAGTAGCCCATAGGGCCTGAACAGCAGGATTTGCCCGGTGGAGAGTCGGCAGGTGGAGATTGCAATGCCAACTGCAGGTCCAAAAGAGAAGCTGCGGCCCGTTTCTTACGAATTGCTAAAGCTTGGCAAATCGATGGGGAGGACGTGAAAGCTTGCCCTGGTAAGACGATGATGCCGCTGTATCACCAGCACGTGTTTGCGCAGATCAAGCCGACGACGAATACGCGGATCGATCTTGGGTTCGCACTGACGCACTACAAAGGGAAGTTGCCGAAGCGTCTGATTGATACAGGCGGACTGTCGAAAAGGACCGCATCACGCATCGGATTGAATCAAGGCTGCGGAACAGATCGACGTTGAAGTGAAGAAGTGGCTTAAAATACGATCTGGATCCCTTGTCCACATTGCTTGAAATCCTCAAGAGTGCAGCCGGAACTCCCCTGGTGAGCAAGGGTGGCGTTCGAGAAGAGTTCAAGTTACTTCCCCCGTTGACCTTGGACGAACTCCAAGAATTGGAAGCCAAGATCCCGTGTCCCTTGCCTGCGGAGATGCGCGATGTCTTTGCTATTACTCGTGGATTCGAGTGCGGCGAACTGGGACTTGTGGATTTTGCGGGGCTGCCTGGCGGGTTTGGACTGGAAGAAGTTTGTCCGCACGCACTATCCATCGCGGGTGACGACTGTGGCAATTTTTGGGTGGTCGACTTAACGAGCGAGTCGCGGGCTTGGGGACCAATCTACTATGCCTGTCACGATGCGCCGGTGTTCGTCTATCAGACCGACAGCCTCTTTCATTTTATCCAGGAAGCTCTGCGCGGAGAGATTGAGCCGTGGAAGAGCGAAATCTGGGATGTGCCTGGCAAGTTCAGTGACCAGATCTGGCGGGCAAACCCGGGAGTTTTGTGCTACAAGGAGTGCGCGAACTCGAGCGATGTGGAACTAAGAGAGTTTGCGAAGACGCTCGATCCGACCTATGAATTCGTCGATTTGCGGTTTCCGAGACTGGGCGACGGATTCTCCTGGGGAAGGTATGGACGTAGATTCGTTGTAAAAAGATTCAGCAAAAAACGCATTTTTGCGAACCAAATAAACAAGTCGTCATGGCAGAAATTCAAAGATGCACTGAAATAACGGACTGCTAATCATCTTCGCCAATGAGGATTGCCGCGCCCAGAACTGTGGTCCACAACCCGCGCTTGTCACCGACAGCGGATTGCGTGACGTTCATGGTGCGGACGATCTTGTTGGAGATACGATAGACTTCTTTTTTTTCGTCGAAGCTCAAATCTGGATCGAATTCCACGTTCAGCGTCGTTGCCAGCATTTCCGCCGCGAGCTCTTCCGCGTACTCTCCGGCCACTTCTTCGGTTTCGCCGAAAGAATGGTGCTCAGACAAGTATCCATACATGGATTTGTCGCTCGGAAGTGCCAGGCCAATACTCGCAGCGATCAGGCGGTGCGTTTCCTTGGTGGAGTTTTCACTGATGACGGTAAAAGCCACCTGGCCGGGCTTGATGTGTTTTAGTCCTTCGCTGCGCGAAATCAATTTGCAGTTGGGAGGGAAAATCGAGGACACGCGGACAATGTTACATGCCGCAATACCTGCGTTCCGCAGGGCAAGCTCGAAGCTCGAAAGCCTTTCGCGATGTTTACCGACGCCTTTGGTGAGGAATATTTTCTTAGCAACGAACGCCATGGTGCCGGTTGGCCGTGCCTCCGTGAGTAGAGTGTGCGCGAAAATTTTCTCGCTTCGGAAAAGTAACAAGAAGGTATTGGAGTGTCAATGCATTTCACGCCCTCGCAGCCGCGTAGCGAGCGTAAGTATGAATGGGAGATGAAAGCTTCGGCAGAAAGGGATCATTCGGAGCTGACGTGCCGCAACAATTTGCCAAGCGGCTTGCACACCGCCAGGAGTTTTCCGAGGTCATCCGCCGTAAAATCGGGGCCAGCACTCTTCGCCGTAGCGCCCTTTCGGCTGATCTGAATGACGCCGATGACCTTTCCTTCGGCAAGAATAGGAGCGCTGATGATTTTCTGGATCGACTCGGCAGTTTCGGAGTTGATTTTCACTCCTTCAAAAACATTAGCGTGCCGCGTGGTGATGAAATTGTTCTCAATCTCGGGCCGGCTGTCGCGCGCGGTCCGCGCGGCCAGCGCGGAATTACTCGACAATGGAATGAACCCAACATTCTTCAAAGCTTCCGGAACCAGAAAATGCAGATGTCGCCAACGCGTGGAAACGCCCATGATGGCGACTTCGTCCTTGCGCACCGACAGATTCTTGGCAATTTTTTCGGCCACGGTAGTCAGGGAAAATTCGAACGCAGAGCCCTCTTCCGCGCTAAGGGCAGTCGCGATTCGTTCGAGTTCGGTGACCAGACCTGAGGTTGCGCTCATTTGGGTTTTATCTTTTATGGACCCGCAGCCAGCAGGGAGTTAGCCGGGCGGATCCCATCCGTCGATACCCCTATCTTCAAGCCAACACGCTTCGGCAGCAAGAAGTTTTCGAATCGTTTGTGCCCGCTGAAAAAACAGACCAACTTGCATCCCCTCGCCCATCTGCCTATACTGATTTTGCCGCGATTGCTCATCGCTCCTACGGCTTTGCTGCATGAATGCAAACCAGGAAGGACTTCCGCGGCGGAGAGGGCATGTCCGCTACGGAAAACCAGCCTGACTCAAGTTATCTCCTCAGAAAGCTTCATTCTTTTACCGGCATACTCCCCGTTGGCGCATTCCTAGCAGAACATTTCTGGTCCAACAGCGCGGCTCTGGTCAGCCGCGCGAAATACGACGCGACTTCCGAGGAATTGCAGACTATTCCGTTCCGCCTGCTCGTGGAATGGGGGGCCATTTTTCTGCCGATGCTATTTCACGGCGGCTACGGAATTTATATTTGGATCAAGGGCAAGTCCAACGTCTCCGTCTATCCTTGGGTAGGGAATTGGCTTTACACCGCCCAGCGTTACACCGGATTGATTGCTTTCGCTTACATCGGATGGCATTTGTATACGGAGCGCTGGCTCACCCACGGCAAATCCACGTACGAAAATGTTGCCCAGGACATGCAGAATCCTTGGTACCTGGCATTTTTTGTGATTGGAGTTCTCGCTTCTTCTTTCCATCTAGGCGTGGGCATCTGGAATTTTGCTTGTAAGTGGGGGCTTGCTGCAACCGTCAAGGCGCAACAGGCTGCCGGGCGCTTCGGCGCGCTCGTCGGAGTTACGTTCGGCGTGGTCGGTGTCCTGATCATTCTTAGTTTCCGGTTCGACTGGCATCCCTTCTCCGCGTATCTGCCCACCAAATGAGACAGCCAAAAATTATCGTCGTGGGCGGTGGTCTGGCCGGACTGATGGCCACGATTCGTGTGGCTGAATCCGGCGTCCCCGTGGATCTTTTCTCCATCGTCCCGGTGAAACGGTCGCATTCCGTCTGCGCGCAAGGCGGAATCAACGCGGCAAAGAATCAGAAAGGCGAAGGCGACACCACCGCGAAGCATTTTGACGACACCATTTATGGCGGCGATTTCCTGGCGAATCAGCCGCTGGTGAAACGCATGTGCGAAGCCGCGCCCGGGATCATCGACCTGCTCGATCGCATGGGCGTGATGTTCAATCGCACGCCGGAAGGGTTGCTCGATTACCGGCGCTTTGGCGGAACGCTCTATCACCGCACGGCTTTTGCGGGAGCGACTACCGGCCAGCAATTGCTCTACGCGCTCGATGAGCAAGTGCGGCGCCATGAATCCGAAGGCAAGGTCAAGAAATTCGAAAGCTCGACCTTTTTATCCGCGGTGATTGACGAGGGCGGTGTCTGCCGCGGCATTTGCGTGATGGATCTGCGCACGATGGAAGTGAAAACTTTCGCGGCCGACGCGGTGATTTTTGCTACCGGCGGGATTGGCGCCATCTTCGGGCGCTCCACGAATTCTGTCGTTTGCACCGGCTCGGCACAATCGGCGCTTTTGCAGCAGGGCGTTGACTATGCGAACGGCGAATTTATTCAGGTGCATCCGACGGCGATTCCCGGAGAAGACAAGCTTCGGTTGATGAGCGAATCCGCGCGAGGCGAAGGCGGCCGTGTCTGGGTGCCGCGCAATCCCACCGAGAAGCGGGCCACGAAAAATATTCCTGAGGCGGAGCGTTTCTACTTCCTGGAAGAGTGGTACCCGAAGTACGGCAACCTGGTGCCGCGCGACATTGCCACGCGCGCGATTCACCGCATCGTCTATCAGGAAAAACTCGGCATCGACGGGCAGCCCGCCGTCTATCTGGACGTGACGCACATCCCACGCGAAACCCTGGATCGCAAACTCGAAGGCATCCTGGAAATTTACGAAAAGTTCTGCGGCGTCGATCCTCGCGAAGAGCCGATGAAAGTTTTCCCCGCGATGCACTACACCATGGGCGGAATTTGGGTGAACGCCGAAGATCAAGCTACCAGCGTCCCGGGAATTTACGCGGCGGGCGAATGCGAATATCAATACCACGGTGCGAATCGGCTCGGAGCCAATTCCCTGGTCTCCTGCATTTTTGGCGGTGGACTGGCCGGCCCCGCGGCAGTGAAGTACGCGAAGAATCTGCAAGCAGGAGCGGAGTCCACAGCTTCATCGGTTTTTGACCTCGCGAAAAAGCGCCAGGAAGAAAAGAATCAGGCCCTTCTCACGCAGGACGGCTCTGAGAATCCAATCACCATCTGGCGGGAACTTGGCGACATCATGACGGAACACGTCACGGTAACGCGTATCAACAAGAATCTCGAGAAGGCCGACGCGCAGATCCGCGCCCTCCAGGAACGCTACAAGAAGATCAATCTCAGCGATCGTACCCGCTGGTCCAACCAGACGCTCAATTTCGCGCGTGAGCTGGAAAACATGATCATCCTGGCGCGCGTCGTCACCGTGGGGGCCCTGGCGCGCAATGAGTCCCGCGGCGCGCACTACAAGCCCGAATTTCCGGAGCGCGACGACGCCAATTGGCTGAAGACCACACGCGCAAAGTGGGCAGATAACCAAGTCCAGCTCACTTACGAGCCCGTGGATATTTCACTGATCACGCCGCGGCCGCGCCGCTACGACGCCGCGAAGTAAAAAGCATTGGCCAATAGCGGAAGAGGGCTCCATGGCAGACGCAAAACAAGTGATCGTCAAGGTAAAACGGCAGATGGGGCCGAAGGAGCCGGCGCGGTGGGAGGAGTTTTCGCTGAAGTGGCGACCTTCCATGAACGTCATCATCTGCCTGCGGGATATTGCGGAAAACCCCGTAACGCGCGACGGCAAGAAAACCACTCCGATCTCCTACGATTCGAATTGCCTCGAAGAAATCTGCGGCTCCTGCGCCATGCTCATCAACGGCAAGGCGCGCATGGCGTGCTCCGCGCTGGTCGATCGGCTCGAACACCCCATACGAATCGAGCCACTCTCGAAATTTCCTTTGGTGCGCGATCTCACCGTCGATCGCCAATTCATGTTCGAAAGTCTGAAGCGCGTGAAAGCCTGGATTCCCATCGACGGCACGTACGACCTGGGCGAAGGCCCGCGCGTTTCGCCCGAAATCCAGGAACAAGGCTATCCGCTTTCGAACTGCATCTCGTGCGGAAGCTGCCTCGAGGTTTGCCCGCAGGTCAACGAACACAGCCAGTTCATGGGAGCGGCCATCATCAGCCAGGTGCGGCTTTTCAATCTGCATCCCACGGGTGCGATGAACAAGAGCGAGCGCCTCGCAGCGCTCATGGGCCCGGGTGGCATCCAGGATTGCGCGAACGCGCAAAACTGTGTGCATGCTTGCCCGAAGAACATTCCGTTGACCGAGTCCATCGCCGCCGTTAACCGCGACGTCTGGAAGCAAGCGCTTCTCGGCTGGCTGGTGGGGTAACTGCTTGGCGCTCTGAACTCGTTTCCGTTACCATCAAACGTTCCGCTGGGGGAAATGCATGGTCCGTACTCTGATGCTCGCTGTTGTGTGTGTTTTTATGATCGGCCTGGCGGGCTTCGCCTTGTCTGCCGATTCCATTTCCGAAAAAGCGCGGAAGCTGCATAGTTCCTCGATCGTCGTGGATACGCACGACGACACCACGCAGCGATTCCTTGACGGCAAGTTCGATCTTGGAATGCGAAGTTCCACCGGCAGTATTGATATTCCGCGCATGCGCGAAGGTAACCTCAGCGCGATTTTCTTTTCCATCTGGATTCCCAGTAAAGTGACCGGCCCCGAAGCCGTGGATCGCGCCATGATACAGATCGACGCCGTTCGCGAGCAGGTCCACAAACATCCAAATGACCTCGTGCTGGCCACCACGGCCGCTGACATCCGCGAAGCTCGCAAGCAAGGCAAGATCGGCGCGCTCATGGGCGTCGAGGGCGGCCACATGATCAACTCCGACCTCGGTGTACTGCGGAGTTTTGCTGCCCTTGGCGTTCGCTATATGACCTTGACGCACAGCGGCAACGACGAATGGGCCGACTCTTCCACCGACAAGCCGGCACACAACGGTCTCACCGATTTTGGCAAAGACGTCGTCCGCGAGATGAATCGGCTGGGCATGATGGTGGACATTTCCCACGTCAGCGACAAAACCTTTTACGACGCCCTGGAAATCAGCAAAGCCCCGCTCATCGCTTCACACTCCTCCTGCCGGGCCATCTGCGACGCTCGCCGCAATATGACCGATCAGATGATGAAAGACCTGGCGGCGAAGGGCGGCGTGATTCAGATTAACTACCACGTTGGCTTTCTCAGCCAGGAATTTCTGAACGCCGAAGTGGCCAATCCGGAGCTGAACAAGTCGATTGCTGTGGAGGTTACGAAGCGCTGCGGCGACAATGAAGGCTGCCAGTTGATCGAAGGCGACCGTATCACCCGCGAATACGTTGAGCAGGGCAAACTTCCTCGCGTCGATTACACTAAGATTATCGAGCACATCGACCACGCTGTAAAAATCGCCGGTGTGGACCATGTTGGACTGGGTTCCGACTTCGATGGCGCAAACATGCCTTATGGCATGGAAGACGCAAGCAAGCTCCCGGTCATTACCGAGGCGCTGCTGAAAAAGGGCTATTCCGAAGGTGACGTGAAGAAAATTCTCGGCGAGAATACGCTCCGCGTCATGACGGAAGTCGAACGCGTTAGCCGCGAGTTGAATACCCAAAAGTAAGGTCAGTGTGGGAAGTTTTGAAAAAAAAGCATAGGGGGACGTTAGAAATGAAACGTGCAACGTGGTTTATGGCACTTTTAGGAATCGGAACGCTATTTCTAGGCTGTAAGGCAGAAGCACCGCCCCCGGAGCAGCCTAATGCGGAGGCCCCGGTCGCTCCCAAGGCCGAAACGACACCGCCGGCCCAGCCTTCTGCTACGGCGAGCGCGCCAACCGAGGCGCCCCGCCAGGGTTATGATCGTGCACTTCTTCGCCCGGCTACCCTCAAGGACCAGGGCCCAGACATTTACCACGTGAAGTTTGTCACCACCCGCGGCGATTTCACCGTGACGGTCCATCGCGATTGGGCGCCCATCGGCGCGGACCGCTTCTACAATCTGGTCAAGCACCATTTTTTTGACAACGGCAGCTTCTTCCGCGTGGTTCCAAACTTTGTGGTGCAGTTCGGAATCAATGCCAATCCCCCGGTTTCGGCCGCCTGGGCCAATGCGAATCTCAAGGACGAGCCCGTGATCGGGAGTAACAAGCGCGGCTATTTGACATACGCGAAGACGAGCATGCCCAATACCCGCTCGACTCAAATCTTCATCAATCTGAAGGACAACCCCGGGCTCGACGCGCAGGGCTTTTCACCCTTCGGAGTCGTCGATGCTCCCGGAATGAAGGTTGTGGACATGTTTTACGACCAGTATGGGGACAACGCCGGTCCCGACCAGGACCAGATCACCAAGCAGGGCAAACCATATCTCGACAAAGGCTGGCCCAAGCTGGACTCCATCAAGAGCGCCACGCTGGTGGGGCAGTAAGGGGCCGTAGCACTCCCGGGAATTCAGCACAGCCGTTGATTACTTTTTTCGATGCGACGCATCTAATCTTTGTGAGGGGAACCCTTTGACATCCGGGAGGGCCGGAAAGTATCCTTCAGCTTGATGAAGACCTGTTGCCAGAACATGTGTTGTCCCTGCACGCAAAACGCTGCGTGTCGCATGACACCCATCTCTGGCCAGAGGAGTTTCCGGACTTACTTGTAGCTTAATCAAGAAGTTCCGAAGCCCACGTGCCAGAGCCGCTGGTAACGTGGGCTTTTTTGTTTTTGGTCAAGCATTTTCTGGGCAGTGACCCGGGGAGCAGGGAATTATGACCGTGGCAGCCATACCGGAAGTCGAGGAACGACACAGTCGCGAAGCCATAGAAGCGGAAATCGGCCGCTTTGAAGAACGCGTCCAGCAGCTGCAGAGCGGCAGCATCACTGCGGAACAGTTTCGGCCTTTCCGTTTGAAACACGGCACTTACGGGCAGCGGCAACCCGGGTTTCAGATGCTTCGGGTTAAGGTCGCGGCGGGTGTGCTAAAGGCGGATCATCTTCGCGTCCTCGCGCATCTCGCCGACGAATACTCGACAGGGCGTGGCCACCTTACCACGCGCGAAAACGTTCAATTCCACTTTGTAAAGCTTGAAAAAGTGGCCTCGGCGATGCGCCTGCTGGCCGATGCTGGGCTTACCACCCGCGAGGCGTGCGGCAATACGGTGCGCAACGTTACCGCCTGCCCGGTGGCGGGCGTCTGCCCAAGCGAAGCGTTCGACGTCACGCCCTACGCGCTGGGAGTTTCGCGTTACCTCCTGCGCCACCCCGATTTTCACGATTTGCCCCGCAAGTTCAAGATTGCCTTTTCCGGCTGCGAGAACGATGGCGACTGCGCGGTTGCCGGGATTCACGATGTCGGCCTCATCGCCCAAGTTCATGGTTCGAACGGGACCTTGCTCCGTGGATTCAAAGTCTTGGTCGGCGGCGGTCTAGGCAGTCTGCCAACGGAAAGCGCTGTGCTTTCGGATTTCGTCCCGGAAGAAGAACTGCTGCCCACCATCGAAGCTGTGTTGCGCGTTTTCACGGAAACGGGAAACCGCAAGAATAAACTGCTGGCACGTCTCAAATACGTTTTGCGCGCGAAAGGCAGCGAAGAGTTTCGCCGCCTGGTGGCGGAGAAGCGCAAAGTCTCTCAAGCACCAGCGGAAAAGTTTGTGGTCCCTTCTCCGATCCAGCCAACGCTCGTTACGATTGCGCCAGCGCCTTTGTCTTCATCGGCGGCCCTTACACAAATCGATCCTGAATACGATCGTTGGGCGGAATCCAACCTGATGTCTCAGCGGCAAGCTGGATACGGCGCCATCTGGATCAAGCTCTCCGCCGGAACGTTCTATAGCAACCAGATGTGCGGCCTTGCGGATGTTCTGGAAAAAAATGAACTGACCGGCGTGCGCATTGCCGTGAATCAGGATCTCGTTATCCCGTGGGTGCCCTTTGACCGCGTGCGCGCGGTTTATGATGATCTTCGCGCATTCGACCTGGCCACCCCCGGTGCGCGCACCATTTCCGATGTTACCGGATGCCCGGGTGCTACCACCTGCAATCTTGGCATCACGCGTTCACTGACTCTGGCCGAAGTGCTCGCGCGCGAACTGAACGGCTACGCCGATCCGGAAATCCAGAAACTCCGCATCAAGATCAGCGGCTGCCCCAATTCCTGCGGTCACCATCACATCGCCGACATCGGTTTCTACGGCAACGTTCGAAAGATTGGCGATCAACAAGCGCCTTACTACCAGCTTTTGCTGGGCGGAAAAGTGGATTCGAATGGCGTGCGTTTTGCTCGCCAGATTATGGCCGTGCCCGCGCGTCCGATTCCCACCATCATCCGCGAGCTGCTGCTGTTTTACCAGCAGGACCGCCAGCCCGCAGAAAGTTTCTCCGATTGGGTGGCCCGCACCCCAGATAAGGTTATGGCCGAACAATTAAAACCGTTCGCCGACGTTACAAGCAGCGCCGAAGACATTTTTGTCGACTGGGGCGACACGGAAACTTATTCGCTCAAGCTCGGCCGTGGGGAGTGCGTGGCATGAGCGGCACCGTCTATCTCATTGGCGCAGGCCCGGGAGATCCGGAATTGCTTACATTGAAGGCCGCACGTTTGCTTGGCCGTGCAAATGTTGTCCTTCACGACGCTTTGGTCAGCCGCGAAGCCCTAGCGTTAATTTCGCCCGCCGCGAAGCTCATCGATGTCGGCAAGCGCGCTGGTCGCAAACTCCTCACGCAGGACGAAATCAATTCACTTCTACTCTCCTATGCGCAAACCCGCGAGATCGTTGTTCGCTTGAAAGGTGGCGATCCCTCCGTCTTTGGCCGCGCCGGTGAAGAGATTGAGTCCCTGCGCAAGGCCGGGATTCCCTACGAAATCGTGCCTGGCATCACCGCCGCTCTGGGAGCCGCTGCAGCCGCGGGGATTTCGCTCACCGATCGCCGCGTCGCCTCCCAAATCTTGCTGACAACGTTTTCGCGTGGCACGGACGGCAGCGTGATGGATTGGGGCTGCGTCACAAGCACGACTACGCTGGTTCTTTACATGCCGGGCGCCGATTACACCGAAGTCTCGCAACGACTGCTCGACGGCGGCCTCCCGGCGGATCTCCCTTGTGTGATTGTTTCGAACGCTACTAACTCTTCTGAGGAAATACGCTGGTCCAGCGTGGGGCGCCTCGCCAGCGATAAAAAGTTGCCCGCGCCAGCCCTCTTGATTGTGGGCCGCGTGGCTTCGCACGAAATTCAAGAACTGACTGCGTCGTTCTGGGATCGTTCCGGAAAGAATCTCAATCCGCATTGCGTGCCCGTAATTTAGTTTGTAAAGGAGCAGATCAATGAGTGCAGAACCGAAATCAGCTAGCAGGGAAAATCGCTGGAAGCTGTCGCTCGATACCTGGGCCGTCCTTGCAGCATTTCTTGCGGCTCTTTTGATTCGTGCGGGCGTTTTCAAACATGTCCCATGGTGAAGATATCTGGAAAATGGAGACGATGAAACATGGCTGATGTAATCAGAGTTCCCCAGGTCCAGCCGGTGCAACCGGCGCTGAAATTCTTGCGCGTCATTCCCGGCGTCGTCTTGCTCGCGGCCATCGGCTACGCAGGCAAACTGCTTGAGCAAAATGTCGGCGGCTACGCTAAAGCCCACCATTGGACGTTTCCAAATATCGAATACGTTCTCTGGGCGATTATTCTGGGCCTACTCGTCTCCAATACTGTCGGCGTGCCGGAACTTTTCCGCGCCGGGGTGGCCACCTACGAATTCTGGCTGAAGGCCGGCATCGTTCTGCTCGGCGCACGATTCCTTCTCGGCGACATCCTCAAGCTCGGCGGAGTCAGCCTCGTCCTTGTCGCCATTGAAATCACCGGCGCCATCGCCTTCATGACATTTCTTGGCCGAATCTTCAAGCTGAAGCCCAAACTCACCACGCTTCTGGCGGTAGGCTCAGCTGTTTGCGGCGTCAGCGCCATCATCGCCACCAAAGGCGCCATCGATGCCGATGACGAAGATTCTTCATTCTCCATCGCCGCGATCCTCGCTCTCGGCGCACTCGCGCTCTTCACCTTTCCGCTCATCGGACACTTTCTCCATCTCAGCGACCGCGCCTATGGTCTGTGGGCCGGCCTCGCCGTGGACAACACCGCCGAAGCCACCGCCGCAGGCGCGCTCTACTCTGACGCCGCGGCCAAGCTCGCCGTTCTCGTCAAGTCCACACGCAACGCCATGATCGGATTTGTGGTGCTTGGCTACGCGATTTATTGGGCCGGCAAAGGACAGGCGCAGGCGGTGGGGAACAAGGCGGCGTTTCTCTGGCAGAAATTCCCGAAGTTTGTGCTGGGCTTCCTGCTGATTTCGGTGCTGGCGACTTATCACTTCTTCAACAAGGACCAGGTCGGGGCGTTGGCCAATCTTTCGCGCTGGGCGTTTCTGCTCACATTCTCGGGGGTCGGGCTGCGTACCAACTTCAGCGACATGCGCAAGCAGGGGCTGCGGCCGTTCGCCGTCGGCGCCATCGGCGAAGTGGTGATTGCGGGATTTACGCTGGGGCTGGTGTACGGCGCTAGCAAAATATTGGGCTGGTAGGTTCAGATCGAGCGAGATGATCTTCCGCCATAGAAATGTTGGCGAGCTGGAGCTAGCTCGCTCTGCGCTGCTGCACGCCCTTCGCGGCACCGAGAATTAAATTGTAGGCGGCTTGGCGCGAGACGCCAGTCTTGTCCTTTTCGCCGTAGGGCGTCGATGCCACGCCGAATGCGGCCACCTTTTCATACTTGAACATTTCGGTTAGGGCAGCAGCCAACTCGATGCTCGTCGGTCCGCCGGGAACGGTCAGGGGGTGGCCGGGCACTTCGCGCGGATCCAGTCCATCCATGTCCACGTGAATGTAGATGACGTCGGTAGCTTCGGAAAGGCGCTTCATCGCGCTGTGAAGATTTGCAGAGCGCGTGCGAACGTCTTCCAGAGTAAGCTGCTGAATGTCGGAGCGGTCGAGAAGTTCCTGCTCGAGAGGATCGGTATCGCGCACGCAGAGCTCGACGATGTGACGAGTCGGAACGGCGGGTTCCAAACCGGTCTTGAGGCGCATGCGCGTGAGGCACTGTCCGGCAGCGATGGCGACGGGCATGCCGCCGAGCATGCCGCTCAACGTGGTCTCTGGAGTGTTGAAGTCGCCGTGGGCGTCAACGAAAACCATGCCCACGCGCAAGGGCTTCGCGCTGGGGCCGGAGTGCTGCAGCCCGCTGAGCATTCCTAGAATCGAACTACAATTCGCGAGGAGCCCCACCGGCAAAAAACCGTTGCGGCGCTCGTCGGCAACGACTCTCGCAAGCTGGCCCTCGGCTAGTGCGAGGCGGTTCCATGAACCGTAGGCTTTTTCCTCGTCGGCGGAGAGCGCCACAGGAGACGAGACATGCGTTGGAAAGCCTTGGTCCTCAAGGATCTTGCGAAGGCCGCTTTGTTCCAAATAGTCGGGTCCGCCGGAAAGTTCGGGGACGTTTCGTTCGCCCACGTAGGGCATCTTGACCAGCGCCACGAGGACCGGATTTCCGTTCTGATATTTAATTCGGGCGAACGAAACTGCCAGCAGCGGCAGCAGGCCCAGAAGCAATAGCGTCATCCAGCGTTTTATCATAGTTTTCTGTGCGATCTCGGCACTTCGAAGTTAAAGCCCAAGGACGGTAACGAGTTCGCGCACCGAGGCCGACGACTTTTGCAGCGCGGTGTTTTCTTCGGCGGTAAGCTTAATCTGGACGATCTCTTCGACACCCTTGGCGCCAAGTTTCACGGGCACACCGACGAACAATCCTTTGATTCCGTACTCTCCGTCGAGGTATACGGCGCAAGGTAGAATTTTTTTCTTGTCCTTGAGAATAGCTTCCACCATTTCCACGGCTGCTGCGGAGGGAGCGTAGTATGCCGAGCCGGTTTTTAGTAAGTTCACGATTTCCGCGCCGCCTTTGCGGGTGCGTTCAACGATCGCGTCGATGCGCTCTTTAGGCAAAAGGTCCGGGAGAGGGATTCCAGCCACTGTGGAATAGCGCGGCAGCGGCACCATGTCGTCGCCATGGCCGCCGAGCACGAACGAGTGTACATTTTCCACGCTGACCTTGCACTCCATCGCCACAAATGTGCTCATGCGCGCCGAATCCAGGACGCCCGCCATCCCCAGCACACGGTTTTTTGGGAAACCACTCACCTTGAGGGCGGCTTGCGCCATGGCATCCAGCGGGTTCGTCACAACGATGATGATGCAGTTCGGCGAATGCTTCACGATCTGCTCGACAACGGCCTTTACCACGTCGTAGTTGGCCTTCAGCAAATCGTCCCGGCTCATCCCCGGCTTGCGCGGAAATCCCGCGGTGATCACCACCACGTCGCTGCCCGCGGTCGCGGAATAATCGCCGCTCGCGGTGGAGATTCCCGTCCCGCGTGAATCTGTCCGCGTGATCGGCCCGGATTCCATCATGTCCAGCGCTTTACCCGCCGGCGGCCCATCCAAAATATCCGTAAGCACTACGTCGGCCAGCTCCATATCCACAATCCGCTGCGCCGTCGTCGACCCCACAAAGCCGCCCCCCACCACTGTAACTTTGCTCCTCATCCGCTCGTCTCCTCTTCGAAACTTCTGTCTTACTCTACGGTATCGGGTTCATTGCGCCAAAGTTTTCATCCACAACCAGTTCCGCAAACTGTTGAGCTGTTAGCGTCACATTATTATTTCGAGCAAGCTCACAGTTATGTTCCCACATGGCACGAAGCTCCGCAGGAAGGTGGTCTGGGAAGTCCATTTCCGCCGCGATGATGCTTTGCCATTCACCCTTTCGATGGTAGGTAGAGCGCAGTTTCGGCGTTATCTCTTCCAAGAATGAAGACTCCTTCAATGAGAGCTCGCCAATGGCCCAAAGAACCTAGAGCTCTAGGAAGCGGAGAAAGGGCTTTCCCTTGTAGCGAGGATTTGGATGGTTGAACATAGGCACAGATCACTCTGCCAGCGATGCGCATTCTATTGCTCACCGTGCCGCGGCCACACCCTTCATATTCTCTATGATGGCCGAAGCAAACGCCGACGTCCCCACCTTCGCCGCGCCTGGCATCAACCGCTCAAGATCGTACGTCACGCGCTTCTGCTGAATGGTCCGCGCGATGCCGTCCTCGATCAGCGTGGCCGCTTCCTTCCATCCCAAAAACTCAAACATCATCGCGCCCGAGAGCATCACGGAGCTGGGATTGATCACATCCTTGTCCGCATACTTCGGTGCGGTACCGTGCGTCGCTTCGAACACGCCGAATCCGTCGCCGATGTTCGAACCGGGCGCCATTCCCAGACCGCCCGCCTGCGCCGCGCAGGCGTCCGACAGATAGTCTCCATTCAGATTGGAAGTTGCCAGCACGCTGTACTCATCCGGCCGCAGCAGCACCTGCTGGAAAACAGAATCCGCAATGCGGTCGTTGATCATCAGCTTCTGCTTCCACTGGCCCTTCCCATGAGTCGCGTAAATCGAGTCCAGCGTCTGCTTCACTTCGTCGTAGAGTGTTTTCTTGAATGCGTCGGTAGCTTGTTCGAGCCCCGGCTCGATCAACGCCGCGTTTTGCTCCACAGTGAGCGCCGGATTCTTGTCCAGATTGTCCACGATCCAGCTCTCGCGCTCAGTAATCGTCTGTGCACGAAACTCTTCTCGAGCCAGGTCATAGCCCCAGTCGCGGAACGCGCCCTCGGTATATTTCTGGATGTTGCCTTTGTGCACCAAGGTCACGCTCTTGCGCTTGTTGGCCAGCGCATACTTGATCGCCCGCCGTACCAGTCGCTTCGTGCCTGTCGGCGAAATTGGCTTGATCCCCACCCCCGAATCCCAGCGAATCTGTTTCTTCCCATCCTTCAACATCACGTTATTCAAAAACTCCAGCAGTTGCTTCGCCTCCGGCGATCCGGATTTCCACTCGATGCCGATGTACACATCCTCGGTGTTCTCCCGGAAAATAAATACATTCATCTTCTCCGGTTCGCGCACGGGGGAGGGAACTCCCTGAAAATAACGCACCGGCCGCTCGCAGGAATACAGATCCAAAATCTGCCGCAGCGCCACATTTAGGGAACGGATTCCACCACCCACCGGAGTCGTCAGCGGCCCCTTAATCGCCACCCGAAAATCCCGGATCGCATCCACAGTGTCGCCCGGCAGCCACTCTTTAAAGGCGTTGAACGCTTTCTCGCCCGCGAAAACTTCGAACCACGCCACACGCCGCTTTCCGCCGTAAGCCTGCTCCACCGCCGCATCGAACACGCGCCGTGACGCCTTCCAGATGTCCCGCCCCGTTCCATCCCCTTCGATGAACGGAATGATCGGCATCTCTGGTACTTGCAGCTCACCGCCACTGTAGCCGATCGGTTTGCCTTCGGATGGAACAGCCTTCCCGTTATACGAACTCTTCATGAACACGGCTCCTTGGAATAAATTCGACTGCGCTACGGTCACGTGAGGGAAGAGATGTGCCCCGGGCGACCCGCGCCCCGCAACCCGGCAGGCTCGGGTGAACTGGAGAAGATATCACACTCACGCAGCAGGATAGTATAATCGCGCCCGAATCTGATTTTGCAAAATAGGAGAGAAAACCATGATGCTGGACTGGAATCAATACCATAAGGAGCTTGGCGCCCGAATCGGCGAGCTGATGAAACTCTCGCCGGATACGGTTCGCGGCTATCAGACTCTCAGCGCCGCCAATTCGAAGACCAGTATCCTGGGCGAAAAAACTCGTCAGCTGATCTCTCTGGCCGTCGCAATCACCACCCATTGCGATGGCTGCATCGTGGTGCACACGGAGGCCGCCCTGAAGGCCGGCGCTTCGAAAGAAGAAATTGCCGAAGCACTCGGCGTCGCCGTCGGCATGAACGCCGGCGCCGCCCTCGTTTACTCCACCCGCGTCCTCGACGCCGTCGACGCCAAATCCGCTGCAGCCCACGCTGGCTAATACATGGCACACGTAGGCTGGGACTGTACCGCGAGATTCTGATCTCTGTTCTCAGATCACTTTCTTAGTCGTAATACTCCTGGCCGAGGTGCGTGATCAGATCCTCGCCCTTCATCCAACGGAGCGTGTTCTTCAGCTTCATGGATTGAATGAACAGGTCGTGCTCGGGGTACAGGCCCGGCGCGGTCATCGGTGATTTGAAATAAAAGCTGAGCCATTCCTGAACGCCGCGCATCCCCGCGCGCTGCGCGAGGTCCAGGAACAGAACGAGATCAAGCACAATCGGCGCCGCCAGAATCGAATCGCGGCAGAGGAAGTCCACCTTGATCTGCATCGGATACCCCAGCCACCCGAAGATGTCGATGTTGTCCCAGCCTTCTTTATTGTCTCCGCGCGGCGGATAGTAGTTGATGCGCACCTTGTGAAACATCTTCCCGTAGAGCTGCGGATACAATTTCGGCTGCAGGATGTACTCCAGCACGCTCAACTTCGATTCTTCCTTCGTCTTGAACGAGCCGGGATCCTCAAGGACTTCACCGTCTCGATTTCCCAGAATGTTGGTCGAAAACCATCCGTCCAGCCCGAGCATCCGCGCCTTAAACGCCGGCGCCAGCACGGTCTTCATCAGCGTTTGTCCGGTCTTGAAGTCTTTTCCGGCAATCGCCACGTTGTGATCGTGCGCCAGCGTCTGAATCGCCGGAATATCCACGCTCAGGTTCGGCGCACCGTTGGCGTATGGAACGCCGCTTGTCACCGACGCCCACGCGTATAGCATCGACGGCGCGATATCCGGAGAATTCGATTTCATGCCCTCCACAAACTTCTCCGGCGTCGAATGCACCTCGCTCGGCTTCAGGAAACTCTCCGTAGACCCACACCAGCAAGTCACCAGCCGCGTTGCTCGCGAAGTCTTGCGAAAATTCGCGATGTCTTCCTTGATCTGCAGCGCCAGCTCGTACTTGTTCTTGCCCTTCTTGATGTTCGGCCCGTCAATCATCTTCACGAAATCGCGGTCGAACGCCGCTCTCATCGGTTTGATCGTCGAAAGGAACGGCTTCACCTTTTCAAGGTCCTGAGGATTCAACACTCCGGCGTTGGCCGCGGATTGGTACGCGTTATCCTTGAAAATGTCCCATCCGCCAAACGCGATATCCTCCAGCTCCGCCAGCGGCACGAATTCCTTGATCTGCGGCGTCCGCCCATCCGTGCGTTTTCCCAGTCGAATGGTGCCCAACTGCGTGAGCGATCCCACCGGTTGCGCCTTGCCTTTGCGAACCAGTTCGACTCCCGCCATAAACGTCGTACTGACTGCGCCCATGCCCGGCAGCAGAACTCCAAGTTTTCCCTTGGCAGGCGCGATTTTAGAAGGCTTATCCATGCAACTCCTTTTGATGAACGATCGCCGCGCGATCGAGAGAGAAATTTGAATTGGTACAAGAGCCCTTGCAGCAGAAGCGCGCTGCATCCCCAAACAAAACAGTAATGATGAGGGAAGGACGCGCGATTTGCAAATCGCAACCCGAAAACCGGACATTTTTCAGGACGAACCTGCAGAAAGTTGGTCCAGGTCTATTCTTCGGTCTCTGTGAACCTTCAGGACAAGGGTAAGTTAATTGTGCGCTGTCAGGTAGACGATGGGGATGTAGAGTGAGTTAAAGGACGAGCCATCGTCCGCGACGGAGGAATCGTAAATGAAGTCTTCAATTCGATATGGGCAGTTGTTGCTTGTCTTGGCCGTACTCATCGCCGGCGCAACTATTTTCAGCGCCGGACTAGGCGCCCAAGATGACGCCTGGCAAATCGTGCGCGCTGACTACGGCTTCAAGAATCAGCGCAGCGACGTTACCGACATTCTCAAGGACTTGATAGCGCGCGGCGGCGTGGATGGACGAGTCGCGGTCAACAATCAAACCATGGGCGGAGATCCGGCCGTCGGCAAGGATAAATCGCTGCGCATCTTCGCCAGGAACAGAAGGAATGAGGAGCGCGAATTCTCCTTTAATGAAGTAACTTTTGTGGACGTGCGTATGTTTGCCGTTCGCCGCGACGACTGGGACGATCGCCCCTCAAACGCTGGTGGCCGCTACCCTGACGATTCGAATGGCCTGCAGATCATCCGCGGCTTTTATGGCGTGCAGGGAAGGACGGCTGATGTGACCGAGCAGCTGCGGCGCAGGTCGCGCGACGGCGCGCTCACGCTTCTCGTGAGTAACAACGAGTTGGGCGGAGATCCCGTTCCAGGCGCGGACAAGATCTTGATTGTGGTCTACAGATTCCGCGGTCAGGAAACGGCCACGGCCGTTCGTGAAGGAAATTCGATCACGATTCCCTAGCCGGTTTTGCTGTCAATCAATGCTGAACTATCGCGGTCGCTGGCCGCTGTGGGATGGCCGTCTAGAACCACTCGCTCCGATAAGCAACCCACCAGCTGACCACCCCTATGGGGATCAACGCCGCGAGTGCCCACCAGAGCGGCAACGCGAGATCCGCAACCAGCCCCAACGCGCCATAAGTGAGCCAGAATACCTTTCGCTGCATATCTCTATTCTACCGCCGAGCCCCGGAAAGCTTTCTGCCAATGTCGCAGCGTTGTGCTGGTTCGTGCCGCTTCGCAACTGCTTGCGAACATAATCGTCTTTCAGTGCCGGGCCCTCGTCCGGCGAAGCTCGTACACCAGATAGGCAACAACCGCGAGGTTGATCAGCAGAGCGAAAACCCTCCCGACACTTGCGTGTTTGAAGAGTTCGTAGAGTTCGAGCGGCAGGAAGGAAGCAGTTGTGATGATTGTAAAGTACTCGGCCCAGCGTTTCCGGAACGCCAAACCCAATCCTTCGGTGAAAAATATCCCCGCGTAGATGAATGTCCCCACGCTCAGTTCTTTCAACCGTCGATCATCGATGATCGACAGTTTCTCCAGCAGTTTGTGAATAAAATGATTGTGCGGATCAACCTGGAAGACGGCGATCCAGTGCTCGATGCTGGCGGCCACATCTTTATGCAATAGCTTGAGAGCTCCGATGCCCACCGCGAGCAGCGCGAAAGCCTTCAATAATTTGAACGCGGCAATGAGCAGCAGCCCGCGTCCTTGCGATGGTTTTTCGGTCATTTTCTCGTTCAGCAGATGTAAGCTGACCGTGAATTGTACCTTAGCACGCCTCCGAAGAACTGCTTTCGAATGCGCTGGCGGCGTTAGCTTGGAAGATCACCCGTGCCGCTCGGCGCGGACAATTCCGCATTCGCGTAGCCGCTGATTTCGCACGCCAGTAATATCTCCGTGGATTCTGGCTTTTCCCATTCCATGGCATTCCTTCCGATTAACTTTCGTTCCCGAAGTTTTTCAACCGCACGGCGCTCATGGCAGCGTGAACGCAATCACATAGTCGCCCTGTTTGGTGCCAAGTTTGCCGTGGCCGCCGGCGGCGACCACCAGATATTGTTTGCCCTCAATGCTGTATGTCATCGGTGTAGCCTGGCCGCCCGCTGGTAACTCATACTTCCACAACTCCTTCCCGGAATCGGAGTCGAACGCGCGCAAATAATTGTCCGCCGCCGCCGCAGTGAATACCAGACCGCCCGCCGTCACCATCGGCCCTCCCAGGGTAACCGTTCCCGTATTCATCCCCGGGATGAAACTTCCGAGCGACACATCCCAGACTTTCTTCCCGGAGAACAGATCAACGGCAGCCACCGTTCCCCACGGCGGCGCGTTGCACGGGAGACCGCTGGGCGAAAGCAGCGGCGTTCGAAACATCGCGTAAGGGGCGCCTGTTTGCCGCGCAAATTCACCGTGCAGCCGGTCGGAATCGCTGGCGTTCTTGCGTGCATCCGCCAGCTCCGCTTGCGGTATGAGCTTCACGAAAATTGGCAGCCGGTTAGCATCCATGAACAGCAAATGGCGCTGGGCATCATATGCGGCGCTTCCCCAGTTCACGCCGCCAACATTGCTCGGATAAACCAGCGTCCCTTGCAAGCTCGGTGGCGTGAAGATTTCTCCTGATCGCGCGGCCTTGATCTTGTCCGCGCACCACTGCCGCTCCTTCGCGTCCTTTCCCCATGCATCGTCTGGCGTCAGTTTTTCCGGCACAACGGAAATCGTAGAAGCTGGCTGTGTCGGCCAGGACTCTTCCCCTGGAATGTCGCTCTTCAGCACCGGGCGTTCCTCAATCGGAAGCAGCGGCGCGCCAGTCAAGCGGTTCAGAACAAAAACGCGGCCCATCTTCGTAGTGATGGCGATCGCTGGCGTACCGTCTTTCCAGGTAAACAACGTGGGTTGCGAAGCCACGTCGTAATCCCACAAATCGTGATGCACCACCTGGAAGCCCCAAACGAATTCCCCCGTGCTTGCGCGCAATGCCACCACGGAATTGGCCCACTTATTGTCGCCCTTTCGAATCCCGCCATAGTAATCAGGGCTGGCGCTTCCCGTCGGAACGAAAAGCAGATCGCGCTCGGCGTCCACCGAAAGCGTTGACCAGGCATTGCCTGCGCCGGTACGCGGCGTCGTCTGATACGCCCACGGCGCAATCGGATCCCATGTCCATCTCAGCTTTCCGGTACGCACGTCGAACGCTCGAACAATGCCGCGCTCCACGGTGACCGCCCGGTTGTCGCCCATCGAAGAGCCGGTGATGACCAGGTCTTTATAAATCGCGGGAGCCGAAGTCACCTGATAGTCGCCGGGATCGCGCAGTCTTACGCTATTTGTGAGGTCCACTTCGCCAGCGATCCCAAAGTCTGCACACGGTTTTCCAGTCGCGCCGTCGAGTGCAATCAGCCGCGCATCGAGTGTGCCGATGAAGATCCGCAAAGCACAGGGTTGCCCCGCCTTTGCGGTCGGTTCGCGCCACGCGGCCACGCCCCGCGAAGTCACTTCCGATGCCCCGTACGGCAGCTCCAGATTGGGATCGAATTCCCATAGCCTGGCGCCAGTTTCGGGATTCAGAGCCATCACCTGATCGTAGGGCGTGCTGAGAAATAGCTTCCCCTCGATCAGAATGGGCGTCGCTTCGAACGCCGCCTTGTGGTCGAGTTCTTCGTCGTGCGGGAATGCGCCGGTCCGCGCGGTCCAGGCGACTTTCAATTGCGTAACATTGCCGCGGTCAATCTGCGCCGCCGGAGAATACCGCGTGCCGCCACCATCGCTGCCATAGTTCGCCCAGCCCGCCTCAGGCTTTGCTTGCCCGCGAGCCTGCGCGACCAGCCACAGAAAAAAGAATCCGATAACCATCCACCGAAGCGGACAAGAAAGTTTTGTGTATTTCATGGACAGAGAATGGATGCAACGTCGTACCCTTGGCAACTGTGCAGGGACGACCGGGCCCCCTTTAGGGACCAATGGGCGGTTTATGAGCACATTGAAAAATTTTATCGCGGCTTTAGAAGCTCGGGGCGCTGCGTGACATACCGTCGCGACCAGCGCAACTCCGTATCGTCATGCAGCACCACTTTGTATTCCCCGTGAAACCACGGCAGCATCTCGCGAATGGCCTCCAGCCGTACCACCGTTCCTCGATTGATTCGAACGAATAGCTTTGGATTCAGTGTACTCTGCAGCGCATCCAGCGTGCTCCGCAGTGTGTGCGTTTTTTTTCCGCAGTGCAGCAGCACGTAATTCCGGTCCGCCTCCACCCAGGCGATCTCCTTGACCGCCATAAAGATCGCGCGGGAATCCTCCTCAATTAGAATCCGTTCCGGAAATGATTTTTCGCGCTCCAGTTGCTCCAGCATGGCCTGGACCCGCAACGAGAAACCATCCGTGGATTGCTCGTGCTGCGCTCGGGCTCGCTGCAGCGCCTCACGGAATCGCTGCTCACTCACTGGTTTCAAGAGGTAATCGAACGCATGCACTTCGAACGCCTGCAGCGCGAATCGGTCGTGCGCGGTGATAAAAATGACCCTTGGGAGGGGAATCTTGGCAGAATCGAGCGCCCGGATCACCGCAAACCCGTCCAGCCCCGGCATCTGTACATCCAGAAAAACGAGGTCGGGCCGGTGTTTTTTTATCGCCGCCACGGCCGCCTCGCCGCTCTCTGCTTCGCCGGCAATCTCCAGGTTCTCTTCTTCGCGCAAGAGGCGCAGAACTTTGCGGCGCGCGGGCGCTTCGTCGTCCACCACCAGGACTCGAAGTGGAGACTTCGGGCTCATTCGACGGCTTGCGACGGTTGATTCGAATGATGCAGTGGGACGCGCAGCGTCACTTCCGCTCCGCCGGTAGGCCGGTTAACAATCGAAAATTGCTGCCCGTCGCCGTAAAGTTGCGCCAGCCGGTCGCGGATATTCGAAAGCCCCACTCCTCTTCCAAACACGCTGGAAGAATCCAGCTCCCCAAGGCCGGCACCGGTGTCGAGTACCTGCAGAATCAGGCTGCCGTTTTCGCGATGCGCGGAGACTGAGAGCTCCATGGCCGCAGCTCCGGACTTCATTCCATGCCGCAGCGAGTTTTCCAGCAGCGGCTGCAGGATGAGCTGCGGCACCAGCGAATTGTTCAACGACGGATCGATCGAATACGTCACGTGTAGTTTCTTTTCGAAACGCTTCTGCATCAGGTCCATGTACAGCCGAGTGATCTCCAGCTCTTCCGACAGCGGGATCTCATGCGCCCGCGAGGCGCGCAGCGTCAGCCGTAGCAACTCGCTGAGCTGTGTGATCATCGCGTCGGCCGCCCGCACGTCCTCGTACATCACCGCGGAAATCGTGTTCAGCGTGTTGAACAGAAAATGCGGTTGCAACTGCAGCCGCAGGTTCTCCAGTTGTGCTTGCGCAAGTTTTGTCTGCAGTTCAGCCGCCGCCAGCTTTTCCGCCTGCGACAACCGGTAGCGTTCGAACGCGTAGTAAGCCAGCACGATTACCGTGTAGCCCACAAAGTCGTTCGAAAACTCCATCGCATACCGGTAGGTCATGATGCCGTAGTCGTACGGCCCCATGCCCAGTGGTGGAGCGAGGATCTGCCGGCTGACCGCCATCAGCGTCGTATGCAGAAAGGAAAAAACGATCGCTCCCAAAATGTGCAACGCGACGCGACGCAAGCATCCCACGCATTCGAACAAATAGTAGCGGGCAAAAAGAAATACAAATGGAAGCAGCAGGAATACCGAATAAACGCCGGTGCTCTCTTCCAGAAGCCGCGTCCCAAACGTCCCCACACGCTGCCGGGAAAGATCGTCCAGATATCTGTACTCCACGGCGCTGACGCAAATTCCCGTGTAGATGAGGAATAAGACAGTCCATACGCGAACGCGGGACAGCCGCGGCGGTTTCGCAATGGAAAGAGCAGTCGTCATGACCGGAGGGTCTCGAAGAAGATTATGCGCCAACAGCAGCGCGTGCGGGAAGGCCAGACGATTCGAATGGGCAACGAGAATTGCAAAGCCCGGTAGCTACAAGCAAATCACTGCCTTCGCCGGCCGGATGTATCCAGCGAACTGATCATGGTTACGGCTACAAGCAGCACGATTGCTCCAACCAGAGCGTAGACGATCACGACCCTCTCCTGAAGATTCTTGCTGGAGACTTGCAGGCGGACGGCCAAAAGCAACAGCCTTTATTTTCAAAGAGTTATGCAAAAACGACTATGCAGAATAGTCGCCGAATACGGACAACAGTGTGCCGCAATGCACGACAAGCAAGTACTAAAAGTATGTGCTCACTACCCAGGCTTCTTGGACTTTATAGGAGTGATTTTCAGCTCTTGCTCAACCGGATCGAGCCATCACCAGTGTGAATCATTAAAGGCTGGCCCCCGCCATTCATCTTGCCTCGAATCTCGGATTTGCTGAAAGTGCCTTCCACCGTAACAGGAATTCCCAGGCTGATGTGCCCGTCGCCCGTCGTCGCTTCAATGTTGGCCTGGAAATCAGCGGGGAGCACGATATCCACGCTGCCGTCCCCGGTTCGAACGGACCAGCTCGTCGCCATCTTCGAGCCGGGCAATACGCGAGTGTCCACGCTGCCGTCCCCAGTCTTTACACTCAACGCGTCGAAGCGGCCCACGATTCGAATGTGGCCATCTCCCGAGTCCGCCTCGACCTTGCCATCCAGGTCGCGCGCCTCGATCGACCCATCGCCCGTCCTCAAGCGGATGTCGCCCTTAAGCGTATCCACGTTGATGCTGCCATCGTTTGTGTGGAGATCAATCTGCCCGTTGAGAGAATTGGCCTTCACCGACCCGTCGCCCGTGTGGACATTCACTTTCCCGTTGATGGAATCGGCCTGCACAGAGCCATCGCCTGTTTCCACCTGCAGGTCCGCTTCGCGAGGCATCCGCACCTCGATATGCAAACCCCGGGTGTTCTTTCCCCAGGAGAAGCCCCAATGGCCGGTAATCCGCGCCGTCAACTCGACCTTATCGCCGTCCTGTCGCGAGTCCACTCGCAGGGTCTTGCCCAGCTCGTAGCCCTGGTACTCCACGCGAAATTCGACCTGCTTGTTGTCCCCCGTGGTGACGCGCACGCTGCCGTCATTGGTGTCCACACGCACGCTGGCCCGCCCCGAGACCGCGTAGGACTTCACAACTTCCTCGGCCTTTACCCGCGGCGCGGTTGCTGCCACGGTCAAAAGGGCCGCACATACCATTCCCAGCCGAAGGCCGGTGGAGCGATAAGGGAGCAGAATCATGGATAAAAGCCTCCGTAATACAAATATCGCATTCTGAGACTAGATACGACATCGCGGGTCGAAATGTTCCCCGATAGGAAGACCCCGCTCATCGCCGCCCCTTCGCGGCATGCTTCTTCTGGGGGCTCTTGGCGGCTCCGAGTTTGGGGCGGAGGCCGGCAAGGAACTGCTCCGTGGGCAGGGTATTGATCACGTCGTGCTTCTCCAGCCAGCCGCGCCGGGCCATGGTTACCCCATACCGGATGAAAGCGAGGTTTGCCGTATTGTGGGAGTCGGTGGAGATGACTACTTTGACGCCGCGATCCTTGCACATGCGCAGGTAGACGTCCTTCAGGTCGAGGCGGTCGGGGTAAGAGTTGCACTCCATGGCGACCCCGTTTTTCGCACAGGCTTCCAAAATCTTTTCCATGTCGTAGTCGATGGCGTCGCGGCGGAGCAGAAGTCGTCCAGTGGGATGGGCGATGATCTGGGTGTAAGGATTTTCGATGGCGACGAGCACGCGCTCGGTCATCTCGGCGCGATCGAGATTGAAATAGGAATGGACTGAGCATACCACTACATCGAGTTGAGCAAGGAGTTCGTCGGAATAGTCGAGTGAGCCGTCTTTAAGGATGTCCACTTCGGCGCCCGCCAGCACACGAATGCCCAGGCCTTTGTCGTTTGCGGCGTGGATTTTTTTGATATGCGCGGCCATGCGCCTCTCATCGAGGCCGTTGGCTACCGTGACGGCTTTCGAATGATCGGTGATGGCGATGTACTGGTGGCCGAGCTGCCGCGCGGCTTCGGCCATCTCTTCGATGGAGTTTTTCCCGTCGCTGGCGGTGCTGTGCATCTGCAGGTCGCCCTTCATATCCGCAAGCGTGATCAGGTGCGGGAGTTTGTGATGCTCCGCGGCGGCGATTTCGCCGGTATTTTCGCGGAGTTCGGGCGGGATGAAGTCCAGCTTCAGCTTCGAATAAATCTCTTCTTCGGTGCGGCCGGCGACGCGCTTTTCGACTTTCAGAGTGGCCAGCGCATATTCGTTCAGCGTGTAGCCCATGTCGTTCGCACGGCCGCGCAGCGTTACGTTGTGCTCTTTCGAACCTGTAAAATAAAGAAGTGCCGCGCCGAAGTTTTCTTTCTCGAGCAGCCGGACATCCACCTGCAAGCCGTTTTGTAGCGTGAAGCTGACTTTGTTTTCTCCATGCGCCAGGGTCTGGTCGATCCCCGGAAACTCCAGAATATGTTTGGCGAGCGCATCGACATGTTTTTGCGAAGTGTGGCCATCGGCCAGAGTAACCAGCAAATCGAGGTCGCCGACTGTTTCCTTGCCACGGCGGAGCGATCCCGCGGGCGTGACGTCATGGACGGCTTTTCCGGCTTTCCTGACGTGCGCGACGATCGCGATCGCCGCATCTTCCGCGACGTCAATGTGAAAACGCCCAGAAGATTTCTTGAAGACCTCCACAGCTTTCAAAATGTTCTGTTCGCTTTTTTCGCCGAACCCGGGCAAATCGCGCAGCTTTCCTTCTTTCGCGATGCGCTCGACGTCCGCCACCGTGCCGGCCTTGAAGTTCGACCAAAGAAACGCCACTTTCTTCGGCCCCAGCGACTGCAGTTGCAGCACATCGAGAAGGGTCGCCGGATATTTCTTCAGCAGTTTTTTGCGCAGCGCGTAGTCGCCGGTCTCAACGATTTCCCCCAAATGCGCAGCCATCCCGTCGCCGATCCCGGGGAGTTCCTTCAATTTCTTCGGATCTTTTACCATCTCCTCGATCGACTCCGGCAGGCCGTCGATCAGTTCAGCGGCCTTCTCGTAGCTGCGGTAGCGGCCGATGATGGCGCCATCGATTTCCAGGAGTTGAGCGGTCTCGCGCAGGAGGCGGGCGATATGTTTGTTGTCCATGATGGGACGATATTACAAGCCCGGCAGCGGGAGGTAAATGAGGTAAAGGAAATAGAGGGGGTAGAGGATGCAGAAGCGCGGGGAAACGTCTCCTTCACCGTCCCATGCGAGTTTATGCGGGGCTAAACGTCGGCCAGGGCTCCGGCTACTAACTAAAATTTATCTATATTCAAAAAAAATGGCCGGCAGAGGGGCGCTCCCTGCCGGCCGAATGATGGCTTTACGGCTTAACCACCTGCTTTGGAGACTTCGGCTGCCTGGGGGCCTTTGGGTCCCTGGACAATTTCGAACTGCACCGTGTCCCCTTCCTGCAAAGTGCGGTAGCCATCTCCAGAGATGGCAGAATAGTGTACGAAAACGTCTGGACCATCATCGCGCCCAATGAAGCCATACCCCTTGGAATTATTGAACCACTTGACAGTGCCTTGCAATTCGAGTGCCTCCTGACAGGCGTTAGAAGTTATACCGAACTGAATCGAGCACACAGTCCCGAACCCGTGTGAGTACAAATTGCGCGGAGTGTACCAGAATCAAAGTTCGAGTCAATAGAACATTATTCTTTTATAGCAACCATCAGGTCGCAGTTATACCTGTACAAAAACGATTCAAGCGGATTTCAGATTTTGTGTCGTTGCTCTGGAGCAAGGAAACGAAAATAAAATAGAATTCCGGCTACGGATTTTGCGTCGCGGAGTTTTCCTGTCCGAATCATCTCTTCTAATTTCTTGCGGTTATAGGCGCGGGAAATTATTTTCTCGTCTTCCTCGGGTTCCGCCTCGCCGGCAGTGAGCCCTTTCGCCAGGAGAATGTACATTTTTTCTTCCAGGAAACCCGGGGTGGGGAACATATACAGGAAAACCCTTAGGGACTTTGCGCGGTAGCCTGTTTCCTCGATCAATTCTCGGGCGGCCGCCTCGCGAGGACTCTCGCCGGTGTCAATCCGGCCGGCGACCAGCTCCCAGAGATACTGGTGGGCCGCGTGCCGGTATTGCTGGATCAGCAGGATGCGTCCGTCAGGAAGAACAGGGAGAACGACGACGGAGCCGGGATGGGTGATGACTTCACGCGTGGTACGCACGCCGCTGGGCTCGATGACTTCGTCGCGGCGGATTCCGAAGACCGGCCCCTCGTAGACAGTTTTGCTGCTCAGGACTTTGGCTTTTTTCAAGTGCGGCTTCGGTGACGATTTTTTCATTTGAATGTTCCTTCTCGCTGCGGCCAGTGGGACATGATACCGGGAAAAAGGAAATTCGCCAGCGCCTCCGCGGGAGTCATCCGGTTTGCTTGGGGTTCGTCGTGCGCCTATACTCGGCGCTGGTACACAAATGCCTATCAACACCATCATCGTGGATGACGAGAAGCCCGCGCGGGACGAGCTGGCGTTCTTGTTGAAAGGCTTTCCGGAGATCAATGTGATCGGCCAGGGAAAGAACGGCGTGGAAGCCGTTTCGCTGATCAAGGAGCACTCGCCGGACCTTGTTTTTTTGGATGTGCAGATGCCGGGGCTCGATGGATTCGGCGTTTTGAAGAAACTGGTTGAGCGAAAGATGAAAGTTCCGCACGTGGTTTTTGCGACGGCCTTCGATCATTACGCCGTGCAAGCGTTCGACGTAAACGCAGTGGACTACGTTTTAAAACCTTTCGACAAGGCGCGCATTTCGAAAGCCATCCAGCGCGCGCGGAAGGAGATCGAGACGCACACCAGCCCGACCGACCGGCTGGAACAATTGGTGCTCCAGCTAGGCACTGGAAAACAGGGTTCCGCGCCGCCGGTGAAGCTGCTGGTGAAATCGCAGCAGCGGTTGTTGCTGGTGGGCGCCGAAGATCTGGTTTTTGCTTCGATCCAGGATGGCGTGATTTCCGTAACCGCCAAGGACACTGAAGGCATCTCAAACTATCGCACGCTCGAAGAACTAAATGCCGCGCTCGATTCCGAATCCTTCTGGCGCCCGCACCGCTCCTACCTGGTGAACATTCACCACATCAAAGAAGTTGTGCCGTGGTTCAAATCCGGCTACATGCTAAAAATGAACGACAAGAAGGCCACTGAAATCCCCGTCAGCCGCGCGCAAACCAAACGCCTACGCGAATTGTTCAAGTTGTAGGTTTCTTCTGTGCTGCCATTTCACTTACTCGATGAATGATGAAGAGATGACAACAGCCCAAGTGTCCGTAACCGGGAGCGCCTGTTGCCCCCGCGAATCTTTCTCTGTTCTGCCTGCAAAAAAACGTTCCTTCTAGTGTTGCGGACACCTGATAAACAGACTTCCGGTTCTTTCGGGTAGTTATGAATTTATGAAATGCCTGAAATTCATCGTCTTTGACGAGAGAATATTTCTTGTCTTGGAACTTAACGTCAGTGCCCGGGAAGCGGTTCCGACCTGAGAGGGGCGCGTCTCGCTCCTTTTGGATAAGGCTTGGCGAACAGGCCATACGAACGAGCTTGCTACCAGGTCATCCAGTAGCGGCACACCGAGCAGACGCCTCCGTGCCTTAGCGTCGGCGCGCGCGGTCTCATAGCGGTAAGCCGATGAGATCTCTAAGGATCGCGTCAATCCTGGCATCCATCTGCGAAAAAACGTTCCTTTCATTGCAGAAGGAATAGTGCTTACCCCAGCCCTGTACCATCCCTCTTTCACGCCCTTACGGAAGCATCGCTCCTCGACTAGCTTGAGGTTCAGCCGCACACCATCTGGGAAGAACCGTTTTCCGCTGCCGACGACCACGGGGCAGACAATCATTTGGGACCTCGTCGACAATCCGCGCGCTGCGCGGCTCGGCGTCCTTGATGACGAGCCAGACGCCAACTGCAAACTAGAAATTGGAAACTAGAAATCAGAAAAGGGGAGAAAAAAGAAAGACCCCACCGTTCATCCCGCGAGAGCAGCGGGATGGGGCGGAGATGTAAAACCCGCAAGGATGGGCCACCCAAAGGCTTTTTTCGGAATTAAGGCGCGGCCACCCGGCGTTAAGCGCCTTAATCTGGAGTTAAAGCTCTCAGCAGGGACGGACAACCTTGCCGCTGAACCGTGCCATACATTGCAGCAATGAACTACTGTGGTTTGTAGTCCGGAGACAATTGTGCACCGTAGTGCTCCGATACCAACGCAGCGATGCGGGCAACTGTATCGTGTAGTGGCTCAGTTTCGCCGCGGTGGTGCCCGGTGAAAACGACCAACACAACAGGCTGGTTCTTAACGAAGAGGATGCCCGCGTCATTGGCGATGAAAGGTTGGCCATCCCCAGTTTTGTGCGCGACGAGCACGTCGCGGAGGTATTTGGGGAAGCGATTGTTGACTTGTTGTTTCTCCAAGGTAGCGAGCATGAATTCGCTGGAGGGTTTGGATACGAGCTTGTTCTGTTGAATCATTTCAAGCAGGTGACCGATTTCACGCGCAGTGCTGTGGCCAAAGTAGATGCCTGCATTGTAGATGGTTTGGTTGAATGCGGCCTGGACTTGTGCTTCGGAAAACTTGTTGAATGGAAATTCGATGGTTTTGTCCCCGCTCGCATTCTTGTAGTTCGGATCGAGTGTTCCCAACCAGGTGCGGTCCCAATCTAAGTCAGAGAACTTGATCGATGTGTCCTTCAGGCCGAGTTCGTGCATATAACTGGTTACATTGACGCGCCCCACTTTGTCGGCGAGCAGGTCAGTGGCAGCGTTGTCGCTGATAATAATCATCAGCGTGATGAGATCGCGGATCGTCGGGTTCAGGCCAGGCTGCATGGTGTAGAGCACGCCAGATGGGAGGCGTTCGTTCGCTGCCCTTAGGGTAATACGATCGTTCAAGGAAAATTTTCCAGCTTCGGCCTGACGCAGGACTTCCGCCATAATGGCAATTTTGATGACACTGAATGTCTCGTAAATTGAATCAGCATCCAGGGCAATTTCTTCCCCGTTCTTCAAGTTTTTCACATATACGGCCATGTCCCCGGGGAACCCCTGACGGATGTTCTGGAGTTGAGACTTCAGTTGTTCTAGCTCGGCATTGGAAGCGGACTTCGACTGACCTTGTATACTGGAACACAGCAGAACAACTGACAAACCAATGGCAACTGCGCGTGAAACGACTCTCATACTGTTCTCACCTCAATTGCAAGAGGAAACAAGCAAGCCTCGCATGACAGTACCCAGCGTGAATCTATCATGCTCTCCCGGCAAGTCCCACTAAGCGGACTCACCGGAAACTGACCCACTACCCCTGGCCGCCCCTTCTTCTGCTTGCTGCGGGGCTGTGCTAGCATCGTGCGTACCCCATTTCTGGCAAGCGCAAAGCGCTTGGCGCGTGCTGTCTTTTGTGCGGCCGCGAAGCGGCCGACGACACGATGGATTTTTCGCTTAACGACCACCAAAAACTGATTCGCGATACGGTCCGCCAATTCATGGAGGCGGAGGTGCGCCCGTCCGTGAAGGAGATGGAGAAGGCGGAAAAATTTCCGGCGGAGGCCATCCAGAAACTCGGCGAGATGGGCTGCTGCGGCATGCTGATGCCGGAAGAGTGGGGCGGGCCGGGACTGGACACGATTTCGTATGTGCTGATGCTGGAAGAAGTGGCGCGCGTGTTTACGGCGATGTCTACGGCACTCGGCGTGACGAATTCGGCGGTGCAAGTGCCGCTTTTGATGTTTGGCACGGAGACGCAGAAGAAAAAATATTTGCGGCGCATGGCCACGGGAGAAACGCTGGGTGCGTTTTGCCTGACGGAGCCGGCCGCGGGTTCCGATGCGGCGGGGATCCAGGCGCGCGCCGTTCGAACGGGCGATGGCTACAAACTCAACGGGACGAAGACCTGGGTGACCAACGGCAGCGTTGCCGGGGTGCTGCTGGTGTTTGCCAAGACCGATCCCGAGGCGGGCGGGAAGGGAATCAGCGCGTTTCTCGTCGAGCCGGGATTCGCCGGGTTTCGCGCGGGGCGGCATGAGGACAAGATGGGGCAGCGCTCGTCGCCATCGGTCGAGATTCTGCTAAATGATTGCGTGGTGCCTGTGGAGAACCGGTTGGGCGAAGAAGGGCAGGGGTTGAAGATTGCGCTTAGTGCCCTGGATGGCGGGCGGATTGGGATCGCGGCGCAGGCCGTCGGGCTGGCGCAAGGGGCGCTGGAAGAGACGGTGAAGTATGCCAAGCAGCGCGGTGCGTTTGGGAAGAAGATTGCGGATTTCCAGGCCATTCAGTGGATGATTGCGGACATGCAGACGGAAATTGAGGCGGCGCGCGGCTTGACGTATTACGCGGCCTGGTTGAAGGACGCGCATCCGTCGAAGATGGGTGCAAGCGCTTCGAAAGCCAAGCTCTACGCCAGCGAAATGGTGAACCGCGTGGTGTACAAAGCAGTGCAAGTCCACGGCAGCGTGGGGTACTCACGCGAGACGGACGTCGAGCGCATGTACCGCGACGCCCGCGTAATCACCATTTACGAGGGCACCAGCGAAGTGCAGCGCATGATTATTGCGCGAGAGCTGCTGGGGAAGGCCAGTTCAGTTGTAGCGGCCGGGCTTTAGCCCGGCTCTGTCGCCGAGAAGAGGAGTTGTAGGGGCGCACCATTGCTGCGCCCTCTTAGGCAACATAAGACTCAGAGCACGCGGGAGTATGGGTGACCACCGGGGATAAAGGGAATAGAGCGAGGGTGCTGAGCGGGATGCGGCCGACGGGACGCCTGCACATTGGGCATTATTTTGGCGCGCTTCAGAATTGGGTGCGGTTGCAAAACGATCCTGCCTACGACTGCTTTTACTTTATTGCGGATTGGCATGCGCTGACGAGCGATTACGCGGACACGTCGGCGGTGGCAGAGAATACGCTGCAGATCATGATGGATTATTTGGCGGCGGGGCTGGATCCGGCGAAGAGCGTGATATTTCAGCAGTCGGTGATTCCAGAGCATGCGGAGTTGCATTTGCTGTTGTCCATGGTGACGCCGCTAGGCTGGCTGGAGCGCGTGCCAACGTATAAAGAGGCCCTGGAGAACGTCAAGGATAAGGACCTGCACAACTACGGGTTCTTGGGCTATCCCATTCTGCAATGCGCAGACATTGTGATTTACAGCAAAGAAGGTGCGCATCTCTACGTGCCGGTAGGAGAAGATCAGGTTTCGCATGTGGAGTTGAGCCGCGAAATCGTCAGGAGATTCAACTCTTTCGTTGGAGTCGAAATTGACTTGGACGCGTTGATGGAAATGCCTAACAGCGATTTCGAGCCACTACTGATGTCGGTCGAGAATATAGGCGGTACTCATCCGTGGGTTGGCGTGCTCAAGGATCGTGTGCCGGGCGTTGAGACGGAAAGGCGAGTCCGGCACAACCTCAGCCTGGTCATACGGCACGAAATCGCCGCCGCCGGCTTTCAAAATGTTTTAGCGAAATGGCCCGCTGTCACCCAGTTTGTTAGGTACAAGCCAAGGTTGAGCGAGCCAGATGTAATGCTGACGAAGACGCCGAGGATACCGGGGCTCGATGGGCGGAAGATGTCGAAGAGTTATGGGAATGCGATCACGCTGAGTGAGACGGATGCGGACATACGGGCGAAGACGAAGGTGATGGTGACGGACCCGGCGCGGAAGCGGCGGACGGATCCGGGAAATCCGGATGTGTGCCCGGTGTATGACTGGCATAAACTGTTCTCGGCGGAAGAACCGGGGCGTCTGGAATGGGTGCGGCAAGGGTGCACGACGGCAGGGATCGGCTGCATCGAATGCAAAGCCGCCATGGCGGAGAATTTGATCAAGTGGATCGCCCCGGTGCGCGAGCGAAGAGTGACGTGGGAAAATGACCCGCAGGGCGCGCTCGAGATTTTGGACGCCGGTTCGAACAAGGCGCGCGCAGTGGCGCAAGGTACGATGGAGCGAGTGAGGGAAGCGGTGTTTGGGTGGGGGACAAAGAGGGAAGAGATTGGTGGGCCGGCGGTCAAGGCATAAGACAAAAAGATAGGAATTAACGCAGAGGCCGCAGAGAACACAGAGGGCACAGAGAAGAGCGGCTTGCCTCAGAAGGCGGGCCCGACAAGGGCAAGAAAAGAGAGAAGAAGGAACGAATGGCAACGCCGTACAAAATAAATATACCGATGTATGAGGGGCCGTTGGACTTGCTGCTCGATTTGATCCGGCAGCAAAAAATGAGCATCCACGACATCCAGATCTCCACGATTACCGCGCAATACTTGGATTACTTGCACAAGCTGGAAGAACTCGACGTGGACGTATCGGCGGAATTTATTTATATGGCGGCGACGCTGATTTATATCAAATCGAAGATGCTGCTGCCACCGGATCCTTTGGCGGGGCCGGAAGAGGCGGCAGGAGACCCGCGGGCGGAGTTGGTGCAACGGCTTGTGGAACACGAGAAATTCAAAAACGCAGCTCAACTTTTGTATCAGAAGCAGCAGATTGAAGAGAATGTTTGGTCGAAGCCGGACAAGTCGCTTTATAACGACGAAGGGACCGAAGGCGACCTGGTGGTTTCGCTGGTGGATTTGGTAAAAGTTTTTCAGCAAGTGCTGGAGCGGCGGAAAGAAGTTTCGCGGATTGAGTTGCGGCACGAAGAGTTTACCGTGGCACAGATGATCGCGCAGATCCGGGCGCAGATTCTGGCTAGCGCGGATAATTCGGTGAATTTGATGCAGTTTTTTGAGGCTTGCCCTTCGCGGCACGCGATGATCGTGGCGTTCCTGGCGGTGCTCGAAATGGTGAAACTGCAGGCGGTGGCGCTCGTACAGGAGAAGCAGTTTGGTGAGATTTTAGTGCGGAAGCATAAAATGTTTGATCTGGTGTTTGATGAGGCGGGCGGGATTAAGCAGATAGACGAAGAGTATCGGTAAGAAGAGATCAGAGAAAAAAGAAAGAGTTTCTAACACAGCGGGCGCAGAGGGCACAGAGTTCACATGGAAGAAAAGAACCGGTCTGAAGACCGGTCACTACGAAGAAGAAGATTATGACAAACGAAGAGAGAAGAGCGGCACTCGAAGCGATAATTTATGCGGCGGATGAGCCGGCTACGATTGAGCAACTGGCAAAGGCGCTGGGCGAAGAGAAATTGGCGGTACAGGCGTCGCTGGATGAACTGGTGGCGAGTTACACGGGGGAAGAGCGCGGGATTGAAATTCGCGCGGTCGCAGGCGGTTACAAATTGTATACGAAGCCGCAGCAGCATGATGTGGTGCGGAGATTTATCAAGAGTTTGCGGCCGCCGCTGAGGTTGTCGATGCCGGCGCTGGAGACGCTGGCGGTGATTGCGTATAAGCAGCCGGTGACGTCGCCGGAAATTTCGGAGATCCGCGGGGTGAATACGGCGGGAGTAATCGGGACGCTGCTGGACAAGCACTTGATTACGACGGCGGGGCGGAAGGAAGTAATGGGGCGGCCGATTTTGTACAAGACGTCGAAGGAATTCTTGATGCGGTTTGGGCTGAGCGATCTGGAGGAGCTGCCGAGCTTGAAGGAGTTTGAGGCGCTGGCTCGGGAGGCGCTGGGAAGCGATGAAGGGTTTGCGCCGGTGGATGAGTCAGCGATACGTGATCATTCGCATGAAACTCCCTCGGAAGCTATTGCGCACGTTGGGGAAGAGCTAGCCGAGGCAGAAGCAGAACGTAAACACGAGGCGCTGGCAACCTCCGAAGGAATGCCTTCGGGGCAACTGGATGAAGACCCGCCGACAGTGAAGTCTACTGCAGCAGGCGAGTAGGAAAAGACGTAACGCAGAGATCGCAGAGAACGGAGCACAGAGGTCACAGAGAAGGGAATCGCTTGCGCTGAAACCAAAATGTTATGAGTAGAGATTGGCGCACCATCCTTCGTTTTGCCGCTGTGGGCTTGGCGGTCGCGGCTGTTTTCTGCATGTTCTTTAAGACAGATTTCCTCGCGAAGAGTCAGGCAGCGGCTTGGATGTCATTGGCGTCTCTTGTAATTTGTCCGGGATATTTCGTGTTCATCTTGGCCGTCGCGGGGGGTGAGTTGCCAATACCAGACGCCGTGCTCGTGTGGTTCACGATTGGTCTCAGTAACTGCTTGTCTTACGCAGTTGTGGGTGCGGCCTCGATCGGAATGCGGAAGCCGCGTAGCGCAATGTTCAAGATTTAAGGGTAAACGCTTCAATATGGACGGGCGCGGCAAGCCCGGCTCCTACATAAAAGCCAAGAAATAAAGACGCGGAAAAGACAAAAAGGAAAAATGGAAGAGAGACTGCAGAAGATTATTGCGCGGGCGGGGATTGCTTCGCGGCGGCATGCGGAGCTGCTGATCCTTAGCGGACAGGTGAAAGTGAACGGGCGGGTGGTGAAGGAGCTGGGAACGAAGGCGGATGCGGCGAAGGACCGGATTGAGGCGGCGGGGAAAGTTGTCGATTCGAAAGAGGGGCGGCGCGTTTACATTTTGCTGAACAAACCGCCGGAAGTGGTTTCGGCGATGGCGGATCCGGAGGGGCGGAAGACGCTGCGGAATTTCTTACGGGGATTGCCGGAACGAGTGTATCCGGTGGGAAATCTGGAGTATGCGGCTTCGGGGCTGGTGTTTTTGACGAATGACGGCGGCCTGGCGGCGCAGATACTGAAGAACTGGGCGCAGTTGGAGCAGGTTTACCACGTCAAGATCAAGGGGATGCTGACGCTGCCGGACCTGGAACGACTGGGGAAAGAGATTGGAGTGCGCATGCAAACGGTGCGGCAGCCGGATGCTTCGCGGGGGCGGGCGGCGAATTTCTGGTATGAAGTGCGGATGCGGGATTCGAAGAAGGAAGCGATGCGGCGGGTGCTGGTTAAAGAGAATCATCCGGTGGAGAAATTGAAGCGGATTGGGTTGGGGCCGCTGTCGGTAGAGGGAATACCGCGTGGGAGATACCGGTTGATTGAGCAGAGGGAAGCGGAGAAGTTGGGAAAGGTGGAGAACGAAAAAAAGAAAGAAGCCGGGATGGACCGCAGAAGGCGCAGAGCAGAGAAAATAGAAAAGGGAAAATAGAAAATAGAAAAGAGGAAAGCACCGGTCTGAAGACCGGCCACTACAACGGAGGGATTCCAGGTGAAGTATTACTTTATTGGAGAAGTCGAGGTTACGGACCAGAGCTGGGTTCCGGATTACGTCCGGAATGTTACGGGGATGGTGGAGCGGTGGGGCGGGCGGTATCTGTCGCGCACGCCGCTGGTGGAGAGAGTAGAGGGTCAGAGAAAGGCGCCGCCGATGTTGGTGATCGTGGAATGGCCCTCGAAGGAAAAGGCGATGGCGTTTTATGAAAGCGCAGAGTACAGGCCGTACCGGCAAAAGCGCATCGCTGGGGCGAAGAATGAATTTTTGCTGGTGGCGGGCGAGGACGTCGCCAAGGCAGCACAGATTCCCGCTTAGCCACTTTCTTAGCGCTGGGGCCACTCGTTATCGCTCCAAGCGGCTGGGCTGACGGAAAAGCGGGAGCAAGCTCCCGCACTCCAAGGAAGAATTCACAGCAAATGGCATCCGAAAGATTACAGAAAATCATGGCGGCTTGCGGAGTTGCGTCGCGGCGCAAAGCGGAGGAGATCATTGCAGCGGGGCGCGTGACTCTTAACGGCGCGGTGGTGGTGGAACAAGGCATGAAGGCTGATCCGGAAACGGATGTGATTTGCGTGGATGGGAAGCCGCTCGCGAGCCGGGAGCGGCTTCAGTATTTCATGCTGTACAAGCCGAACGGCTATGTGACTACGGTCAGCGATCCGGAGGGGCGACAGACGGTGATGGAGCTGATGAAGAATTGTCCGGAGCGGGTTTATCCGGTGGGGCGGCTGGATTATGCCAGCGAAGGATTGCTGTTGATGACGAATGATGGGGGGCTGGCGCAGAAATTGATGAAGGCGGGGTCGCATGTGCCGAAGACGTATCTGGTGAAGGTCAGCGGGAAGCCGGAGGAGCGGGACATCGAACGATTGCGAGCGGGCGTGACAATTGAATTGGAAAATGGGCGGAGGGTGAAGACGTCGCCGGCGAAGATTCGGCTCGTCGAGGATGCGGCGAATCCCTGGTATGAGGTGATCCTGATCGAGGGGCGCAACCGGCAGATTCGGCGCATGTTTCAACGCGTGGGATTCAATGTAGAGAAGATCAAGCGGGTGCAGCTGGGGCCGCTTGTTTTGGATGTGGGGCCGGGAAAATTTCGGGCGCTGACGAAGCGGGAAGTGGAAGAGCTAAAAAAGCTGCAAGAAGAAAAGCACCGGTCTACAGACCGGCCACTACAGTGAGAGAATAGCCACCATACGGCTGCGAAGGATTGGCTGCGGGCCGAGAGGCGAAGTAGACTAGAAGAGATGATACGCACGATTGAAGAACTGATACCGGATTACCTTCGCGGATTACCCGTTTACATTCCAGGAAAACCGATCGAAGAAGTGGAGCGCGAGCTGAAGATTCATGCGGTGAAGCTCGCTTCGAACGAGAATCCGCTGGGGCCTTCGCCGAAGGGGATCGCAGCGGCGCGCGCGGTACTGGCGGATTCGAATCGCTATCCGGATGGCGGGTCACACCGGTTGCGCGAGGCTTTGGCGGCGCTCAATGGAGTCTCGCCGGAAGAGATATTTATTGGGCTGGGATCGAGCGAAATTATCGATCTTGCGGCGCGGGTGCTGCTGCGGGCGGGGCTGCAAGGACTGACATCGGAGGGAAGCTACGCGCCGTTTTCGGTGGCGATTCGCGCGAGCGGCGCGGAGTTGGTGCTGGTGCGGCAGAAAAACTTCGCGTTCGATCTGGAAGCCATGGCGAAAGGGATTACGCCGAAGACGCGGGTGATTTATCTGGCGAATCCGAACAATCCAACAGGCACGGCGTTCTCAGGAAAAGAGTTCGAGGAGTTTTTGGCGAAGGTGCCGGACGGCGTGCTGGTGGTGCTGGATGAAGCGTACATCCATTATGCGGCGAGTGTAGGGTTGCGAGATTCGGTGACGGCCTACCGCGCGCGGAAGAACATGCTGATCTTGCGGACGTTTTCGAAGGTGTACGGGCTGGCGGGGCTGCGGATTGGGTATGCGATTGGAACGACCCCGCTGCTTTCCGCCATGAACAAGCTGAAGACGCCGTTCAATACTTCGGGAGTGGCGCAGGCAGCGGCGTTGGCGGCGCTGGATGACGCGGAACACGTGGCGCGGTGCATTGAGACGAATGCGACCGAGCGCGCGCGGTTGAGTGCGGGTTTAGGAGAAATGGGTTTTCGCCCAGTGCAAAGCGAGGCCAATTTCGTATTTATCAACATTGGGTCGGAAGCAAAGGAAGTGAGCGAGGTTCTGCTGCAGATGGGCGTCATTGTGCGGCCGCTCGGTTGGATGGGATTTCCGGATGCGCTGCGCATTTCGATCGGGACGGCGGATGAAAACGACAAATGCTTATCTGCGTTCGCGCGTGTGCTGGTGCTGCACAAGTTTAAGAGCGCACTCGCCACCCGATGAGGATCCTGGTGCCGGATGGAGAGGCGGGCGGCGCTGACCCGATTCTTGATCTTCTGAAAAAAAACAAAACCATTGCGGTGGTTGGATTGTCGTCGAATCCGATGCGGCCGAGCTATGGCGTGACAGAATACATGCAGGGCCAAGGATACCGGATGATTCCGGTGAATCCGAACGAGCGGGAAGTGCTGGGAGAGAAAAGCTACGCGCGGCTGGAAGACGTGTCGGAGAAAATCGAGATCGTGAATATTTTCCGGCGAGCGGAGGAAGTGGCGCGGGTGGTGGACAGCGCGATTCGAATCGGCGCCAAAGTGGTGTGGATGCAGCAGGGCATTGAGCATGAAGTGGCGGCGGAGAAGGCGCGCGCGGCAGGGCTTACGGTCGTTGAAGATGCCTGCATTCTGGTTGAACATCGCAAAAGATTACGGCAACTGAATTCCTGAGTTTTGATACCATTTGCATCGCTATTTTATTGAGGAGAAGCCCATGAAGCGGATCGGAAAGTTGTGTGTGTGTTTGAGTATATTCGGCGCGCCGGCAGCGATGGCGGCAACGCCGGATTGGGAGGCGCTGGGAAAGCGCTGGTGGGCCCACGTGCAATACTTGGCGGACGACAAGCTGGAGGGGCGCGACACGGGCAGCGCTGGATATGAGATGGCCGCGGCGTACGTCACGAAGGAATTCAAGAGTGCCGGACTGCAACCAGCGGGGACGGACGGTTACGCTCATCCGGTGCGATTCCAGGTCGCGCAGACCGATGAGAGCGAGTCCTCGATCGCGCTGACGCTAGAAACCAAGACGCAACAACTCAAACTGGGAGAGGATGCGTTTTTCAATCCCCATGCTGACGGCGACGCGACGATCACGGCGCCAGCGGTGTTTGCCGGTTATGGCGTGAGCGTACCGGAACTGAAGTACGACGATTTTGCGGGCCTGGATACAAGAGGGAAGTTCGTCATTTACATCACTGGCGGCCCTGCCAGCATGCCGACGGAGATCAAGGCGCACTACCAGTCGCGAGACGAGCGCCTGAAAGCGCTGAAGAAAAGCGGAGCGATTGGGACGGGAACAATTCCAAATCCCAAAGCCGCGGAAGTGCCGTGGTCGCGGACGGCGGGCGCGCGTCTGGAGCCGCGGATGGAGCTGAGTGATCTCGGCGTTGCGGGAGAACCGAGTTTGCCGATCTCGATGGTGTTCAATCCGGCGCATGCGGAAAACCTTTTCGCGGGAAGCGGGCACACTTTTCAGGAAGTGCTGGATGCAATGAACGCTGACAAGCCCTTGCCGCGATTCCCGTTGGCGGTAATGATCCGGGCGCGAGTGAAGGTGAAGACGTCGGAGACGAAGTCGGAAAATATTGTGGGAGTGTTGCCGGGGAGCGATGCGAAGTTGAGCAAGGAGTACGTGGTGGTGAGCGCGCACCTGGATCATCTGGGAATCGGAGAGCCGGTGAACGGCGACAAGATTTACAACGGAGCGATGGACGATGCGTCGGGGATTGCGTCGTTGATTGAAATTGCGCGCGGAATCAAAGAGTCGGGAGCAAAACCGAAGCGGTCGATTTTATTTTTGGCAGTGACGGGGGAAGAGAAAGGGCTGTTGGGATCGCGATATTTCGCGGAGCATCCGACCGTGGACAGGACAGGCATTGTGGCGGATTTGAATATGGACATGTTCTTGCCGCTGTTTCCTCTGAAGTATCTGGAGGTGCAGGGGCTAAACGAATCGACGCTGGGGGAGGATGTGCGCGCGGTTTGCGAGGCGGCGGGCGTGCAGGTGCAGGCGGACAAGCAGCCGGATCACAACCGGTTCATTCGAAGCGATCAATACAGCTTTATTCGAAAAGGCGTGCCGGCGCTGGCGTTCAAATTTGGGTGGGTGCCGGGAACGCCGGAAGAGAAAAAATTCAATGATTGGTACAAGGAGCGATACCACGGGCCGGCGGATGATTTAAGTCAGCCGGTGGAGTTGGCGGCAGCGGCACAGTTCAACGCGATTTTGGAGAAGCTGGCGTTGCGAGTCGCGGACGAAACGCAGAGGCCGGCGTGGAAATCGGAGAGTTTTTTCAAGCGATTTGCGCAGTAGGAGTTGCAATTGAGATTTTGGGGATGGCCCGCGCGGGGATTCTGCGCGGGTCTTTTTGTTTTGTGACGAATCGCGAACCGGGAGAGAAAAGAGAAAGAGGCAACACAGAGTTCACGGAGATGAGGGCACAGAGGTCACGGAGAGACGGTGGTCAATTCGCTTTAGCGGGGAGGGGGAAGACGAGGAGGTTGCGTTTGCCGGTGATTACGACGGCGAGGAAGCGGCCGTCGGGGGAGATGGCGAAGTCGCGTAAGGTGAGCCCGTGGAGGATGGGGATGGCCTGCGGCTGAGAAATTGGAATTTCCTGGCCCTTCGAGGATGGGCTTAGGGGCGGGAGATTGATCCAGACGAGGCCGCCGGATTTTTTCTCGATGGCGCGTTTGAGGAGGATGCGCGATTCGTCGGGCGACCAGCGAATGACGCCGAGGCCAACGCGAAGTCGCGCGAGATGGTCGGGGGAAACGAGGTCCCGTACTTCGAGAATTTCCTTGTCGAGGAAGTAGGCCACTTTCTTGCCGGACGGAGAAACGCTGAGGCCGCCTCCATAGCCGTCGAGAGTCGCAAGCTCCATTTCATCGTCGCTCAAGAGGTCAAGACGCTGGAGGCGTGAGGGACCGGTTTGCGAATGGTCCTGCTCGATGGCGATGGCGGAACTCGTCCCAGAAAGAGGAACAAGGTCTCGAAAGGTGCGGCCTTCGTAAACGGAGGGAAGCACGCCGAGCGAGATGCGCGTGAACTTGAGGGAGAAAAGCTGGCGGGGCTTCACGGATTCCGAGAGGTAGCCGATGGTGCCGCCGTCGGGAAGCCAGAAGGAGTCGGCGGCATCGAGGATGAGGCTGTCGCCCTTGGCGATGCGAATCTCTTTTCCGTTGTCCTCGAGGAGAAGCGTTTGAGAGGAATCCTGCGTTTTGCCGGAGTCGTCAACGACGGCGGTGGTGAAAAGTTCGGTGAGGAGCATGCGGCCGTTGGGCGACCAGCGAAAAGAGTCGACGATGTAGCTGAACGGCTGGTTGCCGCGCGTGAATTTCTGGCCTTCGAAAATGCGGCGGCGCTTGCCGCCAGCGTCCTGAATCCAGATGTCGTCGTGTTCGAGGTCGTAGAGTTTGGTTTTGAGGTTGCGGTTGACGGAAAAGACGATGCGGCCGTCGGGGGCGTAGGCAAAGGCGGTGATTTCCTCGTTGATGGATTGGACTGGTTTGTCGAGATCTTGCGCACGCGAGGCTGGGGAGTAGGAGAGGAAGGAAGAAAGGAGGAAAAAAAGCTTAACGCAGAGAGCACAGAGGAGGCGCAGAGGACGCGGAGACGCCTGGGTCAAGGCAGATGAATCCATGCGCCGATTTCTCAGAAGACATGGATTGACATCGCGGCGCGACAAAGGGCGGTTCATGGTTTGGGCTGAGGACCGGTGTAGGGATTGCAGCAGGGCGCTTGCGCGGGCTTGAATTCCATGAATTCGATGCGGGTCAGGTCGGGATCGTAGATGTCGTAAGACCATTTGCCGTCGCGGCCGATCTCGGGCTGGTCGGTGGACTTGAGGCCGTTACTGCGGAGGCGCGCAGCGGCGGGTTGGATTTTTTCAACGGCGAAGGAGAAATGATTCTGGACGCCGCGCTCCTGTTTATTGGCGTTTGGCGGAATGTTGAGCATGTATTCGATCCAGTCGGTGCCATCGGGGACTTGAATTTCCCACCAGTCGTTGTCGGCGTCCTTGAAGCCGCCGTGCCAGTACATGCGGAAGCCGAGAAGGTCCATGTAGAAGCGGTCTTCGACGGCGTGGTCCTTGACGATGAATCCGGCGTGGACCATGCGCGTGCTGACCTGTTCGGCGGCGGCGGTGAAAAAGCGTGTGGAGGGAAGCTGGACGAAGGCGATGGGATGGCCCTCGGGATCGAGGAGTTCGAAATGCTGGACGCCGTTGGGGTCTTTTTTGATGTTTCCGGCGGTCACGTGGTGCACCAGGAGGTAGCGGCGCATCTGCTCGACGTCGGGGGTGGCGAAGGCGACTTCGGCGAGGAGATTTTCTGGAGCGCCGGAAGTGACTTGCACCAGCTCGATTTGCTGGCGGTCGTTCACGGTGAAACACGGGTTCACGATGCCGGTGCATCCTGCTGTGCCGGGAGCGAGGCCGAGAACGCGGGTGTAGAACCCGCGCGATTTGTAGAGGTCCGTGGAATAAATGCGCACGCGTGCAATGCCGGTGATGGGCGGGCGCGCGGGCTGATCTTCCGCAGTGAGCGGGAGAGATGCGAAACACGCAGCCAGGAGGAACAGGAGCCGGTTCATTTTGCGGACGAATGCATTTTGACATGAGGCGATAGGGTTTGGGAAACGGATCACGGTTTGGGTCCGGGATGCGGGCCGGTGTATTCCGAGCAGCAGGGCTTTTGCGTGGGGGTGAATTCCATCAGCTCGACGCGGGTGTCGTCGGGGTCGTAGAGGTTGAGCTGCCATTTGCCGTCGCGGCCGATTTTGGGTTCTTCTCCAGGTTTCCAGCCGTTCTTAATGAGCTGTTCCCTTGCGGCTTTGATGTGAGGAACACCGAGGGCGATGTGATTCATCACACCGAGAGTGTGATGGTCGGCGTTGGCAGGAACGTTGAGCATGTACTCGATCCAGTCGGTGCCGTCGGGGACTTGCATGTCGACCCAGTTGGTTTCGTCGTCCTTCATGCCGCCGTGCCAGTAGACGTGGAAGCTGAGAATGTCTTTGTAGAAACGGTCTTCGGCAGCGCGGTCATGAACTACGAAACCAGCGTGAAGGATGGGCGAACTGATCGTAGGGGAGGCATAGGCTCCCGGAATCGGTACTGCGGGATGATCGACCTTTTGAACAAAAACAAGCCGATGGTTTTCTGGATCGGAGGTGCTAAAGCAGGGATCTTCACCGCACTGGGTAATTTTCGCAGCCGCAATGTGATTCTTTAGCAGCAAGTCTCTGAGTCTCTTGACATCGTCGGTCCAAAACGCAACTTCACTTAGCAGCGTGGGCGAGTCATGAATATGGACAGTTTCCAGTTCGATCGGGCCCAGCCACTTTTTAGTGGTGACTAATGTAACGGGGACTCGTTCGCACCAGTTACAGGGGGCGTTTGCGTCATTCGATATTGGAATGGAGTGAAGGACTAACGAGTAGAAATCCTTCGCTTTGTCCACATTCGTCACGAGTATCCTAACATAGGCGATACCGAAGATGTGTGGGCGCTTCGGCAGGTCAGTCGCGGAAGTGGCCACACAGCATACGAAGAGTGCAAGCGCGAAAGTCAATCGTTTCACTGGTAGACCTCAAGAGCCAGTTACAGAACGTGATCTTATCTTACGAATTTCGTCGAGACGCTGGCGGAGGCGAGATTCGAATCCCTGGTCCGTGGGCTTGTAGTAGGTGCGGCCGGCGAGATTGTCGGGGAGGCAGGACATGTCGGTGACTTTTTCTTCGAAATTGTGGGCGTATTTGTAGCCTTGGCCGTAGCCGATATTTTTCATGAGGCCGGTGACGGCGTTGCGGAGATGGAGGGGGACGGGATCGGCTTCAGTCTTCTGGACGTCTTCCATGACCGCGCCATAGCCGGTGTATAGGGCGTTGGATTTTGGGGCGAGCGAGAGATAGACGGCGGCTTGCGCGAGGGCGAGATGCCCTTCGGGTGCGCCGAGGAAATCGAATGCGTCTTTGGCAGCCAGCGTGACGGCGAGAGCGCCGGGTTCGGCGAGGCCAATATCTTCGCTGGCCATGCGCACCATGCGGCGCGCGAGATAGAGAGGGTCTTCGCCGGATTCGAGCATGCGGGCGAGCCAGTAGAGAGCGGCGTCGGGATCGGAGTTGCGGACGGATTTGTGCAGCGCGGAGATGAGGTTGAAGTGCTCTTCCCCGGCTTTGTCGTAGCGGAGGAGTTTTCTTTGTAGAACGTCCTCGAGGAGTTCGGGGGTGATGGTTCGAACGACTGCTGGATCCGGTTTTGCGCTTCGAACGGCGAGTTCGAGTGTGTTGTAAGCGGCGCGGGCGTCGCCGTTGGCGAAGGAGGCGATGCGGAAGAGGATGTCATCTGGCGCTTCGATGGATTCGTTGCCAAAGCCGTGCTGTTTGTCGTTGAGGGCGCGGCGAAGGAGCTCGGCGATTTGCGGCGTGCTGAGCGGATCGAGAACGTAGACCTTGGTGCGGGAGAGAAGTGGAGAGATGACTTCGAACGAGGGATTTTCGGTGGTAGCGCCGATGAAGATGATGTGGCCGGCTTCGACGTGAGGGAGAAAGGCGTCCTGCTGGGCTTTGTTGAAACGGTGAACTTCGTCGACGAAGACGATGGTGCGATGGCCGGAGCGGGATTTCTGCTCGGCGACGGCCATGACTTCCTTGATTTCCTTGATGCCGGCGAGAACAGCGCTGAAGGAGACGAATTCGGAACTGGTCAGGCGAGCAATGAGGCGCGCGAGGGTAGTTTTGCCGCAGCCGGGCGGGCCCCAGAAGAGCATGGAGCCGAGATTGTCGTTTTCGATTTGCACGCGCAGGGATTTACCGGGGCCGAGAAGTTTTTCCTGGCCTATGAATTCGTCGAGCGTGCGCGGGCGCATACGCTCGGCGAGCGGCTGGTTGGCAGCGGGGACGTCCGGCTCGGGGGCGTTGGGCAGATGGGAGAAGAGGCTCACGGTTTTGTTTGAGGCTGCGCGAGCGAATTTCGTTGGCGCGCGGCTTCATAAAAAAGAACGGCGGCAGCGGCCGCGGCATTGAGCGATTCGACTCCGCTGGCCATGGGGATTCGAATGCGCGCATCGGCGCTGCGTTCGATCTCTTCGGGCAGGCCCGCGCCCTCGTTGCCTACGAGCAAAGCGACAGGTTGGCACCAATCCACTTCCCAAGGAGCGAGGAGCGGCTGGTCACCTTGCTGCGGCTCGTGCACGCTGGACGCGAGGGTGCGGACGCCGGCGACCTTGAGTTGAGCGAGGAGGATGGGGAGCGAGACTCCGGCCAGGACGGGGATATGGAGCGCCGCGCCCGCGGATGCGCGCAGCGCTTTTGGGGAGAACGGGTTCGCCGTGCCGCTAATGCCGGAAGCGGCGGTAGCGGCGCCGGTTGTGCCGAATGCCGAAGCGGTGCGCAGGATGGTGCCGACGTTTCCGGGATCCTGGACGCCGGCGAGAACTACGAGCAGGGAAGCACAAGCGGATTCGGGGGTGCGCACCAGATCGTCGAAAGAAGTCTCTTTCGGATGAACGAGGGCGGCGACTCCTTGCGGGTGCTCGGTATCGGCGAGGCCTTCAAAGAGGCGGTCGGTGGTGCGGAGAACAGGAAAAGCCATTTCGGGCCGGTCGATGAGGGAGAGGCGTTCGTGATGACGTTCGCCGGATTCGCTGAAGAGCACGGCTTGGATGCGGCAGCCGGAGCGCAAGGCTTCTTCGACGAGGTGGGGACCTTCGACGCCGACGAATCCGCTTTCGGTTGGCAGTCCGCCGCGCAAAGCCACGCGGAATTCCTTGAGCCAGCGATTGTCGCGGCTGGTGAGGAGCGGGGGATCGCCCGCGGGGCGAGCGTTGCGAGCGGCTTTTCCGGGCGTGGCCATCACCGTGGAGGGTAACAAATTTGGTGCTGCGGAGGCCAATTCTCGCACGTTCGAATCGTGAGGCGGTTTGAAGTGCGGAAGGGCGAAGAGGGCTGTAATTATTGACACTATGCGGTTTGTCGCAGGCTCTGTAGGATCAGGGTACTCGAATGATTGCCTCAGCAGGATCGAACGATGGAGCGACCTTGGGCGCAGAGGCTGCGTGGATAGCGGGGCCGAAATTCGAACGTTGGAATGGGAGGAATCGTCTTGAGAAAACAATCGCTCTTGTTCGTAGCTGTGCTGGCTATCCCGGCGCTCTTGCTGGCAAGTTCGCCGAAGATGGAGTTGAGCTGGAAGAATCCGGATTATAAGGGGGCAGGAGTCTTCAAGAATATTCTGGTGCTGGCGCTCAACGGCAAAGTGGAGAACCGCGCGGAGTTTGAGGACGAGCTGACGGCGGCAATCACCAGGCCGGGAGTTCAGGCTACGCAGAGCTATGTGTTCCTGCCGCGGCCGAACTCTACGCCTATCGACATCAAGGATTTGAAGGAAGTGATCCAGGAGCAGAACTTCGATGCGATCGTTGTGTCGCGATTGACGAAGGCGGAGATTAAGACTACTTATGTGCCGGGCGAGGTTTACACGCCGCTGCCTGAATACGGAAATTTTGCCGCCTTTTACGGCTTCGTGACGCCCGAGATCTATACCCCCGGCTATCTCGAGAAAGAAAAAATCGCGCGAGTGGAGACGAATTTTTATGCCACCGTGAAACCGAATGGACAACTGGTGTGGACGGGGACGACGAATGCGTTTGATGCCAATTCAGCGATGAAGGCGATCAAGGACCTGGTGAAGATCACGATTAAAGAACTGGAAAAGAATGCTGTGCTACCGCCTAAGGCTTGAAAGAGAAACAGCATTCATTCCTGGAACGTCACGCATATACCGTTGGGGTCGATCGCCGCGAACTCTTTTGTGCCCCAGGGCTTGGTTTGCAGCGGGCCGTTTGGATGCACTTTGCCTCCGCGTTTCTGGTACTCGGCATACATAGCCTCAATGCCTTTTACGGCGATTCGTACCATGGTCTGGTCTCCGACCTTGCGCGCCAGATCTTTGTCGCTCATTCCAGCTATGTGCAGGTAGGCCTCACCGCGTTTGATTCCCACATAGGTCGGTGGCGTGGCGTCGCGAAAGGTTTCCTTGAATCCGCAGACCTCCGTCCACCAATTCAGGGATTCCGTGGAGTCGGCGGCAGGAAGAACGGGAATCGCGCCTCTTATTACCGGGTCCATGGCGGAAGCATAACCGAATTCGGTTTAATCGCCTACAACAGGCAAGTCCGCAGCCATAGTGTCAGTCGAGCGGGATTCCGGTCTTGCGGGAGATGTCGCGCAGGTCTTCGAGGATCGGTGGGATGATTGGGACCCCCTTTTCGCGGCGTAATTTTTCGGCTTCGCGTTCGGGATCGCCGGGAATGAGCGGGCCGCTCGTGCCGGGAGCCGGCTTGGTGGCGCGGAAGACGCGGATGTAGTCGTCGACCCGGCACTTGAAAGAATCCACGTCCATGAAGCCGTCAATGCGCATAGCGCCGAAGAAATGGCCGATGCCCTTGCCGACGCTGCGCGTGGGGATTTCCTGGCGGAGGGCGAAGGGCGGAGCGAAAGGCCCCCAGTTGGCGCCGCTAAGAACAGCGCACAACATGTCCACCATTATGGCCAAGGCGTAGCCTTTGTGGCCTCCGCGTTCGCGATCGGAACCGAGCGGCGAGAGTGCGCCGCCGTTTACCGCGTCATCGGGGTTGGTCGTTACGCGAGCCTGGCTGTCTAACGCCCAACCGGAAGGGATAGGCTCGCCGCGGCGACGGGCCATTTCGATTTTTCCATATGCCGCGGCGCAGGTGGCCATATCGATTACGATGGCGGGCTCGTCTTTGCCGGGGAAGGCGATGGCGATGGGGTTGGTGCCAAGCATGCGCTCCGCGCCGAACAGGGGCGCCACCAGCTTGGCCGAGTTGGTCATGGCCCAGCCGATCAGATCGCGTTCCAACGCCTGCAAAACATAGTACCCAGCGATGCCGAAGTGGTTGGTGTTGCAAACGCTGACCCAGCCGGAGCCGGCCTTCTCCGCCATATCCATGGCCATGCGGTTGGCCTGCGGGCCGACCACCAGGCCCAGGCCGTTGTCGCCGTCAACTGTTGCCGAGCTAAGCGTTGAGCGGACTGTGCTGATGCGCGGTTTGGGATTGATCATGCCTTCATTGAGCAGATCAAAGTAGCTGTGCAGGCGAGCCACGCCATGCGAATCGATGCCGCGCAGGTCGGCGCTGGCGAGCACTTCGGCGGCCTGCGTGGCGTCCTCTTCGGGTACCCCGAATTTGAGAAAGACGCGAGTGCTGAATTCGCGCAAGGCCTCGATGGGGAAGATCTTGGCTTGTACGTCGGCCATGCACTCCTTTTCTCTCCGCGGAATCAGCCCAGAGTTGAGATTCTTGATTTCAAATCTTTGCTTCGCGAAAGAACATAGGCCAGGGGGCAAGTGGCGTCAAGCCCGCGCGGCGAGGGATCCGGATCGCGTGCCCCTGGTAGCGCCAACAGGCTCTTATTGCGCGGGTTACGGGGGTATGGTAGCGTCGCCCAAATAAGGGCAGCGCTGGCGGAACGCTGCGAGGTGACGTCACGACTTCGCCAAAGGCCAAAAAGTTGCCGGCAGAACTCCTGCGCGTGAATGCGCAAACTCCCGAAGCGGATGTGCTGCGCTATGCGGCGGATTTTCTTGCGCGTGGTTGCGTGATCGGGATTCCCACGGACACGTTTTACGGCCTGGCAGCAGACCCATTTAATTTAGCGGCCGTGGATGAGATTTACCGCGTAAAGGGGCGGCCGGAGGCGCGAGCGCTGCCAATCCTGGTGAATTCCGTCGAGCAAGCGATTTTGCTATCGCGCGCGGAAATATTCGACAGCTTAGTGCCGGATTGTATGCCGCGGAATTTTTTGCGTTTGGCGCATAAATTCTGGCCCGGGGCGCTGACGTTGGTCGTGGAGGCGGCCAGCCGTTTGCCGTTGAAGGTGACGGCAAATACCGGCAGAGTCGCTCTACGCTGGCCGAAAAGCCCGGTTGTGGAAGGGCTGATCGAGGAGTTCGAAGGGCCGATCACGGGGACGAGTGCGAATATTTCGGGATTCCCGTCGTGCGCGAGCGCGGCGCAGGTGATGAAGCAACTGGGTTCGCGGCTGCCGCTGGTGATGGACGCGGGAGAAACGGGAGCGACGCTGGCTTCGACGATCGTGGAGTTGAATGGCGATGAATGGAAGATTGGCAGGGAAGGCGCGATTCCGGTGGCGGAAATTGAGAAGGCGCTGAAATAAGATTGCCTATTGTTGCTTATCGGTTGGATGAAGAGTGATTAGGAAGTTGTAGTCGCCGGTGGAGGAGAGATTCAGGGCCCCGAGCGAGCGGCGATGGACAGAGATAACGTCGTTGAACCACATAGGAAGATAGGGAAGGTCTTCCGCCAGGATTTTCTGCACTTCACTGCACAAGAGTTTCCGTTTTTCCTGATTCATTTCCACGCGAATCTGGTCGGTCAGCGCGTCTACGCGCGGGTTGCGGTAGTGTCCGCGATTGGCGCCGTCGGGCGGAAATCGCTTTGATGAGAATGCGTATTCAAGAAAGTCCGGATCGGTATTGGCGCCGACCCACCGCTGGTAGGTGATCTGGAAATTTCCTTTCGAAACGTCGGAGAAAAGCGTGGCGAGCTCGAGCGGGCGGAGTTCGAGCTCGACGCCAACGCGGCGCCATTGTTCCTGTAGCGCTGCGCCGATGAGACGGGCTTGCTCCTCGGTAGAACATTTCAGCGTGAGATGAAGGCGCACGCCGGATTTCTGGCGAGGAAAGCCTGCGGCGTCAAGGAGCTGTTCGGCCTGAGCTGGATCGAAAGCATACTTGGCGAGATCCCCTTCGGCGGCCCAGAGTTCCGGCGGAAGCACTCCGTTTGCAATCTTGGCCTCACCATGGAGGAGAAAACGGATGAGCGATTCGCGATCGGTGGCAAGCGCGAGGGCCTGGCGAAGCTCGCGATGGGCGAGGGCGGGATCTTCGAGATTGAAACTGAGGTACGTCAGATTCGTGCCGGAACGTTCGGTGACGGCGAGATCGGGCTGCCGCGCGAGCACGGGAATAATATCCGGAGATAGGGAGCTCATCTCCAGGTCAGCGGAACCTTTGCGAAGTTCGAGGGCCCGAACAATGGCGTCGGGAACGATGCGGAAACGGACGCGCGTGAGCTGGGGTGCGGCGGCGGCGTAATCGGAATTGCGCTCGATGACGACTTCTTCGTCCTGCGATTGTTGGACGAAGCGAAACGGACCAGAACCGATGGGGTGGCGCGAAAAGTCCGGTCCGGCGTTAGCGGGAACAACTCCAATGGCGGAGGGGATGAGATTCAGCGGGAAAGAAGCGTAGGGTTCGCTGAGATGAAAGATGACGGTGAAATCGTCGGGGGCTTCGATGGAATTCACCATGCGCAAGGCTCCGCGCTTAGGCGATTTGTTGGCCGGGTTGCGAATGAATTCGAAAGTGGCTTTCACGTCAACGGAAGTGAGCAGGCGGCCATCGTGAAAGCGGACACCGCGGCGGAGATGGAAAACGTACGTGAGCGGGTCGGGGGTGTCCCAGGATTCGGCGAGGCTGGGGTGGAGATTCATCGCATTGTCGCGCTCGAGCAGGCCGCTGAAGAGCAAACCATCGATGCGCTGCGATTGCGAATCGGTGGCAAAGCGCGGGTCGAGATTGGTGGGGCTGGATTCGATGAGAAAGGTGAGAGCAGAGGGGTCGTTCCGGGATGAATTCGAACAGGATGCGAGGCAGAACGAAGTAGTGACGCAAGGAAGTAAGGAAGTAATGAAAAGAAGGTGCTTCGAGATTGGTCGGCTAACGCGGCGGGGCATAGGAGATTTTACCGAGAATCGCGGGGCCGCGGGCGCCGGTTGCGGAGGGAAGGTTCGATGGGCGCTGGTGAAAGGTTTCGTAGGCGAGCAGGGCGAAGGCGAAGGCTTCTTTGGCGTCTTCGGGGATGCCGAGGCGTGAAGACGGCAGAACTTCTATGTTGGGAAGTGCTGCGGCAAGTTGGGCGAGAATCAAAGGATTGCGAGCGCCGCCTCCGGAAACGACGAGCTGCTGGATTTTTGTTTTCGGGAGAACGGAGCGATTCAATGCGTCGACGATGGAGAGTGCGGTGAAAATAGTGGCGGCACGGATGAGGTCGTTGGGTTCGGCATGATAGCGGCGGCCGAGGACGAGCAGCTTCTTTGTGTAAGCGTGGCCGTAATACTCGCGGCCGGTGGATTTGGGCGGTCGGAGCTTAAGATAGGGATCGCGCAGGAGTTCATTGAGGAGTGCAGGGATGCTGCGGCCCTGGGAGGCGAGTTGCGCGTTGGCGTCGAAGCGCTGGCGGCCGTGGGTGAAATGTGCCACAAGAGCATCTATCAGCATGTTGGCGGGGCCGGTGTCGAAGGCAAACACTTGAGATGGCTTGGCCGCGCGAGGGAGAACGGTGACGTTGGCGATGCCGCCGAGATTGAGGGAGACGCGGCCGAATTTTGCGTGGCGATAGAGAAGATAGTCGGCATAGGGAACGAGCGGAGCGCCCTGTCCGCCGAGTGCGATGTCCGCGGGCCGAAAATCTCCGACGGTGGTGATGCCGGTGCGCGCGGCGATAATCGATGGTTCAGCGATTTGTAGGGTTGAGGCGACCTTGCGGCCAAAGAAATACGCGGGGATGCCTTGATGGAATACGGTTTGGCCGTGAGTGCCGATGAGATCCACTCGCGAAGGCGAAAGGCGAAAACGCGTACACGCGCTCACAGCCGCGTCAGCGAAAACCTCTCCCAAACGAAAATTGAGCTGGCTTAGCTCGTTGGCCGTGATCAGGCGACCTTCGGCGACGTGAAGGATTTCCTTTCGCAGGGCTACCGGGAGCTTCACGGAGGTGTGGCCCATGAGTTTGGCTGTTAGCCCCGGCGGAGCGCCGGAGATGCGCGCGAGGGCTACATCAATACCATCAGCAGAGGTTCCGGACATCATTCCGAGAACGAGCATGGGTTTTTCGCTCATGAAATTTGTTTTTTCAGCTCGGCAAGGAGATTCAAGGCATCGAGCGGTTTCAGTTGATCGAGGTCGGCGCCGCGCAGCTTTTCGAGCACTTCGCGGTCCAGAGTGGTGAAAAGCACCTGCTGATGGCCGTTTTTATGGGCGATATCGGAGGCGCCGGGGGAAAGAGTTTCGCTGAGTTCGTGCTCACTCTGTTCGTGTTTCTTCAAGACTTCGCGGGCACGCTCGACAACGCTGCGAGGAAGTCCGGCGAGGCGCGCTACTTCGATACCGTAGCTCTTATCGGCGCTGCCGGGTTCGACGCGGCGCAGAAAGATAATTTCGCTGGGGGTTTCTTTCACGGACACATGGACGTTTTTCACCGCGGGCAACAAATCGGCAAGCTCGGTGAGCTCGTGGTAATGCGTGGCGAAGAGCGTGCGCGCGCGCGTGTGTTTTTGAAGATGCTCGACGACGGCCCAAGCGATGGAGAGGCCATCGAAGGTTGACGTGCCGCGTCCGACTTCGTCGAGGAGCACGAGGCTCGCGGGCGTGGCGTGATTGAGAATGGCGGCCACTTCGCTCATTTCGACCAGAAACGTGGAACGCCCGCGCGCAAGATTATCGCTGGCGCCAATGCGCGTGAAGATGCGGTCGGTGATGGGTAGCTTGGCCTGGCGCGCCGGGACGAAGGAACCCATTTGAGCCATGAGAACGATCAACGCGGATTGGCGCAAATAGGTGGATTTGCCGCCCATGTTGGGGCCGGTGATCAGCAAAAGTTGCTGGCGGCCGGGTTCGAAGCAGAGATCGTTAGGAACGAAGCGCTCGCCCTTCTGGCGCAACAGCTCTTCGATGACCGGGTGACGGCCGCCAATGATGAGGAGTTCTCCAGCAGAGTTGAACTCCGGGCGGGCATAGCCGCGATCGGCGGCCAGCTTCGCAAACGCGGTGAGCACGTCGAGTTGCGCGACGGCAGCAGCGGTGCGTCGCAGTCGCACAGCCTTGGCGGCAACGAAAGAACGCACTTCGACAAAAAGCTGGCGCTCGATTTCGAGAATGCGTTCGTCGGCGGCCAGAATCTTGCGTTCGTATTCCTTGAGCTCCGTGGAAGTAAAACGTTCGGCGTTGACGAGCGTCTGCTTGCGCTCGTAGTCGGCGGGAGCCAGGGACAAGTTGGGTTTGGAAATCTCAATGTAGTAGCCAAAAATCTGATTGAAACGAATCTTGAGCGAGGCGATGCCGGTGCGTTTGCGTTCGCGCTCTTCCATGGCGGCGATAATTTGTTTGCTGTGCTGGCTGAGGTTGCGGAGCTCATCCAGCTCGCCGTGATAGCCGGTACGGATCATGCCCGGGTCGGTCGCAAGGGCGGGCGGTTCGTCGGCAATGGCGCGTTCGAGGCGCTCGCGGACATCGATGAGTTCGTCGATTTCCTGGTGGAGATGGCGAAGAAGCTCGCTACCACCGGCGGGTGGTGGAGTAAGAAAATTTTTCAAGACAGGCAGTTGCACTAGCGACCTGCGCAGTGCCACGAGTTCGCGCGGCGAAGCGAGCCCCAAGGTAATCCTGCTGGTGAGCCGCTCGAGGTCGAGAATGCCTTTGAGCTCCTTGCGAATTTCTCCACGGACCACTGTTTGCTGGACAAGGTGCGTCACGGCGTCGAGGCGGGCTTCGATGGCTTCCGGATCGATCAGCGGACGGAGAACCCAGGAGCGCAGTAAGCGTGCGCCCATGCCTGTGACAGTGACGTCCAGCACAGCAATGAGCGTTGCGGGGCTGCCGCGGCCGGACTCTTCGGTGAAGATGGGCGCAAGCAGCTCGAGATTCCGAACGGAAACGGGATCGAGAATGAGCGCGTCGTGCTGCTCGTAGTAACGGACGCGGTCAAGGTGCTGGAGCGCCTCGACGCTGGGCGCGGCGTTGCCTACAGCCGGCTCCGTGCGGTCGGCAGATCGGGCAGCGTTTTCGCGGAGATAGTGAACGATGGCGCCCGCAGCGGCAACCGCTTGCGGATGATCGTCGAGCCCGAAGCCGGTCAGCTCAACGACGCCAAATTGTTCGCGAAGGATGCGCTCGGCGTAGTCCCGCTGAAAAATCCAGTCTTCAAGGCGGGATTCGACGCCGCCTGCGCCTTCGAGGAGCGATGTTTTTGCAGTTTCGAAGAGCTGCTGAGGCCGCGGCAGCAAAGTCTCTCTTGGATGCAGAAGCAGGAGTTCATCACGGAGCGATTCATCCGCGCGCGGGCCGGAGAACTCGGTCGCCTGGAATTCCCCCGTGGAAAGATCGACGAAAGCGAGACCAGCGGGCGAACCGGAGGCGTGCCGCGCGACCGAAGCCAGAAAATTGTTTTCGCGAGCATCGAGGACCGCAACATCCGTGGCGGTTCCAGGGGTGATAACACGCACGACTTCGCGGCGAACGAGTTTCTTGCCGGAGCCCGGCTGTTCCATCTGGTCGCAGATGGCAATTTTGAATCCCGCGCGAATCAAACGCGCGATGTAGCCTTCAGCAGCGTGGTACGGAACGCCGCACATCGGAATAGGCTGGCCCTTCTCGCGGTTGCGGGAAGTGAGCGTGATTTGCAATTCGCGCGCGGCAATAATGGCGTCTTCGTAGAACAGCTCGTAGAAATCGCCGAGGCGGAAGAGCAGCAACGCGTGCGGGTAGCGCGCCTTGATGGCGTGATACTGCTGCATCAATGGTGATGTGGGCTCGCTCATTCTGCAGTTGTCAGTTCAAAGTTTTCAATTCTCAGTCCGGAATCCGTAGATATCACAAGATTCACCGGCCTTGGGCTCATTTGTAAATTCCGAACCGCGCTAGCAGAAAAGCATAGTCCAAGGCGATCTCGCGCAAATAATCGTAGCGGCCGGAAGCGCCGCCATGTCCCGCGCCCATGTTGGTCTTGAGCAGCAGCGCATTCGAATCGGTTTTCAGCGTGCGGAGTTTTGCCACGTATTTTGCCGGCTCCCAGTACATCACCTGGCTGTCGTTCAGGCCGGTTTTCAGGAGCAGGGCAGGATAGTCCCTTCGCTCCAGGTTTGTGTAGGGGCAATAACTTTTCATGTAGAAATAGTCGTCGGCGATTTGAGGATTGCCCCACTCTTCGTATTCGCCCACGGTCAGCGGAAGTGATGCGTCCAGCATGGTGTTCAAAACATCGACGAAGGGGACGTGGCTGATGACGATGCGGAAAAGATCGGGGCGCATGTTGGTGACGGCGCCCATAAGCAAGCCGCCCGCGCTGCCGCCTTCGATGACGATTTTCTCTGATGTAGTGTAGCGATGTGCGATGAGGTGTTCGGCAGCGGCGATGAAGTCGGTAAACGTGTTGCGCTTTTGTTTCATGCGACCCGCGTCGTGCCAGGGTTTTCCCAGTTCGCCGCCACCTCTGACGTGGGCCACAGCGTAGATCACGCCGCGATTCAGCAGACTGAGGCGATTCGAACTGAAATTGACGGGAACGGAGATGCCATAGCTGCCATAACCGTAGAGGAGGAGCGGGGCGGAGCCATCTCGCGGCGTGTCGCGCCGGTAGACGACGGAGAGAGGCACACGGGTCCCGTCGGAGGCCGTGGCATGAAAACGCTCGCTCAGGTACTGGGAAGAATCGTAGCCGCCTAGGACGGGTTGTTGCTTGCGGAGAATTCGTTCGCGCGAGTGGATGTCGTAATCGAAGATGGAGCGCGGGGTGATGAAGGATTCGTATTGAAAACGGACGTGGGAAGCGTTGAACTCCGGATTTTCACCGATGGATGCGTTGTAGGCCGGCTCGGTGAACTCGATGCGATGAGACGCGGCGAGCGCGTTCCGAACAACGGAATTCAAATCCACGATCCGGAGACAGGGAAGGCCGTCTTCGCGCTCGAACAAAACGAGATGAGACTGGAAAACCTCGGCGGCGGCGAGCATCACGCCCGGCCGGTTGGGGATGGCCTCGCGCCAGTATTCGCGGCGAGGATCAGCCATGGGCACAGTCACGAGGCGGAAGGTGCGTCCACCGGAATTGGTGCGGATGTAAAAGATCCCGCCGGATGGCCCAGCGAGCGGGCCGGGATGATGGTCGGCGTAATACTCGTGATTATCTTCGCGCGGGGCGACGAGTTGAAATTCGGCAGTAGGCTGATCGGCTTGCAGGTAGCGAACTTCGCTGGCGGTATGGCTGGCAATGTTTAGTAGAAGAAAGAACCCGCTGCGAGTGCGCTCCACTTCGATGCGGAAACGTTCATCGGCTTCCTCGTACAGCAATGCGTCAGGCG
>DATDGF010000075.1:0-22165 GCA_036522195.1 Candidatus Acidiferrum sp. | reverse complement strand
ATCTGGCCCGACGAGGTGAAGCGCGGGCCCATGGTGCGCGAAGTGCGCGGGCTGGGGACGCTGGTTCCTGAAGACATCCGGTGGATTGCCGCGCAGACGGACTCGCGCGTCGACCGTTGGGTGCTGAGGCCGGGGGCTCTCGTCAAGGCAAATTCCATAATTATGGAGCTGAGCGACCCAACGCTGCAGCGAGAAGCGCTTGACGCGGAATTCCAACTCAAGGGCGCGGAAGCAGACTATGCAAACCTTAGAGTGCAAGTTGACAGCGAACTGATGAACCAAAAGGCGAACGAAGCCGCCGTGCGCAGCGACTACGAGCAGGCCCGCCTGCAACATGACGTAGACGAAAAGCTATTCAAAGAGGGCATTGGGTCTGACCACATCAGGAGTCTCTCCCGAGTGAGGGAAGACCAACTGGCGATTCGCGTGCAGCTGGAGGGCGAACGGACGAGAATCGCCGCGGATTCAGCGAAAGCACGACTGGCCGCGCAGCAGGCAAAAATTGATGAACAGAAAGCCCTTTATCAACTGAAAAAGGGCCAATTGGATGCACTGCACGTTCGGGCGGGCATCGAAGGCGTATTGCAGCTTGTGCCAGTGGAAGTGGGCCAGCACATCACCCCCGGCACAAATCTGGCGCGGGTGGCTGATCCGAAGAAACTAAAAGCGGAGATCAAGATTGCCGAGACGCAAGCGAAAGACGTAACGATCGGGCAGAAGGCATCGATCGATACGCGGAATGGCATCGTTGGAGGACACGTATCGCGAATCGATCCATCGGTGGTAAATGGCACGGTTACAGTGGACGTGACTATCGACGATCCCCTTCCCTTGGGTGCGAGGCCGGATTTGAGCGTGGACGGCACGGTTACGCTCGAGAATCTGAAGGATGTGCTGTATGTCGGGAGACCAGTGCACGGGCAGGCGGAGAGCACGATCGGAATTTTTAAGATTATAGATGACGGATCGGAAGCCGTGCGCGTCAATGTAAAGCTGGGCCGGAGTTCGGTGAACACGATCGAAATCGTGGACGGGTTGAAGGTCGGGGACAAAGTGATCCTGTCGGACATGTCGGCCTGGGATAACTTCGACCGCATCCGGCTGAAGTAATGACTTGCACGTTTGCACGCGTCCTAACAAGACCTCGAAGAGATTATTTGACGTTTCCAAGCAGCAAGAACTTCTTGAATAGATGATCGCGGGAGGATGAGGATGCACGCGCTCTGGCAGGACGTGCGCTACGGCCTGCGAATGCTGGCGAAGAGCCCGGGATTTACGGCGATCGCGGTGATCACGCTCGCGGTAGGGATTGGCGCGAATGCAGCAATCTTCAGCGTGGTGGATGCGGTGCTCTTGAAGCCGCTTCCCTTCTCCGAACCGGATCGTCTGGTATCTGTTTCGGGCCGCGACCTCCGCAACGGTGAAAAGGGGCGAGCACTGAGCTATCCGGACTTCGCGGATTTACGGACGCAGACGCGGACGCTGGAATCCGTCGCGGCATTTGACCAGAGCAATTTCACCGTAACCGGGAACGGGGAACCGCAACAACTGCAGGGTGGAATTGTTTCCGCCGATCTGTTTACGGTGCTTCGCGCGTCACCGATGATCGGACGGGTCTTTGTCTCCGCCGATGATCAGCCGGGCACGCGCGTGGTTCTACTCAGCCATTCTATCTGGAAGAGCCGGTTCGGCTACGATCCCAACATCCAGGGCAAGACCATCGAGCTTGATGAGCGAGCGTACACAATTGTCGGCGTGATGCCGCCGCAATTTCAGTTTCCGGTGAATGCGGAGCCGATGGACTTGTGGACGACCATGGCCGTGGAGATGGTGAACCCGGGCGGCGACAAACCCATGACGGAGGGACGCGGGGCACATTTTCTCGGGGCTATTGGAAGATTGAAGGCGGGCGTTACGCTGGAGCAGGCGAACGCTGACACAGGAAATATCGCAGCAGGGTTGGAGAAACAGTTTCCTGACACCGATGGCCATCTGAGCATGGCGGTTCAGCCGCAGATCGAGGCTTTGGTTGGAGACATTCGACCGGTTTTGCTGATGGTGCTCGGGGCGGTTGGGATTCTGCTGCTCATCGCGTGCGCGAACTCCGCGAATCTTCTTTTGGCGAGGGCCGCCGGGCGGCAGCGAGAGATGGCGATTCGCTCTTCGCTGGGCGCGGGAGGCGCACGCATTGTACGGCAGCTTTTGACGGAGAGCGTCCTGTTGTCGATTGGCGGCGGGACGCTGGGATTGTTCCTCGCGGTGTGGGGAACGAGCCTGTTGGCGAGTTTGCCGTCGGTGCAGATTCCACGGCTTGCGGGAGCCACAGTGAATTCGGCCGCGCTGCTCTTCACGTTTGTAGTCTCGATCTGCGCGGGGATACTTTTTGGACTTGCTCCGGCCTTGCATGTTCTGCGCTTTGACCTGTTTCGTTCCTTGAAAGAGGGCGGGCGTACGGCGACGGAAGGCGTGGGGCATGCGCGCATCCGAAGCCTGCTGGTTATTTCGGAGGTGTCGCTGGCGGTAGTTTTGCTGATCGGCGCGAGCCTGCTGTTGGAAAGCATGGTGCGTTTGACGCGCGTTCCGCCGGGCTTCGATCCTCACGGGGTCCTTGTATTCAACGTCAGCCTGCCGAGCGTGCGCTACGGGAAGCCGGAACAGTCGGCGGACTTCTATGTGCAGCTTCTGGAGCGGCTGCGCGCGTTGCCCGGAGTGAAGAGTGCGAGCGGCGTGGAACCCTTGCCGCTTTCCGATGACATAATTCGAACGAGCTTTCAGATCGAGGGTCATCTTGTGCCCCGCAGCGAGGAACCACGCACGCAGTTTCGAACGATTGGCCTGAACTACTTCCAGACAATGCGCATCCCGTTGCTGTCGGGGAGAGACTTTACGGCGCGTGACGACCGGCATGCCACGCCGGTGGTAATCATCAACCAAACGTTGGCACGCAAATTTTTCCCCAATGAAGATCCCATCGGAAAGCACATCAAGCCGGGAGTGTCCGCGGCGGGGCCGTCGTTGATGCGTGAAATTGTCGGCGTGGTGGGCGACGTGAAACACAGGAATCTTTGGCAGCAGGCAGATCCGGAATCGTACGTGCCCTACGACCAGGTTCCTCTGGGAACGCTCTACGTTACGGTTCGAACGGAAGGCGATCCACTCGCGCTTCTTCCTGCGGTGCGGGAACAGGTGAAGGCCCTCGATACGGAACTTCCGGTGTATGGCGAGCGGCCAATGGAAAAATATCTGGCCGACTCCGTGGCGCAACGAAAATTCACGAGCCTGCTCTGCAGCGTGTTTGCCGGTGCGGGATTGCTGCTGGCGATCATCGGATTATTCGGCGTGGTGTCGTATAGCGTCGAGCAACGCACGCAAGAGCTCGGCGTGCGCGTGGCGATGGGAGCGGAGAAGGCAGATATTTTAGAGCTGGTCATTGGCCACGGGATGGGGATGACGCTGGTTGGAATTGTGTTCGGGCTGGCAGGGACGCTGGCGATTTCCTGGGTGCTGAAGAGCCAGCTTTTTGGAATCAGCGCGACGGACCCGCTGACGTTTCTCGGAGTGGCGTGCCTGCTGAGCGCAGTGGCGTTTGCGGCTTGTTACATACCGGCGCGGCGAGCGTCGCGCGTGGATCCGATGGTGGCGCTACGCTATGAGTGATTGCTGGGTTCTGGATTGAAGCGTTCGAGGGAATAGAGAATGCAAGAGCTGTTGCAAGACATCAGGTACGGCCTGCGGATGTTGGCGAAAAATCCAGGCTTTACTTCTATTGCCATTCTGACGCTAGCGTTGGGAATCGGCGCCAACACTGCGATCTTCTCCCTGCTCAATCAGGTGCTCTTGCGGCGATTGCCGATCCGCAACCCCAATGAGTTGGTGATATTGAAGTCCCCCGGACCAAAACACGGACATACGTGGAGTGATGGCGACGACTCTGAGATATTTTCCTACCCGGTTTACAAGGGGCTGGCAAAGAATACCGCTGTTTTTGATGGAGTGATCGCGCGCTGTGAATTTGCCGCCAGCATCGCGAACCACGGGCAGACCGATCGGGGCTCTGGCGAACTCGTGACGGGGAACTATTTCGAGGTGCTGGGGGTGCGCCCCGGGCTGGGCCGGGTGCTGTCGCCTGCCGATGATGATGTACAAGGCGCACATCCTGTCCTGGTCCTGAGCCATGCTTATTGGACACGGCATTTTGGCGGGGATGCAGGAGTGCTGAATCAGACGATTCTGGTGAACAACACCGAAATGACCATCGTCGGCGTCGCGCAACCAGGATTCAGCGGAATCCAGGTAGGACAGACGCCGGATATTTTTGTGCCCATGACTATGAAGGGGCAGATGACGCCAATTCGCAATGGCCTGGACGACTGGAATGATTCGTTTTTGGCGGTACTGGCACGGCGGAAACCGGGCGTGTCCGTAGAACAGGCACAGGCAGGGATTAATGTTGACTACCCAGGTCTGCTCGAGCAACAGGCTGCGACCATCCATCTCCTGGCGGGCGGGAAAGATCTCAAGGAGTTTCTGGGCAAAAAGATCGTGCTGGCTCCCGGGGCGCAAGGTAGAACGACGGTTCAAAGAGATTCCGGGCCGGCTCTGATCGCACTCTTTGCGATGGTGGCACTGGTGCTGCTGATCGCGTGCACCAACGTGGCAAACCTGCTCTTGGCAAAAGCAGCGGCGAGGCAGCGTGAGTTTGCGATTCGTTCGGCTCTCGGAGCGACGCCCGGACGCATGATGCGGCAACTGCTGGTGGAAAGCTTCCTCTGCGCGCTGGGGGGAGGCGTTCTCGGGCTGATTTTGGGCGCCTGGATTATGAACATTTTGACGCAAGCTGTCGTTACTGAAGCAGGGGTACAAGGGATTACGGCACGGGTGGACGGAAGTGTATTGGGATTTGCGACGGCAGCGACGGCGGTGTCGGCGGTGCTCTTTGGGCTGGTCCCTGCTTGGCGCGCAACTCGAACAGGCGTCTCACAGATGATGAAAGATCAGGGATCAACGACCTCCGCGGGGCCCGGGCACGTAAGATTTCGCAAGTTCCTTGTTGCAGGACAAGTGGCCTTTACACTGCTTTTGCTCACGGGCGGGGCGCTGTTTTCCAGAACCCTGTGGAACCTGCGGAAGCAAAACCTGGGACTTAGCACGGAGAACTTGATCACGTTTTCGATTGCTCCGCAACTGGGCGGCTACGACATGGCGAGGACGGTCGCCCTTGTTGACCAGTTGAGGGAACGGCTTGGGGCGCTTCCTGGCGTGAGCGAGGTAGGGTCGTCTGAGATTCCCGTGCTGACCGGGACGGATATGGGCGCGAACATCACGGTGGAGGGCCGTCAGAACCTGGACACGGATGACCGGCACGTGAATTTTGACGCGGTGAGTCCGAATTATTTTTCGACGTTGCGAATCCCGCTGCTTTCAGGCCGCGAATTCAACGCTGGAGACACGGTGGCGAGCACGAAAGTGGCAATCATCAATGAAGCTATGGCGAAAGTGTTCTTCCCAGATAGGAATCCGATCGGCGTCCACTTTGCGGTGGGCGGGGGCAACGACGTTAAGCCCAACATAGAGATCGTTGGGGTCGTGAAGGACGCAAAAGAGGCGCACGTCCGGGATGCGGAGCTTCCCTATTTCTATCAACCGTATTCGCAAATCGGAAAGCTGCTCAGCATGAGTTTCTACATCCGGAGCCAACGAGATCCCTTGCCCATGTCGAATGCGCTGAGGGAGACGGTCCGGGGCGCGGATCCCAACTTGCCGGTATATGAACTGAAGACCATGGAGCGGGTGGTGGACGAAGATCTGTTTGCAGAACGCATCATTGCGGGACTTTCAGCGGTGTTTGGAGGGCTGGCTGCGCTGCTGGCAGCGCTCGGAATTTACGGTGTGCTCGCGTATCTGGTGGTCCAGCGGACGCGGGAAATTGGTATTCGTGTAGCGCTCGGGGCAGCTGCCGGGCAGGTGAGATGGCTGGTGTTCAAGGAAGTTGGATGGATGGTATTGGCAGGCGCAATGGTGGGATTGCCCCTGGCGTATGGGCTGGCACGGCTGAGCGAGTCGTTGCTGTATGGAGTGCACGCGGGGGACTTTTCAGTGTATGCGGCATCGCTGGGAACAATCTGCCTCGTGGCACTCGCGGCATGCTACATCCCGTCACGGCGGGCTACGCGAATCGATCCCCTCGTGGCGCTGCGCTACGAATGAATTTGAGTGGATTTGTCTTTTTGAGGCACGGAATCAATTGCAACTGAAACAAATTTCACAATTCGCAGAAATGAAGGAGATCCAATGACGGACGCAACAGCAACATTGATCAAGATGGAAGGCGTGAAGAAAGTGTTTCTAACCGATGAGGTGGAAACGCACGCTTTGTCGGAGATTCACCTAGAGATCAAGAAGGGGCAGTACATCTCCATCGCGGGGCCTTCGGGCTGCGGCAAGTCGACGCTGCTTTCGATCCTGGGACTGCTCGATTCTCCGACGGGTGGCAGCTATACGCTGAACGGACAGTCGGTGGCCAATCTTTCCATCAGCGAGCGCACACGGATCCGCAACCGCGAAATCGGGTTCATCTTTCAGGCGTTCAACCTGATTGGCGACTTGACGGTATATGAGAACGTGGAGCTCCCGCTAACGTACCGCGGCACCAGCGCGGCGGAGCGCAAGCAGAAGGTGCAGCACGCGCTCGAACGCGTCGGGATGGCGCACCGTCTGCGTCACTATCCTTCGCAGCTATCCGGCGGTCAGCAACAGCGCGTGGCTGTGGCGCGCGCACTGGTCGGCGATCCATTGATCCTGATGGCTGACGAGCCCACTGGAAACCTGGACTCGAAAAACGGCGAAGCGGTGATGGAACTGCTGCGCGATTTGCACCGCAACGGCGCGACCGTATGCATGGTGACACACGACCAGCGCTACGCCAATTTTGCGGAGCGCACGATTCACCTGTTTGACGGTCGCATCGTCGAGGAAACCCAGGAAGCGCACGTCGGAGCCTAACGCCCGGAGGGCAGTTCATGGAAACGATTTGGCAAGACGTTCGATTCGGCGTGCGAATGTTGATCAAGCACCGGATCGCGACGATCGTTTGCGTGGTGGCGCTGGGATTGGGGATCGGCGCGAACACGGCGATTTTCAGCCTGGCAGAGGCTTTTCTGCTGCATCCCGTGCCGTTCGAGAATTCTGACCGGATCGTCGCTCTGGTGGACTCGCACGTAGCTAGTCAGGATGGCGGAGCAGGTTTCGGTCCCCAGGACCTCAATGCAGTTGCGCCCGCGACGTATCTCGATTGGAAAAAGGAGGCGCATTCATTCGATGATCTGGCCGCGTACGCATGGGATGAGGTAAACCTGACCGGCGACCGCGAAGCTCAGAAAGTGCAAGACTTCAAGGTAACCGCGAATTTCTTCCCGATGATTGGCGTGCAGCCACTCCTGGGCCGCACGTTTCTTCCGGAGGAGGAGGAGCCCGGCCGTAATCAGGAAATCATCCTGAGCTACGGGCTGTGGGAACAGCGCTATGCTTCCGACCCGAACGTCCTGAAGCGTGTCATGAAAGTCGACGGGAGGAGCTTTAACATTGTCGGCGTCATGAAAAAGGGATTCGACTTTCCGATGCCCGCGGAGGCGTGGATTCCGCTGGCACTGGATGTGAAAGAACGGCTCCGGCGCGACAATCGCTGGCTGTGGGTGCTCGGGCGCCTCAGGCCCGGGGTTACTCTTGCCGAGGGCGCTGCGGAGATGCAAGCCATCTCGGAGCGGCAGGCGGAAATCTACCCCGACACCAATAAAGCCTGGCGGCTGCAACCACAACCTCTGCGGCAATTCATCACCGGAACGCTGACCAGGCAATATACGGTGCTGCTCATGGTGGCGGTTGGCTTTGTCCTGCTGATCGCGTGCGCCGACGTCGCAAACGTGCAATTTGCGCGCGTCACAGGGCGAACGAGTGAGTTCGCGGTGCGTACGGCGCTGGGCGGCAGCCGCTGGAGGGTCGTCCGCCAATTGTTGATCGAGAGCATCATGTTGTCCTTGGTCGGCGCGGCACTGGGCTTGTTCCTGGCCCAGTGGGACATACAAATGATTCTGGCGCACATGCCGCCGGACGTGGCGCGGTTCGTGGCCGGATGGAAGACGATTCGTTTGGACAGCAACGCGTTTCTGTTCGCGCTGGTCATCGCGGTGTTCAGCGGGGTGATCTCGGGGATCGCGCCTTCCCTGGTGGGTTCCCGCGCGAGCATTGCGGAAACGCTGAAAGAAGGCGGCCGCGGTTCTTCCGTCAGCCGCACCCGGCACCGTCTGCGTGGGGCGCTGGTCGTTGCCGAAGTGGCGCTTGCGCTTGTGCTTCTGGTCGGCGCGGGCCTGCTGGTGAAAGGCTTCCAGGGATTGCTGAACGTGAATGGGAGCTACGCCCCGCAAACGCTGCTGACGCTCAACTACTCGCTGCCCGAAGTCCAGTACGCGCAGGCCGCCGCGCGACTGAACTTCAGCGAACAAATCATGCGGCGGCTTGGTTCAGTGTCCGGCGTGCAAGCGGCTTCGATGGTGACGCACGTACCCTACGCGGATGGAGGAGGCATCAACGACAGAGAGTTTTCGATCGAAGGACATCCGCTGACGCAGCGCGGCGCAGCGCGCACTGCCATCGTGGAGACAGTCGCACCGAATTACTTCAATACACTGAACATCGCGCTGCGCGACGGCCGATTGCTGAGCGATTCGGATGGAGCGGAATCGCCGCAGGCCGCGGTGATCAGCGAAAGCCTGGCAAGACGTTACTTCTCCGGTGAAAATCCGCTGGGCCGCCATATCAAGACCGGCAAAGCGGAAGCCGAGGGTAAATGGATGACCGTGGTCGGTGTGGTAAACGACGTGCGCTACAGCTGGATCGTCAAGGATGATATCCCCACGATTTACCGCTCGTTCCGGCAGGCGCCTCCGTTTTACACGACCGTTGTGCTACGCACGGCAGGCGATCCGCTGAAATTCGTTTCCGCGGCCCGGGCGGAAATTGCGGCGATGGATGCAAACTTACCGCTGTACAACATCAAGCCGATGGACAAGGTGATCACGGAATCGATTGTTGGCATCGCATACGTGGCTACGATGATGGCGGTGCTGGGGGCTATCGCCCTGACGCTGGCATCGGTCGGGGTGTTCGGGGTCATGTCCTATTCCGTGAGCGAGAGGACCCACGAGATCGGAATTCGCATGTCGATGGGTGCACAGACAGGCAACGTCCTCTCTTTGGTGCTGCGAAGCGGGATGCTCCTCACCGTGCTTGGGCTGGCCATCGGCCTGCCCGTTGCGTTCCTGCTGGCGCGGGCTCTTTCGTCGCTTCTTTACGGCGTGCAGGCGGCCGACCCAGCCGCATTCATCGGGCTGCCCTTGCTGCTGTTTGCCGTGGCTGGAATAGCATGCTACCTCCCCGCGCGACGGGCAGCGCACCTCGATCCGCTCCAGGCCTTACGGCACGATTGAAGTACTGCGCCGCGCCTTCAGTCGGCGCTTGGAATGAACGGACCACTTGCGCTACAACAGAGAGACAGGCAAGGATCTGAAGTGCTGCTGCCCAGATTCTTTGCAATGAGCTAAGGAGAAATTGTGGAACCTTTGATTCAACTGCGAAATCTGGAAAAAGTTGTCGAAGCTGGTCCAAATAAATTTTTTCTGTTGCGTAGAATCAACCTGGATATTCAGCAAGGCGAATTTGTAACCATTATGGGGCCTTCGGGTGCGGGCAAATCCACGCTGCTCAGCATCATCGGAATGCTCGACGGCGCGTGGAGCGGAGATTACTACTTTCTGGGCGAAGCCGTGCACAAGCTCAACGTGAAGAAACGCAACGAGCTGCACAAAGCCAATATCGGCTTTGTGTTCCAGAGCTATCACCTGATCGACAATCTGACGGTGTTCGAAAATCTGGAAGTGCCGCTTTCCTACAAGAATGTGCCGCACAAAGAGCGCGTAAGCCTGGTTTGCGATGCTCTTGACCGCTTTCATATCGTCGGCAAAAAAGATCTTTTTCCCAACCAGCTTTCCGGTGGCCAGCAGCAGCTAGTCGGCGTGGCACGCGCCGTGATTCTCAGCCCGAAGCTGATCCTCGCGGATGAACCGACCGGGAATCTGCACTCGGCGCAAGGTGAAGAGATCATGGAACTCTTCAAGAAACTAAACGACGCGGGCACCACGATCATCCAAGTCACGCACTCCGAGAGAAACGCCTCGTACGGGCATCGCATCATCCAACTAAAGGATGGCTGGGTAGTGAGCGAGACGGCAACGGCCGGGACGCGAGCAACCGTATCGCATCCCGCATGAGTATTGGCATCCCCGCTTCGGCAGGAGGCGCCTAGTCTTCCTTCAGGACCTTCGTTATGCTTTCCGCACGCTGGCTAAGAGTCCGGGATTCGCCGCCGTCGCCATTTTGGCGCTGGCCGCCGGCGCGGCGTGCTACCTTCGTGGACCCTCTAGTCGCCACTCGGTATGAATGAGGTATCTTGGGACAGACGGTTCCCCGGGTGCCTGCTGCCGTGCCTCGGAAACAACAGTAGGGTAAACTCCGTCTACACCTAGGAATGAAAACTACTACCGCGCAACCTTATCGAATTCTCCTTGCCGATGACCAGGCGGATATCCGCGACGCGCTGCGCTTGCTGTTAAAGCGCGAAGGCTATGAGACGCAAGCGGTTGCCTCTCCGGTAGAGGCTTTGAGCGCCATCGAGTCGCGTGAATTCGACGCCGTTCTGATGGACCTGAATTACGCGCGAGACACGACTTCCGGGCAGGAAGGGCTCGACCTGTTGACCAACATTCAGATGCTGGACAGCACGCTGCCCGTGGTGGTGATGACCGCGTGGAGCAGTATCGAGGTGGCAGTCGAGGCGATGCGGCGCGGGGCTCGCGATTTTATTCAAAAGCCATGGGAGAATACCCGCCTGCTCTCCATTCTGCGCACGCAGATCGATCTAAGACAGGCGTTGCGGCAGGCTTCGCGGCTCGAAGCCGAAAATCGCATCCTGCGGGCGGAATCGCGCCCCACATTTCTCGCGAAGTCTCCCGCGATGGCTCCGGTGCTTGAGCTGATCGGCCAGATTGGCCCCTCGGATGCCAATGTGTTAATTACCGGAGAGCACGGCACGGGCAAAGAAGTCGTTGCTCGCACGCTTCATGCGTTGTCGGCGCGTGCGTCGAAGCCCATGGTTACGGTGAATGCCGGCGGACTATCCGAAGGCGTATTCGAAAGCGAACTCTTCGGCCATGTGAAAGGAGCCTTTACCGATGCGCGCTCCGACCGCGTTGGGCGGTTCGAACTCGCCGATGGCAGCACACTGTTTCTGGACGAAATTGCGAACGTGCCCCTCAACCTGCAGGCGAAGCTGCTGCGCGTGCTTGAAACGGGCGATCTCGAACGCGTAGGCTCTTCCACGACGAGGCGTGTAAACGCCCGCGTGCTCGCCGCGACGAATGCAGACGTCAACGCCGAAGCCGCCGCCGGCCGCTTTCGCCAGGATCTTCTCTTCCGGCTGAACACCATCGAGATTCAGCTCCCGCCGCTGCGCGAACGCCGCGAGGACATTGATCTGCTCGCGCACCATTTTCTTCACGGCTACTCGCAGCGATATCGAAAGAATATTTCGAGCTTCGACTCCGCGGCGCTGAAGGCGCTTCACGAACATGCGTGGCCGGGGAACGTCCGGGAACTCGACCATGCCGTCGAACGCGGCGTGCTGCTTTCACCTGGCCCCTCGGTTCGGGCCGCGGACCTTGGCTTGCGCGCGCAATCCGCAGGCGGCGCAGCAAAACTCGAGGAGATGAGCCTCGATGAAGTCGAACGATATCTCATCCAACGCACACTTTCCCGCCACGAAGGAAATGTCAGCCAGGCAGCCAAGGCGCTGGGATTGAGCCGCAGCGCCATGTATCGCCGGCTGCAAAAACACGGACTGGAATGACGCGACTGACTTATGAGCGCCGCATCCAGCTCCTTGCGCTGGCCGCAGGCCTCCCTGGTTCGCTGGTCGCGCTCATCCTCCTCTGGACAGGCAATTTTACTTCCGGCGCATTCTGGACGCTGGCCTTCCTGATTGTTTCGTTGTGGCTGGGATTCGCGTTTTCCCTGCGAAATCGTGTGGTTTTCTCCCTGCAAACTCTTTCGAATCTCCTCGCGGCCATGCGCGAGGAGGATTTTTCACTGCGCGCACGCGGCGCACGCAGCGACGACGCCATGGGCGAAGTCATGATTGAAGTGAATTCGCTCAGCGAAACGCTGCGGCAGCAGCGACTTGGCGCGATGGAAGCCATAGCGCTGCTGCGCACAGTGATGGAAGAAATTGATCTCGCCATTTTCACTTTCGACGACAAAACCAAGCTGCGGCTCGTCAATCGCGCGGGCGAGCGCTTGCTGGCACGCCCCGAGGAGCGTCTCCTGGGCTTTACTGCGGAGGAGCTGGGATTGAGAGCCTGTCTAGAAGGAGATCCGGCGCGCACGATGGAGCTGAATTTTCCCGGCGGTTCGGGGCGTTGGGGATTGCGGCGCGGCACGTTCCGGCAGGGCGGATTGCCTCATCAGCTGGTCGTCCTGAGCGATTTGAGCCGCACGCTGCGGGACGAGGAACGCAAGGCCTGGCAGCGATTGATCCGCGTTCTCGGCCACGAACTCAATAACTCTCTCGCTCCGATTCAATCCGTGGCACAAGGACTGGAAAGCGGGCTCGCGACTGCCGCTAAAGCCTCTGAATTGCGAAATGAGCCTTCCGCCGCGCTTTTGGACGACCTTCGGCAAGGCCTGGGCATCATTCGTTCCCGCACGGAAGCACTCGGCCGCTTCATGGCGGCCTACGCGCACCTCGCAAGGTTGCCGCAGCCAAAGATGCTGCCTGTGAACGTCTCGGAATGGATCAACCGGACAGTCAAGCTGGAGACGCGCGTAAACGTCAGCGTCCTCGAGGGGCCGAGAGTGGTGATCTCTGCAGATGCCGATCAGTTGGAGCAGTTGTTGATCAACCTGGTTCGAAATGCCGCCGATGCCACAGTGGAAACGGGCGGCTCGGTTCAGGTGGGCTGGTCGCGTTATGGCTCCGAACTGGATGTGCGAGTCCTTGACGACGGTCTGGGCTTGCCCAACACCGCGAATCTTTTTGTTCCCTTCTTTACGACCAAACAGGGCGGCTCCGGCATCGGACTCGTTCTCAGCCGGCAGATTGCCGAAGCTCATGGCGGCGAGCTCACTCTGGTAAATCGCGCCGATACTCGCGGCTGTGAAGCGCGGCTCCGTTTGCCGATTTAGTTTCCGTCTTGATTTCTATCCGCCGAACCGCAACGCCAGACCTCCAAGATTTGCTTGCGTAGTTTGTGTTCCAACAATTCGGGTGAAAAGGAATTTCGTATCGGACCACAGGGTGAGATGCGTTCCAATTTGGGAAATTCGCTTTTTGCCACACCTTCGTAAGAACCCAACTAACCATATCTCTTATCAACAAGCGGATGAATACTCCCTGCATTGGCCTTTCTTACCGCGGTTCAGTACGAACAGTGGCAGATCCCCTTGCTCACGCCGAATCTCCAGAAAAACATATCCGCTTCCTTCCAGCTTGTTTTTTGGCCCCAGCCCCGCAGTCATTGAATATGAGGGTGCCGGTGACCCGGCGCTTCTCCTTCACAAAATCCTTAGGTACAATTCATCACTTCCTAAGGCACTCCCGCACACCATGGGATAGGAGAATTTCGTGAAGGATTTCGTTTTTCTGCTGATGACGGTGGTCTTTTTCGGAGCAGCCATCCTCTATCTTTGCGCCTGCGAACGACTGAAATAAAACGGAGAATTTTTGTGCTTGGGAATATCCTGCTCATCGTGATTTGTGTGTTGCTCCTCGGCTATCTTCTGGTGGCCTTGCTCAAGCCGGAGAAATTCTGAACATGACCGCGAATGGGTGGTTTCAGATCGGTTTGTTTCTCGCGGCGATTCTCGTGATCACGAAACCGCTGGGCATATTCCTTGTCCGCGTTTTCGAACGGGAAGGTACGATTCTTGATCCTGTTCTACGTCCCATCGAGAAGATCATCTATCGCATAGCCGGCGTGGATGAACGCAAGGAAATGCACTGGAGCGAGTACGGCATCACCATGTTGCTATTCAGCGCCGTCTCCATGGTCCTGCTTTACCTGATCGAGCGGTTCCAGCACTGGCTGCCCTTGAATCCTCAGAATCTCGCCAACGTCGCTCCGGATCTGGCCTGGAATACCGCGGCCTCCTTTACGACAAATACAAACTGGCAGGCGTATACCCCGGAAACCACCATGAGCTATCTCACGCAGATGGCGGGCCTGGCGTACCACAACTTTGCCTCCGCCGCCGTTGGCATTGCGCTGGCGATCGCCCTGATCCGCGGCGTGGCACGACACGAATCAAAAACTATCGGCAATTTTTGGGTGGACCTGACACGCTGTTTTCTCTGGGTGCTGCTTCCGGTCTGTCTGGCTGGTTCGTTGGTGCTTATCTCACAAGGCGTCGTCCAAAACCTCAAGCCCTATTCTCAGGCGCGACTGGTCGAACCGCAAACGGTGCAGACACAAGGTCCGGATGGTAAGACCGTAACGCAGACCGTCACCCAACAGACCATCGCCCTCGGTCCAACGGCCTCCCAGGAAGTCATAAAAATGTTTGGGACCAACGGTGGCGGATTCTTCAACGCCAACAGCGCGCATCCTTTTGAGAATCCCACTCCTTTCTCTAACTTCTTCGAAATGTTTTTGATCTTTGCCATTCCCTCCGCGTTGACCTACACGCTGGGGCGTATGACCGGTTCGCGGCGTCATGGCTGGGCCGTTTGGGGAGCGATGACAGCGCTGTTTCTTGTCGGTGTGACGTCCGTTTACTGGGCTGAAGCCCGAGGCAATCCTGAACTCGCTGGCGTCAATCAAGTGACCGGTCCGCTACAGTCCGGCGGGAACATGGAAGGAAAAGAAGTCCGCTTCGGTATTGCCAACTCCGCGCTGTTTGCCACTGCAACTACCGACGCCAGTTGCGGGGCCGTGAACGGGATGCACGATTCCTTTACGCCATTGGGCGGCATGGTTCCGCTCGTCAACATCATGCTGGGTGAAGTCATATTCGGGGGCGTGGGATCAGGACTGTACGGCATGCTCGTCTTCGTTATTCTTGCGGTTTTTATCGCCGGGCTGATGGTTGGGCGAACACCGGAATATCTGGGCAAGAAAATCGAATCTTTCGACGTGAAAATGGCGATGCTGTCCGTGCTCATGTCTTCGCTGACCATTCTTTTGTTCGCCGCCGTGGCAGTGGTTGCGAAGTTCGGTACATCCAGCATTTCCAATCCGGGCCCTCACGGACTTTCGCAAATTTTGTACGCGTACACTTCGTCTGTCGGCAACAATGGCTCGGCTTTTGGCGGCCTCAATGCGAATACACTCTGGTACAACGCCAGCACCGCTTTTGCGATGCTGCTGGGCAGATTTTTTGTCGTGATCCCCATTCTCGCGATTGCCGGGAATCTTGCTGCAAAGAAAACCTCTCCCGCATCCCTGGGCACTTTCCCCGTGACCGGGCCGCTCTTCAGCGTTCTTCTTGTTTCTACAATTCTGATTGTGGGGGCCCTTACGTTTTTCCCGGCGCTTAGCCTGGGACCCATTCTCGAGCATCTGCTGATGCTCGCGGGAAAATCTTTCTAAGGAATCCATGGACCACGATTCGCAAGCAGAAGCCAAAGTGCTGAAGGATACGAGAATCCTGAAGACCGCTATTGTCGATTCCTTCCGGAAATTGCATCCGCGCACCATGATCAAGAATCCCGTCATGTTCGTGGTCGAAGTCGGGGCTTTGCTGACCTTGATTCAATTGGTGCGCGACACTCTGATTCATGCGGGTCAGTTTGGCTTCGGTTTGCAGATCACTCTCTGGCTCTGGTTCACGGTGCTGTTCGCCAATTTCGCGGAAGCCATGGCCGAAGGGCGGGGCAAGGCCCAAGCGGAAACTTTGCGCAAAGCCCGGGCGGAAACCGAAGCACGCCGTCTGTGTGCGGACAATTCGATCGCGGTAGTCTCGAGTTCGAAGCTGCGTTCCGGCGACGTGGTGCTGGTGGCAGCGGGAGAATTTGTCCCAGGAGACGGAGAGGTTATTGAGGGAGTCGCATCCGTGGACGAGTCCGCGATCACGGGCGAGTCCGCTCCCGTCATTCGCGAGTCTGGCGGCGATCGCTCTGCGGTCACCGGCGGCACGCGTGTTCTTTCCGATGAAATTCGCGTTCGAATCACTTCCAATCCGGGAGAAACCTTTCTCGACCGCATGATTCGTCTTGTAGAAGGAGCTTCGCGGCAGAAAACGCCGAACGAAATTGCTCTGAATATTCTTTTGGCGGGCTTGACGATTATTTTCCTGCTGGCCGTGGCGACGCTGCAGCCGTTTGCGGTCTATTCCGGCGCGCCGCAGACTATTTTCGTACTCGTGTCGCTACTTGTTTGTCTGATTCCTACCACCATCGGGGGGCTTCTGTCGGCGATCGGAATTGCCGGCATGGATCGGCTCATTCAGAGGAATGTCATCGCCATGTCGGGGCGCGCGGTGGAGGCCTCGGGCGACGTCGACGTCTTGCTGCTGGACAAGACGGGAACCATCACACTCGGCAACCGCCAGGCTACCTTGCTCTATCCGTGTCCAAGCGTGAAGGAAACAGATCTTGCCGTCGCTGCCCAGCTGGCTTCTTTCGCGGACGAAACGCCTGAGGGCCGCTCCATAGTTGTACTGGCCAAGGAGAAGTACGGTCTGCGCGGCCGCGAACTGGCGCCGCACAATCCGACATTCATTCCCTTCTCCGCGCAAACCCGCATGTCCGGCGTGGACATGGACGGACATGAGATTCGCAAAGGCGCGCCCGAAGCAATTGAGAAGTACGCGGCAGAGCGAGGGCAGGTGGTGCCCGCAGAAATCAAGCTAATCATTCGTGAAATCGCCAACGCGGGCGGCACTCCCCTACTGGTCACGCAGAATCGCCAGGTGCTTGGCGCCATCGCCCTGACCGATATCGTGAAAGGCGGCATGCGCGAACGATTCGAACACCTGCGCGCCATGGGCATCCGCACCATGATGATCACTGGCGACAATCCGCTCACCGCCGCGGCCATCGCCAGTCAAGCCGGCGTGGATGATTTTCTCGCGGAAGCCAAACCCGAAGACAAAATGGCGCTGATCAAGAGAGAGCAGGCGAAAGGCAAGCTGGTCGCGATGACCGGCGACGGCACCAACGACGCTCCAGCGTTGGCGCAGGCCGACGTCGGTGTGGCCATGAACACCGGGACGCAAGCCGCAAAGGAAGCCGGCAACATGGTGGACCTCGACTCCAATCCAACCAAGCTCATCGAAATCGTTGAAATCGGCAAGCAGTTGCTGATTACGCGCGGCGCGCTCACCACCTTTTCCGTGGCCAATGACGTCGCAAAGTATTTCGCCATCATTCCCGCCATGTTCGCAGCGGCATTTCCCCAACTGGAAGTTCTAAACGTGATGCATCTTCAAACGCCTCAGTCGGCGATCCTCTCCGCGGTGATCTTCAACGCGCTGATCATCATCGCGCTCATTCCGCTGGCCCTGCGGGGAGTTCGGTATCGACCAGTGGGGGCAGCCGCCTTGCTGCGCAGAAATCTACTGATCTACGGGGTCGGCGGTGTGATTGCGCCGTTTTTCGGGATTAAGGTGATCGATCTACTGATCACCCACTTGCACTGGGCTTGAGGACTGCTATGAAACAGAACCTGCGAATTGCGATCCTGATGACCCTGGTAACCACGGTGCTCTTCGGGCTGCTCTATCCTCTGGCGGTGACAGGCCTTGGGCAGCTCTTTTTCCCCGCGCAAGCGAACGGCGGGTTGATCGTTAAGGATGGCCAAGTCGTGGGTTCGCAGCTCATCGGCCAGGCGTTTTCCTCGCCAGCCTACTTCCACTCCCGGCCGTCGGGAGCCGGCAATGGCTATGACGCCACGTCGTCAGGCAGCGCGAATCTTGGCCCCACCAATCATCAGCTCATGGACCGCGTCAAAGGTGACGTGGAGAAGCTGCATGCGGAAAACCCTGGCGCGGAAATCCCGGTGGACCTCGTCACCTCCTCTGGATCGGGGCTCGACCCTCATATCTCCCCGGCGGCGGCTGAATTCCAGGTTCCGCGGATTGCGCGCGAGCGCGGCATGAGCGAAGCGGATGTTCGAGCTCTCGTTGCACAGCATACGTTGGGTAGACAGTTCGGCGTCCTGGGCGAGCCACGCGTAAATGTTCTGGAATTGAATCTGGCGCTGGATGCCGCGCTTCCAAAGCGCTAAGCGTCAGGATTTACGGGAAGTGCTTTTCGCGGCGACAGCGCGCTGCGGCTGAAACCGGTACCCCACCCATGGCTCCGTTCGAATGTACTTTGGATGCGCGGGATCTGTTTCAATTTTCTTGCGCAATTGATTGATGACCACCCGCAAATTTTCCGTCTCTTCCCCGTAGTCCGGTCCCCAGACGGATTGCAGAATGCGCCGGTGCGTCAGCGGCTTGCCTTGGTTGGCGATCAGATGTCTCAGGACGTCGAATTCTTTTGGCGTCAAGTGAACTTCTTCGCCGCGCACCGTCAATTGTCGGCTCTCAAAATTCAGCGTGAGCTCTTTCGAGACAAACGGAGGCAGCGCGTCGCCGGGCGCATAACGACGCAATGCCGCACGAATGCGCGCCAGCAGCTCCTCAATCCCAAATGGCTTTACCACGTAATCGTCCGCTCCGGCATCCAGCGCCGCGACTTTGTCCCGCTCGGCATTTCTAACCGTGAGCATGATGATCGGCGCTTCTGAAGATTGCCGGATCTCCCGGCACGCCGCGATTCCACCCATGCCAGGCATGTTCACGTCGAGTAGCACCAAGTCCGGCTTGTTCTTGCGCACGGACTCCACCGCTTCTTCGCCGGTCTTCGCATCAGTAATAACGTAGCCCTGGCTGGAAAGCGTGGAACGCAGCACGCGCCGGATTTGCGGCTCGTCGTCCACGACCAGGATGTTGGCGTTGCTCATCGTTGCCCTTCCGCTCCCCTGGCGACGGGCAGCGTAAAAGAAAACACGGAGCCATGGCCGAGCTGACTGGTAACGCTGATGCTTCCCCGGTGCGCGGTCACCAGCGCTTTGGCGATCGGCAGCCCCATACCCGTTCCGCGCACGAGATACCGTTGATCCTTCCCGCGGTAGAACTTGTCAAAGATCATTCCCTGTTCGAAATCGTCGATTCCCGGACCGTGGTCCGCCACACTGACCGTCACGTAATCTCCCGTCTGCTCCGCGGAAACGGTAATCGGTTCCTCTTTCGCCGAATACAGATGGGCGTTGTCGATCAGATTCACCAGAATATCCTTGGTTCGCTCCTGGTCCGCTTGGACGAGGGGCAAATCCGGATTTACTTTCACGTCCACGCTCCGGCCTCCCAGCGACGACTTCAATTGCGCCAGCGCATCGTCCACGATCTCTTCAATCGGCGTCGGCGTAAAATGAAGTTCGATCTCTCCCGCTTCGAGCCGTGCCATTTCCGCAGCCTCTTCCACCAGATGGTTCAAGCGGTCGCATTCCTCGTCGATGATACTGAGCAGTTCCTTGCGCTGCGCGGCGTCCGCCTTGCTGCTGGCGAGCAAGGTGGTCACCGCCGCTTTCATGGAGGTCAGCGGCGTCCGGAAATCATGCGTTACAGAATCCAACAGCGCCGATTTCAGCCGCTCCCCCTGCCTCTCCGCCTCCGTCTGGCTGAGTTGCTCCACGGCGCGCGCGCGTTCAATCGCAATCGCCACGAGGCTCCCCACCGCGTCCAGCGTCTGCCGCGAAAGCCTGGCCCCGGAAATCCCGAGGCTTCCAATCGCCCGGACGCCAAGCCGCACAGGTATGAAGTACAGGCTGTGCTGCGCCTCGATGGTAGCCTCATCACGCAGGAACGCGGTCTTCATTTTTTCCTCGTCCAGGTGAGACGCGCCAAATCCCGAGCGGTAGAACTTGTCTTTCTGCGGCAAGAATAGTTCGGCAGCCCCCACTTCCAGGCACTCCACTATGTGGTTCGGAATTGCATTCATCAGCTGAATGACGTTTCCTTCTCCCAGCAATTTCTGGCTGAATTTGTAAAGCCGCTCGATCTCCCGGCGCCGGCTGTGTGCCGCATCCGCTTCTTTGCGGATCCTCGCGGAGAGCTGGCTCCCCATGATCGACGTAAATAGAAATGCCGCCAGCGCCACCCAGTTCTGCGGATCGGCAATCGTGAACGTCCCCACCGGCGGCAGAAAAAAATAATTGAAAGTAAGCATGGCCACGACGGACATGAAAACAGAGACCGCCATTCCCCAAACCGCCGAAACTGCTAGAATTGCCAGCAGCAGTGAAAGCGCAACGGTAGTTTGGTTAGAAGGTATGATCTGGCGGTAAAGAAACGCGATGCCGGCGATAATGAAGAGGGACAGCACGGAGCCGAATGTCCGGCCGGCAAGATGTCTCTGCATGGCCCTATTCTAGCGCAGCCGTCGCATTTGCCGCGGAGAACATAATCCATTGCCGAAGAAACCGGAAGAGTGGTTGGAAATCGCCTCCCCTCCGCAAAAGTCCCGCGGCATCTTCAAGCTTTTCCTCGGATATGCTCCCGGCGTCGGCAAGACGTTCAGCATGCTGAGCGAAGCCACTCGCCGGAAGAATCGGGGCGAGGATGTGGTCATCGGCGTCGTCGAGACTCACGGCCGCAAAGGCGTCGAGGAACTCATCAGCACCATCGAGGCCGTACCTCGAAAAAAGATCGAATATAAGGGCACGGTTTTCGAGGAGATGGACGTAGACGCCATTCTCGCCCGGCATCCCCAGGTAGTTCTCGTGGACGAGCTCGCTCATACAAACATCCCCGGCAGCAAGCACCGCAAGCGTTACGAAGACGTGCAGGAGCTTCTTGCCGCGAAAATTGATGTCGTTTCCACACTCAACATCCAGCACATCGAGAGCATTGCGCCGGTCGTGCGCTCGATTACCGGCATCACCGTACGCGAGACGGTTCCGGATTGGGTGCCCCTCACCGCCGCCGAAACCGTCATGGTCGACCTCACTCCCGAAGCTTTGCAAAATCGCATGAAACGCGGAGATGTCTACAGCCCTGAAAAAGTGGAACGCTCCCTCAAGAATTTCTTCCGCCGCGGCAACCTCATCGCGCTTCGCGAACTCGCGCTTCGCCAGGTCGCGGAACAGGTGGATCGCAGCCTGGAATCCTACATGGAGGACAAGGATATCCGGAAGAACTGGGCCGTGCGCGAACGCATGGCCGTGTGCATTTCTTCGAGCCCATCGGGGCAGCACTTGATTGCTCGGGGCGCGCGCATGGCGCGCCGTATGGATGCCGAACTCTACGTCGTCCACGTGGATCGCGAATTCGGCGTCAAGGATTCGAACCCTAATGCGCTCGCCGCGAATTTGAGGTTTGCGGAGAGCCTGGGGGCGAAGGTGGTCCGTCTGAAAGGTCGCAGTGTTGCCGATAGCGTGGCGGAATTTGTTCGTTCGAAACACATCACCCAGGTGATTTTCGGCCGCGCGGCGATCCGGGATTGGCGAAAGTATCTCTATCTCTCGGCTGTCCACCGTTTCCTGCGCGAATCGCCCGCGGTGGACGTTCACATTGTGACCCAGGAGTCCGAAGAGTAGCTTGATCTACGGCGCCACCGGGCTTTGCAGATGACCTTTTAATTCCAGCTCGATTTGCACCGTGTGCTCCACCTTCAGGAAAAAGTTGCTCGGATTCTTGAGACCCCAATCGATAAACGGCACACTGAATTTCGCGTTGCACGTCCACTGATTTCCGGCGAATTCCGCTTCTATGGGCACGGTAATTTCGTGCGCGCTGCCGTGCAGCTCCATCAGTCCATGCACCTGAACGCCGAATTTCCCCTGAGGCGCAACCGTCCCCACTGCGCGGTCGGGGTGGAAGACAATTTCTGTGTAACGGCCGCTATCGAGAACGTCTTTGTGCATTTTCTTGTCGCGTGAATCGTCGCCGCTGTTCCCGGTCGTGGCATCCACCACTAATTCGCCACTGATTATGCCGCTCGCTGGGTCCAATCGCACTGTCCCCTTCTTCATCCCAAAGGTTCCGCGTACGGTGTGGAGCGATGCCCCTAGCGTCC
>DATDGF010000074.1:0-10918 GCA_036522195.1 Candidatus Acidiferrum sp. | reverse complement strand
ATCGCCCTATGGCGCGACCATCGCTCACGGATTTCTTACGCTCTCCTTAATCAGCCATTTGATGAAAGAGTTGGTTCACATTCGAAGTGGCGTGCGGTTGGCGGTGAATTATGGATTGAATCGCGTGCGCTTCCCTGCTGCCGTGCGGGTCGATTCGAGAATTCGAGCGCGCGTGACGCTACTCTCACTAAAGGAACTCGCGGACTCGATTGAAGCGACTTTTGGTGTAACGATCGAACTCGAAGGGTTCGAGAAGCCGGGTTGTGTTGCGGAGTGGATCGTTCGCTACTATTTGTAAGCCGCCGTGATTGACTGCCGCGTTTTAAACCGCAAATCCGAAATAGGAATTACGCACTAGATTCTTCCGGTTTGGGCGCTGTGCCACGATGCGCGCAAAAGCATCTGAATTCTCTCGGGCATGGATGCAAAGCGTGGGTCTTTGGTCAGGCCCTGGTGATAGCGATAGTAAATTTGCTGCACGATCACGGCAAGTTTGAAACGGGCGAAGGTGAGATAGAAAGCAATCTGGGAAGCGTCGCATCCCGTTTTCCCCGCATAGTAATCCACGATTTCTGCCCGAGTAAAGCTGCCGGGATGGTTTGTGGGTCCCCAGCGGTTTTGCTGCAGTTCCTCGGGATCCATCGCATCGATCCAATACGCCAAGGTAGTTCCTAGGTCGGTAAGCGAGTCGCCGATAGTGCACATCTCCCAATCGAGGACACCCACAATCCTTGTGACGTCGTTCGAATCGAGCGCCACATTGTCAAATTTATAGTCATTGTGGATCAACGAGATAGCGCTCGTGGAGGGCATGTGCTGCTGCATCCAAGCGGAGATTTTCTTCACTTCCGGATAGTCGTGCGTTTTTGAACCGTAGTAGCGTTCGGTCCAGCCGCGGACCTGGCGTTCCAGATATCCTTCCGGTCTGCCGAGATCAGAGAGACCGACAGCCGCGTAGTCGACACGATGCAATTGGATGAGATTTTCGATGAAGCATTCGCTGAGCTGCCGCGCTCTTTCCGCAGGAAAATTCAGACCGTAGGGTATTTCTCGACGAAGGATAATGCCATGGATCGGTTCCATCAAGTAAAACGATGCGCCGATAACGGAATCGTCGTCGCAATAAACCAGCACTTGGGGGGCGGGGCTGTAGACGGAGTGGAGCTTCGAGAGCACACGGAATTCGCGGCCCATATCGTGGGCCGATTTGACTTTGCTACCGAAAGGCGGGCGCCGGAGGACCAACTCTCTGGCACCGAGATGCACCGAGTAGGTGAGGTTGGAATGGCCGCTGGGAAATTGGAGAACCTGGAGTGCGCCCGTCGCATTGGGGAACTGACGACGCAAATAGGGCTCGAGCTTGGACAGGTCAAGTTCTTCACCAGATCGAATGGCCGCTGGATGGTCCAGCAAGTCGCTCATCGCAGAGTCTCCCTAACGGTGGGTCAGCATCTCCGGATCGCTGAGGTGCCCGTGAGAATTGAAACTGCTGAGTGTAAATCGGTCCGCAGCGAAAAGGAATTCGCTCCAGGAAGAGTTCCGTGACATCCAGCTCACTTTCAGGGTGCTTTCGGGGGAAAGCTGCAAGGCACGCTGCATGGCAATCGCGATGGGACCACCGGAAGTAAAAATGGCGACGCGTTCACCCCGGCCACCGCCTGCAAGGAATTTTGCGAGGCCGGAGTTCACCCTGGAGCAAAACTCCTGCCAGGGCTCGACACCCTCCGGACAAATTTCTCCGCACACCCACTTGCCGATAACGGCTTCAAACAATTTTTGAAACGTGGGGCGCCGCTGAGCTGTTTCGGACGAAGATTGGAATGCGGCGTGAAGTTCACGAATGCTCTCATCCTTTTCCAGCAATCCCGGCAGGCTGCGTTCGAGCACGGCTTCACCATAATATTCATCGAACTCCGGCAACACGAGCGGGGCGGGAAACTCGAGGCCAAACCTGCGAAAGGAGTCGCTCACGAACCTGACTGTATCTTTCTGGCGAACACGCGGGCCGACGCAGATGCGATCGAAAACGATATTGCGCTGGGCCCAATACTCGCCGAGAAGACGTGACTGTTCTTCTCCGAGTTTGGACAATTTGTCATAGTTCTGCTCGAGAAACGAAGCTTGTGCATGACGGACGAGAAAGAGAATCCCCATTTCAATCTGGCCCTTTCGTCAATCGTTATACCGCAAGACATGCTGCGAAGGATGAAGTTCGTGCAGCCGGTTATTTAAGCGAGGCCGGAACGAGATGCGAGTCTCAGTGCGACGTCTTCGCACTCACGAGGGGTGGCGACTATGCCGCCGCGCCTTCTTCCTTGCCGAAATTGGCGAATGTTTTGCCTTCTTCAGCAAGCCGCTTCAAAAGCGGGGCGGGGCGCCAGATCTCGCCCTGCTGGCGCTGGAATTCGGAGACCCGCTCGTAGACCTGCTTGAGTCCGACGGAGTCGGCGTACCACATGGGGCCACCGCGATAAGCTGGGAAGCCGTAGCCGTTGAGATAAATAATGTCGATGTCGGAAGCGCGCAGCGCGTAGCCTTCTTCGAGAATGCGCGCGCCCTCGTTCACCAGAGCATAGAGACAACGGTCCGTTATTTCCTGGGCGGAAATCTGCCGCTGCGGGATGCCTGCTTCGGCAACCGATTTGCGAATGAGTTCGTCAACTAGCGGATCCGGCGTCGCGTGGCGCTGATCGTCATATTTGTACCAGCCTGCGCCGGTTTTCTGGCCGTAGCGGCCGAGTTCACAGAGGCGATCTTCGGCAAATGGCTGGCGAATGCCGGGCACTTCCAGGTGACGATATTCTTTGCGGATGCGCCAGCCCACATCGAGGCCTGCGAGGTCGCCTGTGGCCAAGGGCCCCATGGCCATGCCGAAGTCCGAAAGGGCCTTGTCCACGGCTTCGATGCTCGCACCTTCTTCAACGAGGAACTGGGCTTCTCGGCGATAAGGACCGAACATACGGTTGCCGACAAAGCCGCGGCAGTTGCCGACGAGCACTCCGACTTTGCCGATCGCTTTTGAAAGCTGCATGCAGGTGGCTATTACTTCCTTCGAAGTCGCTTTGCCACGGACGATTTCAAGCAGCCTCATGACGTTGGCCGGACTGAAGAAATGCGTGCCGATGACGAACTCGGGCCGCGAAGTGGACGAGGCTATCTCATCGATGCTCAGCGTGGAAGTGTTGCTGGCAAGGATTGTGCCGGGCTTGCACACGCGATCCAGTTCCTTGAAGACTACTTTCTTGAGGGCCATGCCTTCGAAAACGGCTTCGATTACCAGATCCACCTTAGGGAAATCGTCGTAAGTGACCGTGGGCGTGATGCGCTTCATGCGCTCTTCGGCGACCTGCTGAGAAAAGCGGCCGCGCTTGACGGAATTCACGTAATTCAGCTGGATAGTTGCAAGGCCGCGATCGAGCGCAGCCTGGTCCGCCTCTTTCACAAGCACGGGAATGCCCGCATTGGCGAGCACCATGGCGATGCCGCCGCCCATGGTCCCTGCTCCAACAACGGCGGCGGATTTTATCGGGATAACGGGAATTTCTTTAGAGATATCGGGGATTTTATTGACTTCGCGCTCGCTGAAGAAAACATGGATGAGCGATTTGGATTGCTCGGAGAACAGGCAGTCTATAAAGAGTTTTTGTTCCGCCTTGCAGCCTTCCTCGAAGGGCAGTTTTGTGGCGGCTTCGACAGCGTCAATGGCGGCAGCAGGGGCGAGGAGACCGCGCTGCTTCTTTGCGACTGTTTCACGCGCTGAGGAAAAGATCTGTGCGTTCTCTGCCGCGTTTCCGAGCCTCTCATTGCGCTCACGCGTTTTAGGAGCAGGCCTTGCAGCGACTTCACGGGCAAACGCAATGGCGCCAGTGAGGAGATCGCCGTCGATGATGCGGTCGACGATGCCAAACTTCCGTGCTTCTTCGGCTTTGACAGGATTGCCCGTCGTGCACATTTCGACGGCTTTCGCGACGCCAGCGAGCCTCGGGAGACGCTGCGTGCCGGCTGCGCCGGGAATAATGCCGAGCTTTACTTCGGGCTGGCCAACTTGCGCATCTGAAACGGCAACACGATAGTGCCCGGCCATCGCCAGTTCCAACCCGCCGCCGAATGCCGTGCCGTGAATCGCTACGATGACGGGCTTGGTGCTGTCTTCCATTTTCAAGAGCAATGGGAGCAGGCCTGCGCCGCGCGGCCTCCCCGAGGTCATCTTGCCGAACTCTTTAATGTCTGCGCCGGCAACAAAAGTGCGTCCGCCGCCGATCAATACTGCGGCTTTCACGCTGTCGTCTAGAGCGATCTGGTCCAACGCCTCCGAAATGCCTTCGGGAACGCCGGGGCTCAAAGCATTGACCGGTGGATTGTCGATGGTGATGACGGCGATGCCGTTGTCTCTTGTGAGTTGCACTAGATCAGTCATGGAAGGTCTCTCTTTGAGCGATTGAAATTTACGCGCTTTTCGCGCAGACGCTGCCGGAATCGATCACCATCGAGGCGATGCGTTCGCGATGAAATGTGGCGTCGCCAAAGGCTGTTTCCGAAGCCTTCGCACGCCTATAGTACAAGTGCAGATCGTTTTCCCAGGTGAATCCCATTCCACCGTGAATCTGTATGCCGCGGTTACCGACGGTGCGGCCGGCGTCGCTGGCGTACATCTTAGCGATGGAAACGGCGGTCGCTGCGTCCGGCGAATTTTCTTCCAGCGCCCACCCAGCGTAGTACACCGCCGAGCGGGAACTCTCGGTTTCCAAGTACATATCCGCACACTGGTGCTGCACCGCTTGGAAAATTCCGATGGGTTTGCCGAACTGTTTCCGGGTCTTGGCGTATTCCACCGTAATCTCGAGAATCCGCTGCATACCGCCGACCAATTCCGCAGCCAAAGCGGTGGTGGCAATCTCGAAGGCCCGCGGGAGATCCTTTGTGGAACCAATTTCTTCGGCGGGAGTGTTGCTGAATTCGACGACGTACAGCTTGCGCGTAAGATCCATTCCCGACATTGGGGATATTTTGAGGCCGTTAGCTTTAGAGTCCACGAGGAAGACGCCGTTGCGTGCCACGACGACGATAAAGTCGGCGATAGCCGCGTCCGAGACAAAGAATTTTTCACCGGTGAGTTTCCCGTTGGCGGCACTCAATTGAATGTCCCGCGGATTCCAGCTCGCGCCGGCTTCGAGGATGGCAACGGTGGCACGAGATTCGCCCCGGCAGATAGGCGCAAGATATCTTTTTTTGCTCGCGGGCGTTCCAACTGCATCCAGTACGGACCCCGCGAGAACAACGGTCGAGAAAAAAGGGCCGGGCAAGAGAGCGCGCCCCGCCTCTTCCATCAATAGCATGAGTTCGACTTTGTTAAGTCCAACTCCGCCGTACTCTTCCGGAAAAATGATGCCGGTGTAGCCCTGATCCGTGAGCTTGGACCAAAGCGCGGCGTCATATGCGGTGTCTGTTTCCATCAGGCGGCGCATCTCAGCGCTGGGGCACTCCCCGGCAAAGAATTTGCGCGCGCTGTCTTTCAGAAATTCCTGGCTCTCACTCAAACCAAATTGCATGGCGTATCCTTAGTAGCTTCTGGGCAGGCCGAGAACGAAATGCCCAATGATGTTTCGCTGCACCTCGGAGGTGCCGGCCTCGATGGTATTTCCGCGAGTGCGTAGGTAGGCGTAAGACCAGAGCCCTTTGTCGACTGCGTGCGGATCACCGGCCAGCAGTTGGCCGTAAGAGCCGAGTAACTCTTGGGCGATCTGCTGAAGGCGCTGGTTGAGCTCGCTCCAGAAAATTTTCTGGATTGATCCCTCGGGACCCGGCACTCCTGTGGCAGTGATGCGGCTGAACGCCCGCATTTGATTGAAGCGCATGATTTCGATTTCCGCGCTGCACTGCGCTAGCTTCTGGCGGATGACGGGATCCTCCGCGGCGGGGCGGCCGTTGCGTTGGATGGTCCGCGCAAGTTCAATAAGCCGCGTCATGTAACGTTTGAATATGAGGTGCAAGCGCGCGCCGTACGAGCCACGCTCGTACATCAGCGTACTCATCGCCACGTTCCATCCGTCATTCACTTTGCCCAGAATGTTTTCTGCCGGAACACGAACATCGCGGAAAAACAGCTCATTAAATTCGGATTCTCCGGTCATCTGTCGCAATGGACGGACTTCCACGCCGGGTGATTTCATGTCCACAAGAAGGACGGTGAGTCCCTTGTGTTTGGCGGCGGATGCGTCGGTGCGCACGACGAGTTCGCACCAGTCACCGACCCAGCCGTAGCTAGTCCAGACTTTTTGGCCATTCACGATGTAGTGGTCGCCGTCGAGCCGCGCTTCCATTTGCAATCCGGCAAGATCTGACCCGGCATTCGGTTCGGAAAAGCCCTGGCACCAGATCTCTTCAGCACTCAGAATTTTCGGGATGTAGCGTTTTTTTTGCGCTTCGGTTCCGCAGGCGATGATGGTTGGACCGATGAGCCCCAGACCGAGCGAATTAGCCATGGGCGGCGCTTCGACGCGCGCCATCTCTTCCCAAAAAATGGCCTGCTGCATCAGCGTGGCGCTCCGTCCCCCGTACTCTTTGGGCCAGGAGACCGCTGCCCAGCGCCCTTCGTGCAGCTTTCGCTGCCAGGCGCGCAGATAGGGGAACGATTCCTCGATGGGCTTTTCGCGCCACTCGCTCCAGTCCTTGGGAACATTCGTTGAAAGCCACGCGCGGAGTTCGTCGCGGAAGGTGATCTCCTCGGCAGTCAAATTCAAATCCATGAACAGTACTCCTTCTTATTTCTGGGCACGAACCGTATTCGACCTTTAATTCTCAACGGCAATACGCTTCCCGTACGGCAAGTCATCTCAAGGGCTGCGCTTTGGCTCTGCGAAATCCGGGCGAATGGTATCCTTGCCTAGCCAGTATTTTCTGCGGAGATCTTTTTTCAGAATTTTTCCGGTGCCGGTTTTGGGCAAACTAGGGACGAATTCGAATGAACGCGGACACTTGAAATGTGCGAGCTGCGAGCGGCAAAACTCGATGAGCTCAGTCTCCGTCGCGGTTGCGTTTGGCCTTAGAACCACCAGCGCTTTGGGGACTTCACCCCATTTTTCGTCGGGTATGGGAATCACCCCGGCCTCCAGGACGGCGGGATGCGCGAGGATGGCCTTTTCGAGTTCGAGAGAGGAGATGTTTTCTCCGCCGCTGACGATGATGTCTTTCTTACGATCGACAATGAGCAGGTACCCTTCTTTGTTGAGCGTAGCCATGTCCCCGGTGTGGAACCATCCACCTCGCAGGACTTCGGCGGAAGCGCCGGGCTGGCGCCAGTAGCCCTCCATCACCCCGTCACTCCTCGCGACGATTTCACCGATCGTCTGCCCATCGTGGGGCACATCGTTATCATTGGGGTCCACCACCCGTAACTCCGTCCCAGGAAACGCATACCCGGTCATCGCCTGGCCGATATAACGCTGCTGGCCGTCCCAGACCAGCCCTGCTTTCATGCGAGAAATCGAAAGCGAAGGGGAAGTTTCCGTCAAGCCATAACCCGAATAACATTCGCAACCGAGTTTTTCTTCGACCTCGCGGATAAGCGTCGGCGACGACGCAGCGCCGCCGATGACCACACGCCGCAAGCTGCTCAAATCATGCTTGGTGCGCTCCGGACAATTCACCAGAGCCGTTGCCATGATGGGAACTAGACTGCAGGAATGGACGCCTTCCTTTTCGATGAGACGAAAGACCTCTTTGGTCTCGAAGCGCTGCATCATGACGTGCTTTCCGCCGAGCAAAGTGAGGAAATGCGCGACGCCCCAGCCGTTGGCGTGGAATAGAGGAATGGTGTGCAGTTCGACGGCCCCATTTTCGATGTTGAATCCCAAACAGACGTTCTGCGCATGTAGATAAATGTTTCTGTGCGTCAGCATTACACCCTTGGGATTGGCGCTCGTGCCGCTGGTGTAGAAAAGCTCGGCCAGTGAGTTTTCGTCAATGGAGGCGATGTCAACGCGAAAAGGAGTGGCCGATTCGAGAAGATTCTCGTAATTCTTGGGGGAGAGCCAAGGTGCTATTGGATCGCCCTCGAGCTGGACGAATATTTTTGCCGAGGGAATGTCTTTGCGGAAGGAGTCGACCATGCCGAGAAACTGCTTTTCGACAAAAAGGATGGTCGCCCCGGAATCATTCAGAATGTAGCTCAGTTCGCCCGGCGCGAGCCGAATGTTCAGCGGCAGCAAAACGGCGCCCGCTTCCAGCACTCCATAATAGGCTTCGAGCAAGCGATGGCAATTGGTGCTGAGAAAAGCGACGCGATCGCCGGGCTGAACACCAGCCTGACGCAAGGCGCCTGCAAGACGTCCAACTCGATCGCCAAATTGCGCGTAGGTAAATCTGTCTTGATTGCAGACCACTGCGGTTCTGCGCGGATATTGCTGTTCCGCGTAACGAAGGAAACGCAAAGGCGTAAGGGGAATGTTCATCGCGCGCTTCGCCTGAATCAGGCGGATTGCCCTCCATCGACGACAAGCGTGTGTCCAGTGACGAAATCCGACGCGTCGGACGCGAGAAAAACAGCAGCTCCCTTCAGATCGTGCGGGCCACCAAAGCGGCCCAGGGGGATGTCTGCCAGCAGCGACTCTTTATTTCGTTCGATTACCTTCTCCGACATATCCGTGGGAAACCAGCCCGGCGCAATTGCGTTGATCTGAATGTTGTGCATGCCCCACTTGCAGGCAAGGTCTTTAGTGAAAATGATCACACCGCCTTTGCTGGCGCTGTAACCGATCGCGGAGAATTTCGGAGGGGAACCACGCAGGCCGGCGACAGAGGCAATGTTGATGATCTTTCCGTGGCGCTGCCCGATCATGATTTTGCCCACGGCCTGGGAAAACAGAAATGTTCCGGTCAGATTGGTTTCCATGACTTTATTCCATTGTTCCAGGGTCATCGACTCAACAGGCGCGCCCCACGAAGTCCCCGCATTGTTGACCAGGATATCGATACGCCCAAATTGTTTGAGCGTGGCGTCGGCGACTTCCTGAATGCTAGCGGGTTGTTTGACGTCGCAGCCGAGTGCGAGCACTTGCGCGCCGAGTTTTTGCAATTCCTCGGCCGCCTGCAGGCAGCGCTCTTTCTTGCGCGCGCAGAGCACGAGGTTTGCCCCCATTTCCGCCAGGCCCTCGGCCATCTGCCGGCCCAGCCCGACGGAACCGCCGGTAACGATCGCCACGCGCCCGGTGAGATCAAATAGTTTCTTGAGAGTCATTGGAAATGTCTGGCCGATCCCGGCGTCCCTTCTTAAGATCTAGAAGCCATCTCATAAATGGTTTGGCCCTGTCTAAATGGCTGTTTTTTCAAGGACTTTGGCGACCCCAAAGCATTTATGAGATAAGTTCTACTCTTCTCACCGCAAGAAAATAGGTTCCTTGCCTCTGGACCTCAACATCGACAGACGCGCGGCAATGTGCAGGACCTCACTGCATTGTCCGGGCGCGCTGAAGACGCGGGTCCTGGGGAAGTCGCCCCCGTTCGAAGAGCGCCTCTGAAAGGAGCTCCATCACTCTTCAAATCTCGAAAAACTAGCATGGATGCCCTTTAGTGCATTCCAATCGGCAAGAATGGCTCGGCACACAGGAATCCGAATTCGCACTCTCCCATGAGAGCGTCAAACGGGCGAAGATATCGGCTTGGATCAAATTCGATGTACCTCGGGGGAACGGAAACGACACCCTGTGGCGTTCCGAAAATATTGAATCCAGGTCCCAGCGCCGCCGCGGCACTGTTCAGGTCGCCGGCATCGACGTCGTGCCATCGTCCCGTATCCAGGCGGTTGATAAGCCTCTGAACCGCGGCGATGGTTTCCCCCGGAGTAAAGGTGCAGTGGCCGGCGCGATCGACAAACGCGCGCCGCAGGAATTCTTCGTTGCCCGCTTCATCGACGACTTTTTTGTAGGCGCTTTCGTTCTGAACCACCACAAGGCCATCTCCTTTGGTATGCAGCGTCAGCACCGGAATGTGAATTTTGCCGTCGAAAATAATATTCCTCTCCAGGTAATGAACAGCTTCCGGATCAGCGCTGATTCGCGCGGTTTCGTTCAGCGTCTTCAGATCGGCGTCGAGATCGAGGCCAGCCTGCTCGTAGAGCGCGCGAACCTGGTCTCGGCCAATGGAACGATTCAGTTGTTTCAGGTAATCCACACCCGTGTTCCAGGAGGCATTGCCCTGAGCGCGCGCCTCGAGTTCTGCGCGAAACGCAAACACAAAGGGAAAGTCGACTTGTTGTTGCCACAGGAACTGGTTCATCTCCTGGCCCGCAAAATCGGTTGGAGCCGGCTCCGGTGACAGCGGCGTGAACCAGCCCGGCAAGTTGCCCAGTGCTCCGGCAAGAGCTATACGCGCTCTCCCTTGAGGCGTGGCCTGCGCCTCTGCAAGCACTACTTCGGCGAGGTCGAGATTTGCAACCGGATTGGCAATATTGACGAGCTGCAGCCCCGTGCCCGGCGCTAGCAGTGTTTTGAAAGCAAACTCAGAATCCAGCGCAGTGTTCCATGTCGCTACTCCGCCGGAGAGCACTCCACACATGGGCAGCGCGGCATCAAAGCGCCCGGGGTAACGTTGGATGAGGCCAGCAGTAATGATTCCGCCGAGCGAGTGTCCCCAAGCGATGGTCTTCTTTGGATGCCCGACGATCAATTTGAACAGGTCGAGAATGACGATTTGGTCCGTAAGAGCTTCATGGATAGCCCACCCAGTCGTGGCGTAAGAGGACCCGGCCAGGGCGTAACCGCTGGAAAGCATAAAAAACCGAGTAACCGGATCGCCGACATCCTGCGCAGGATTGGAACTACCCGGCACTACGTAGCCGTGGCTGTATAGAAATAACGTGCCGTTCCAGTTTGCAGGAACCTCGATCAGAAAAGTTGCGCCGTCAGCCAGGGTCCCCGTGTGC
>DATDGF010000073.1:0-49499 GCA_036522195.1 Candidatus Acidiferrum sp. | reverse complement strand
CCAATCAGGAATCCAGGATTTGGGTTCTCCGCGTGCCCGCGTACCTTCCTTCCAAGGTCGGTGTAAGTTGGCGAGACGGTGAAGGCGCAATAACGGCTGGCCCTTTGCTGTACCTAATAACCGAATTGAGAGTTGAAGAATCAACTCTTCGTCACTAATCCAGCTCGGAACCAGGCATTGAGCGGATCTGCCTTTTCAACACCTTACAAGAGAAAAGAGTCGCGCTTTCGTCCTCGGTAACGCGAAGACATGCAATTTTCAAAGAATGCCCTGTGATTTTCGCGCGGAAGCACACATGGAAGGCTCACCGCAACGAGGGTGTATCACTTTTCCCCCGCCTGTAAACATACCCTTGTCCGCGTTGACAGGCGAAGATAAAGCGACAATACTGGCGAGCGATGATTGGCCAGCTTCGCGGACGGCTTGCAGAAAAAAGACCGAATCAGGTGCTCGTGGACGTCGGCGGCGTGGGCTACCTCGTGCAGGTTCCGCTTTCCACCTTCGCCGCGCTGGGCGAGTTGCACACCGAAGTGACTCTTCTGATTTATACGCATGTGCGGGAAGATGCGTTGGCGCTCTATGGATTTGTTTCCGCGCGCGAAAAGCATTTTTTTGAGATGCTGCTTTCGGCTTCCGGAGTGGGGCCGACGCTGGCGCTGAAAATTTTGAGCGGAATGAGCGTCGAAGAACTGGTGCCGGCAATTCGCGGAAGCGATCTCGCCCGGCTCACTCAGATTCCCGGCGTCGGAAGAAAAACCGCTGAGCGCATGGTTGTGGAATTGAAAGACAAACTGGAATCCGTGGCGCTGGAAGCGGGGAGACCCGCGGCGGCTTCGCCTGCGGGCGTCGAGGCGGACGTAATCTCCGCTCTGGTGAATCTCGGCTACGATGCGCGCGGCGCGGAAAACGCGGTGGGAGAAGCCAAACGCGGAACGGGCGTCGGAAATTTTGAAAAATTATTGCGCGCGGCGTTGCAATCGCTGACGGCCCCGAAAGGACGGGCCGCGCGGCCGTAGGAAGAGGAAAACCTAACACAGAGGACGCAAAGATAAGCGACACGGAGTACAAAGAGAAGAGATGGCGGATGGAACGGCAAAACGGATGATGCAACAGAAACAGCCGGAGCGGATTGTCTCCGGGCAGGCCTTTGACGAGGACGCGCGCATCGAGGTGAGCGTGCGGCCCAAGCGGCTGGACGAATACATCGGGCAAAAACGCGTCAAGGAAAATATTCAGATCGCCATCGATGCGGCGCGCAGCCGCGGCGAAGCCCTGGATCACGTTTTGCTATACGGGCCGCCGGGTTTGGGAAAGACAACTCTCGCGCAAGTCATTGCGAACGAACTGAACGTTCCGATCAAAACCAGCGCGGGGCCGCTGCTGGAACGCAAGGGTGACTTGACGGCGATATTGACTTCGCTCGAAAAGAAAGAAGTTTTTTTTCTCGATGAAATTCACCGCTTGCAGCCGGCGGTGGAGGAAGTGCTTTATCCGGCGATGGAAGATTTTCGCGTGGACCTGATCATCGGGCAGGGGCCAGGGGCGCGCATTCATCCATTCCCGCTGGGGCATTTTACTTTGATCGGAGCGACGACGCGCGCAGGATTAATTACCGCTCCGCTGCGCTCGCGCTTCGGCATCGTGCACCGGCTGGATTTTTACGAGCCGGCAGATCTGCTGATCATCACGCACCGTTCGGCAAAAATTCTGAATATCCAAATGGATGAAGGCGGCGCGGAAGAAATCGCGGGGCGATGCCGCGGAACGCCGCGCATCGCGAACCGGTTATTGCGGCGCGCGAGGGACTTTGCGGAGGTGCGCGCTGCGGGACGCATCACGCGCGCGGTGGCGCAGGAAGCCCTGGCCATGCTGGGCGTGGACGAAAGCGGCCTAGACGAAGTGGACCGCAATTTGATGATCGCGCTGCTTGATAAATACGCGGGCGGGCCAGTTGGCCTGGGAACGCTGGCGGCGGCGCTTTCCGAAGAAGAAGACGCCATCGAGGAAATGTACGAGCCCTACCTGATGCAAATCGGATTGATCGACCGCACGCCGCGGGGGCGCGTGGCGACTCCGCGCGCGTATGAATATTTCGGCAGAGAAATGCCCAAGCGCCAGCCGCGCTTGTTCTGAACCATCGAATTCCGCTTCATCGCGATTTCTTCGCGGAATCCAAATTGGCAGCCGCAGCGGTCCGGCGAAACATGATGACGACGACGGCCGCCGAAGCTGTTTCCGTTCCCGTGTGTTTTCCCGGCGCAAACTGCCACTGCCGCGCGGCAGCTTCCGCCGCAGGGGTCAGCGAATTCGATCCATACAACTCCTGAGTAGAAGTGACGTGGCCCTGGCTGTCGACGAGGTCAAACAAAATCACGCTGCCCTCCGCGGTGCCGTCCGGCGGCGAGTCTGGCTCGACTGTAACGATAGGCAGCGCGCCGCGCTCCCGCGAATTCTCCAAACGTTCTTCGTGAGAGTGCGCGCGCCGTGTGGACGCGGGCAGGTACGTCTGGGGAAATTGGAACGCGATGCCGATCCTTGCTTCGACAGCGTGTCCCTCCACATGGGCTGGTTGAAAAGTCCATGTGCGCATGGCGCTGAGAGTTTTTTCGCGGAAAGGACTCTGGCCCTGCACGAGCTTGATGTCCTCGAGCTGGCCGCTGGCGTTGACGAGGGCGTCGAAAATCACTTCGCCTCCGGAGAGCGACTGCGCCGGGAAGGGAGCGCCGACCAGGGAAAGCGGACGGGGGACGGAGGAGTTTTTGCTCTGGTCCGCGGAGACTTGCTTGCCTGCGGCGGCGGTCGAGCCGCTTTGCCAGGCGATACCTTTTTCCTGCAGCAGGGCAATCGCATAGTGAATGCGCACGGCAGCGCCCAGCGTCGGCGTCAACGGTTCATCGGGTGTGGCAGATGCGCCGGGGTGCAGCCAGCGGCCATCCACGAAGCCGACGACCTCGCGAGAATCGGCGGAGAGGACGGGAGCGCCACTCTGCCCGAGAAGAACTTCGTGGCTGAAGAGAAACAGTTCCGTATCGCCCGCGCCCTTTTCTTCCTGAGCGAACTGGTAATTCAGAACGCGCGCATTGAAGCGCTCTTTGACGGGGGCTTCAAAAGTGTGGGGATTGCGGATCCTGGCAGGACGCAGGGCCAAGGCGAGCACCGAAGCTCCTGGGAGCGGCCGCTCAGGAATGAGGGGCAGGAAGGCCACACTATATTTTCCCTCGAAAGGATTGGGGGTGGCGCGCAGCACGGCGACGTCATGCTCCCAATCCACGGCGACCAACTCTGCGGATAGCAGTTGCGGCGGCGCCATGGGGCGGTCCACCAGGATGTGCGGCTGCCCACCGCCATTCCGAAACGCGCTGAGAACGTGCGCGGCGGTGAGAAGGTAACCCTGCTTGTTGATAAAAAAGGCGTTCCCGAAAAAGATGTACTGAAGACCCTTCGCGGTAGGAGACGGATCCACGGGATACACGATAGGGCAGAGCGCGGACGCGAGAGCCGCATCGTCAGCGGGGGTCCCGGGAGCCGCCGGGGGAGCGAGAGCAGCCGCGAGAAAGGCAATCGCTGCCAGCGAGTTGAGAGCAAGTTTGCGGTCAAGCCTCATGCGTGCGAAGACCTCGACATAGCTGAGTCCAGAATAACGCCGCGGTTCCGAAGTGCAATGGACCGTGAGAACAGTTGTGCTCCTTCGGAGCTTCAGTCCCAAAATGGGAAGTCGGGGGTACACCCAGCAGTTTTCGTAAGAGTGGCAAACAAAGGAGTTGCGGGATACGGAACTTGGAAGAGCGCGCAGCCTATTGAAAACAGGAGGCTTCCAAAAGCGATTTTTGCGCAGAAGAGCGAGTGAAGAAAGGAAATCTGAATTGCAGGGTACCCCACCCCCTGTTTTGCGAAAGAGTGCGCAAGGATGTGAATGGCAAGGGTCTAGCTAGCCGGGATCGGCGAGGATGGTGGCTGACTAGCGACTGATGTTACCATAATAGTACCGTACAAGTAAAGGTAAATTATAAGTGATTGAAGAAGAAAGAGATAGGAAACGATCAGGTGCTTGAGAGGGCGGTGAGTTTGCTAGCAGTCTAAGGTAATCTGACCACTGGTTTCCCGGCAGATTAGCTCTGAAATGAATGCAGTGTCGATTCGCGATCCAGAAGTGCTCATCATCGGCGCAGGGCCGACCGGCCTCGTGCTGGCCCTTTGGCTGACGCGGCTGGGCGTGCGCCTGAGGATCATTGACAAGACGGCGGAGCCGGGGACGACATCGCGCGCGCTTGCTGTGCAGTCACGGACGCTCGAACTGTACGGCCAGATGGGGCTTGCCGAGGCCGTCATCGAGCGCGGACGGAAGACCATGGCCGTAAATCTCTGGGTGGCCGGAAAGAAGACAGCACACGCCGTGTTCGGCGAGATGGGCGTGGGGCTAAGTCCGTTTCCTTACGCGCTGATCTTCCCCCAGGACGAGCACGAGCGTCTGCTGATTGATCGACTGGCCGAGCAAGGCGTACAGGTTGAGCGCCAGACGGAGCTTCAGGGCTTCGAGGAAGCGAGTGGCCGCGTCCTCGCGCGCCTGAAGCGGTTGGATGCGGCATTGGAAACGTGCGAGGCTAGCTACATCGCGGGCTGCGACGGGGCACACTCCACCGTGCGTACGGCCATTGGGACGGGTTTTCCAGGCGGGGTGTACGCCCACCTTTTCTACGTCGCTGATGTTGAGGCGAGCGGAGCCACTATGAATGGCGAACTGCACGTGGCGCTGGACAGAACGGATTTTCTCGCGGTGTTCCCTCTTAAGGGTAAGGGGCGCGCACGACTCATTGGTACGGTGCGCGAGGAAGCCGAACAGCAGCACGAAAACCTGTCGTGGAACGACGTGAGCAAACGCGTAATCGGATGGATCCGCATCGATGTCGCGCGCGTGAACTGGTTTTCGACTTACCACGTGCACCATCGCGTCGCCGATCATTTTCGCAAGGGGCGTGCGTTTTTGCTGGGCGACGCCGCGCACATCCACAGTCCCGTAGGCGGGCAAGGCATGAACACGGGCATCGGCGACGCGGTGAACCTTGCCTGGAAACTAGCCGCCGTTTTGCGCGGGCGCGCAGACGGGTCTCTTCTTGACACTTATGAGCCGGAGCGGATTGCCTTCGCCCGCCGCCTGGTGGCCACAACCGATCAGGCCTTCACGGGCGTGACGAGCTCCGGAGCGTTGGCGCGGCTGATACGACTCCACCTTGTGCCGCTGTTAATCCCTCTCTTTTTCACACTGAAGACGATGCGACGCTTCCTGTTCCGCATGGTCTCGCAGACGGCAGTGAACTACCGGGGAAGCAGCTTGAGCGAGGGCACCACAGGAACGGTTCACGGCGGTGACCGTTTGCCCTGGGTGAAGACGAAGGTGAACGGCGTCGAGAGTGACAACTTCGCGCCGCTGAGTACGCTGGACTGGCAGGTCCATGTGTATGGTGACGCCGCGCCAGAAATCCGGGCGGTGTGTGAGGGGCGAAAACTGCCCCTGCACGTTTTTCCATGGCACCCGGAAATGAGTGGAGCGGGTCTGCGGCACAATGCCATTTATCTCGTACGACCTGACGGCTATGTGGCACTGGCGGATCCAATAAGTAGCGCTACCGCTTTGGCGTCTTATCTGAACGAGCGCAAGCTCACCCCGGCGTCCTAAAAGCGCAGGCTGTGTGTACGGTCGCAAGCCTGCCGGCTTTTGGACATTGATACGCCAGCCCCGCGTCTGACGATTTGAGCCTAAACGGTTATGGGTTATCGGTGGGCAGCAGATAGAAGCCACGATTTCGCTTTCTGGTAAACACTGACCGTCAGGACAGTAGACTCCGCGCGAAGGATGCGCCTAGGTTAGTACGTTGGTGAAAACCTTCACCTGAGGACCTCCATGAGCCTAGGACTTGCAACGGAAAGAACCAAGGAAGCGGTTGAGATCGATCCCATGGTTGAGTTCAAGAACGGTGTTGAGCTGCTGAAGAACGATTACCCGAAAAAAGCGCTGGTGAGATTGCGGCGCGCGTTCGAATGCGACCAGCACAATCCTTACTACATTTCGTTTCTGGGATTGTCGATCGCGCGGGCCCATCGGAAGTGGGTTCAGGCCTACGAGCTGTGCGAAATTGCGTTGCAACTGAAACCTACCGAGATTCAGTTTCACCTGAATCTGGGAGAGGTATATGCCTCCGCGGGGCTGCGCGAGAAGGCGCTGGACAAACTGGACGATGCCTTGGAACGGTTCGGCGACGATTTGCGACTGAAGCAGGCACGCAGCAAAGTGGAGAACCGGCGCAATCCTATTTTCCCTTTCTTCCGGCGCGAGCATTTCCTGAACCGGGAACTTGGCCGATTGCGGCACCGTGCGCTGAAGGGCCTGGGGAAATAGCGGGCCTCGACTTCGTCCACGGGCCACCGGCCATCCGGATCGAAAACCGCGAAGAAAAAAGCAGAACCCACTCCATTTGATCCTGATCTGTAGCGGGTGTGCTGCCATCAAACGAATTGCAGAAGCAGAAACTTTGATGCCGGAAATTGTGCGTGTGACCGCAGAGCTGTCCTACTCTAGGAGCGAATTTCAGTTGGAAAACCAAGAGCTAGATACTGTGGAGGCACGGAGCATGAAGAGAAGCATCGCGGCGGGGGTGATACTGGTGCTGGGAGTGGCGATCGCCGTGGCCGAGGCAGCTGTGCCGCGGACGCAGCAGAAGAGCATGAGTGATGAAGGCGGGCGCGTGCTGGCGCTGGAGAAGGCGTGGAATCTTGCGCTGGAAGAGAAGGACGCGAAGGCGCTGGACATGCTCCTGGCGAACACACTCGTGTCGGTGGACATTGACGGCAGTGTAGCGTCCAAAAGCGAGTTTCTGGCAAGCATCAAAGCCCCGGACTACAAGCCGTCACAAGTGGTTACGGAGCAGACGAGCGTGCAGGTCTATGGGAACGCGGCAGTAGTGACGGGAACGTTTCGCGTAAAGGGCACGGAGAATGGAAGGCCCTACGTCCGGCGGGAGCGGTTCACGGATACGTGGATCAAGATCAATGAGACGTGGCAGTGCGTGGCCAGTCAGACGACGCTCATCCCCGGAAAATAATCGAATGATTGCGCGCAGGATTTGACTTAGGCTAAGGTGCCTCTCGACGCGTTGGTAGTCGTAGTCCGAATCAGAGGAGGGACGAGAATGTCACGGAAGCTGGTGGTGCGATCCGTAGTGACGATTGTGTTTGGACTTTGCGCGATGGTTGGCGCAGTGGCGCAAATGCCGAATCCCTATGGGATGCCGATCAGTCTGGAAAATGCCAGGAAGGCGGCGGCACCGGCGATGGCGGAAGCGGCGAAAAACAACTGGACGATGGCGGTGGCGATCGTGGACCCTGGGGGCAACCTGGTTTACTACGAGAAAATGGATAATACCCAGTTGGGCAGCGCCACCGTGGCGATTGATAAGGCGCGGTCGGCGGCGCTGTTCAAGCGGTCGACGAAGGCCCTGCAGGATGCGCTGGCGGCGGGCGGAGATGGTTTGCGCATTTTGCGGCTACAAGGCGCGGTTCCGGTCGAAGGCGGGATTCCGCTGTTGATGGATGGGAAGATTGTCGGGGCAATTGGCGTTTCCGGCGGGACGAGCGCGCAGGATGGACAATGCGCGAAGGCGGGGGCGGATACCATTAAGTAGCGCGCTAAGCGTCCGGAATTATCATGACCGACCATAATGAAGAGAAGCCGCTCAAAGTCTGGGCCGACTTCAACGGATTGTTTGGAGAACTCCCTGTGCTTGTCTCACGGAGACACCTCGACGGATGAGCACGGAGCAAAAATTGCCTTACGCGCAGGGATGAAGCTGACTGCGTTTGATCAGGATCTCGACGATGATGGAAACCGAGACGACCTCGTTGCGACAGGAGTCGTGGAACGATCTCCCCGGTGTTTACGCTGCAACGGCTCACGTTGGGTCTTGAGGATTGAGGAAAACGGAGTTCGGAACGAGTCAGACATCCGGAAAAAAGTCTGATTGAGTTGGCCGCGCGACCGCTCCTGGCCAACAGCTCACGGGCAAATATGGTTGAAAAGACAGTGTACTTGTCGCTCGGTTCGAACGTGGGAGACCGGGAGGCGAATTTGCGCGCGGGGATCGCGGCGCTGCTTGGGGCGAGTGTGCGCGTGACGAAAGTGTCGGCGTTTTACGAGACGGAGCCTGTGGATTACCTGGAGCAGGCGTGGTTTTTGAATTGTGTGGTGGAAGGGGAAACGGCAGTGCCGGCGCCGGAATTGTTGCGGAACCTGCGGGAGATCGAGACGCGGATGGGGAGCAAGAAACTGGTGGCGAGAGGGCCGCGGCTGATGGACATGGATATTTTGCTTTATGGGCAGGAGACGATTGATACGCCGGAGCTGCAGGTGCCGCATCCGCGGATGCATTTGAGGCGGTTTGTGCTGGTGCCGCTGGCAGAAATTGCGGCGGAGGTGCTGCACCCGGGATTGAAAATGACAGTGAAAGAATTGCTGGATGCAACGGCGGATCGCAGCATCGTGCGGAGGATGGACTCCAGGGCAAAAGACTAAGAAAGATCTAGCGAGGAGACGCAGAAGGCGCAGAGGAAACGCGGAGAGAGAGAAATTTAACTCAGAGAAAACACAGGTCGAAGCACGGAGTTCACGGAGAGTTTTGTAGTAGCAGGGGCACGATATATCGTGCCCCTACCGACCCCGAGATTAGCTGGTGCGATGCAGGAGGAGCCGGTGGAGAGTGATGGTTCTGGGTTGAAGGGCGTCTAGTTCGATTTGGGTGAGACGGCCCTCGGTGATTTCGCGCCAGCGATAGACGCCGGGGTCGGTTTCCTCGGTGATGTGGCCGTTGAGGTGACGCAGGAACTCGCTGGCGTTGTCGCGCGAAGCGACGGCGCGGTAGGTGGGCCGCGCGAGAGCTTCGACGGCGTAACTGCGCAGAAGCTTGTTCCAATAGTGATCGAAGAGATCGGCGGAGGCGAAGATATCGCTCCAGGCGACTTCACCGCCGTAAGCGACGACTACGCCGATGACGCGATCGCCCTTCAGGTTGGAGGTCGCGTTGGCGAAGCGGCGCTGCACCTCCTCGACGAATTCATCGATCGGAACGCCAACGGCGCGCGAGACATAAATTTTCTCGTAGGCTTCCGTGCGCCCGTTGCCAGCAATCGCGCCCTGGATACTTTGCATGCTCATTTGGGGGGCGGGAGCCGAAGGGGCTGCCTTCGCGGTGGTGCCGCTGCGGACGGCGTCCCAGACTTCCTGCTGTTTCTGGTCGACGGCAGCCCTCTCACGGACGCTGGGATGGACGATGGTGTTGGCGGCGGAGAATTGTTGAGAGACGCCGGTCCAGCGGCCGTGCTCGACGCAGAAAACATCGAGCGGCAGCGGAGGAGCGCCGACAGGAACGATGCGATCTTTGCCGATGACGCGATCCTGCTTGCCGCCGCTGACGAGCTCTCCGGCGAGTAGAAGCAAGGGTCGTTTGCTGCGGTTGATGAGCACGAGCTGGTTGACGCTTGCGCCGGTGTTGTACTGCGGCACGTAGACGATGTGGCCGTCGCGCCCGCGAACCATGCCTTCTGAGCCTTGCTCGCGGACGATGACTTCACCCGTGGCGAGGCCCTCTTCGAGGGTAAGGTAGGCGCTGGTGTCCTGGCTGATCGAACTCACAACCGGAAAAACGGAAATGTTTTCGTAAGTGACGGGCTCGAGGAGACGCCACTCCCCTTCCATTCGCGAGGGAGGAGGAGGTTGAGGCGAAGCGGGTAGGCCCCAAACGAAGGCTAATCCTCCCAGAGTGCTGATTCCCAATAGGCCGCCGATGAGGCCGGCGAAGATCGAACGTTCCATGGATTCCTCCTGTGCGTAGAACTCAGCGAGCAAGGCACGGAGTTAGAACGAGAAGGTGGAGATTCCTTGCACGGGGAAGAGGTAATGAGGTAACGAGCTAAGGAATAAAGAAATACAGGAGATATGTCTAGCTCAGCGGTCGGTGCCGCCGAGGTTGGTGCGGGGCTTGTTGCGGCGAGACTTGGAGGCCTCACCTTCCTGGCGTTCGTACTCGGCGAGCTCTTCGTCCGTGTAGGAAAAGGAATCGCGTGAAGCGAACATGGAGTTGGAGCGGCCGGCTTGCTTTTTTTTCTTGCGCAAGGCGCCGAACTCGTGGCGGACCTGCCGCAGAGGGGCCTCAATAACTTTGACTTCGACGAGGAGGTCGCTCACTTTTTCGAGAAAGTCGTGAAGATGGTAGGGGCGAACGACATAGGGCATGCGGCCGATCTCGAGATGGCCGATGTATTGGCTTCCTCCTGTTTCCGGGACAAGGTAGAGGGCGCGGATTCGGCCTCCCTCTTCGGGAGAGACGCTGGCGAGTTCGCGCAAAGTAATGAAACTCGGGCTGTCTATACCGGTGATTGCGACGTTGGCGATGACTAGGGACCATTCCCCGGTCTTGAGTTCGGCAAGAAGCTGGTTGGTGTCCTGGACGTTCCGGACGCGCCAGCCTTCGGAGTCTAGGATCTGTTTGACCGCACTAGCGCCCTGGGCATCGTTGTCGAGGACAAGAATGCCCACCTGACGAGGCTGGACATGGGGATCAGTACTCACAGAACTAGTATAGCTCTAAAGCTATGTGAGAAGCACCAAAAATGGCGCCGATTGCACCTTATCGGCTAATGCGCGAGAACGTGGTCACGGTGAGGAAGGAGGGAAACAGCAGAAGCTCGCCAACCTGAGGGGATTTTAATTTTTGCGGACGAATCGCTAGCGGCCAACGACAAGTGAAGTGCCGGGTGCGAATTTCTGCACGCCGGTGCCGTCCCAGAAGATGCGAAAGGTTGAAGACGCGCCAGCGACGAGTCGAGTGTAGAAAACCTGAAGGCCGTCACGAGACCACTCGGCGCCGCGGCCCCACTGATCCAGCGGGAGGAGCAAGGTGCGGCGCTGGGACTTCAATTCGTACAGAAAGAATCCAGCAGTGAGGCCCATAGTGTCTTTTGGCGCCGCGGGCGGCGCGGATACGTAATCGGCGGAGACCAGGAGCAAATCGGAATTGAGGGGGTGCAAGCGAAGAGTGTCGGAGCTCATGATCTGGAATGTCGGACCGTAAATGTCCTTGAGGTCCACGGTTTGCAGAGGTTTGTCTTCGCTGAGCCAGTAGGCGTTTTGCATATCGCTGGCGAGAATCGTGCGGCCGTCGGTCCAGCCGTGGAGAGAGTTCACCGGCTGTGGAGAAAAGAGCGCGGTAGTCTCCGGTGTGGCAGCAGGGAAAGCCCAGACTTGCCACGCGTGGTCTTGGGCCCTGAGAAAGGCAATGCGGGAATCATCGGGGGACCAGAACGCCTGACGGACAAGGCCGCGAACCAATTCCTGCGATTTGCCCGTATCGTAGTCGTACAGGACAATCGTGCGATCGGGGCCGCTCTTTGAATCGGAGCGGGTGTAGAGGAGTTTTTTGCCATCGTGGGAAAGGGACAGCTCGGAGCCTGAGGGAGCAGCAATCTTTTTGACTGCACCGCGGCTGACAACGACATTACCTACCTGATTCAAATACGCCACCGCGACGGGGGGCCTGAAATTGGTGATGGTCGGCGCGGGGAGCTTGTTCTTGTTGGCATCGTCGGCCTCATCAGGTTGATTGTTGATCTTGGGAAAAAGTTCGGCGGCGATGCGTGCGCAGCCTTTCAGGGAGCCGAGTTGGGTGTGATCAACCGTGGCGCTGAAGGTGTACTTTCCCGTCGAGGGGCGCGGAGCGGCCGTCGGGTCTGCAGCGGCTTCAGCGCAGGGCTCGCGCGTAAGGTGGACGGCGACGGCCGCTCCGGTGGCGGAGTCTTTGGCGTGGTAGGTCCAGGAATCGGCGCCGGCTTCATGGGTGACTTCGGCGGGATCGAGAGGGATGGGAGGGTAGTTGGGGCGGTCCAAGCGCTCGGGCCCCTTCAGGCCGATGCGAAGGCTCCACGAGGGATCATCTCCGAAGGCGAGCAGAAGAATGGGGTAGTGCGTGGACTGAGGGGCGGGAGGTCCAGCTGGCCCGGCGGGGGGCTTTTTGGCTGGCTGCGTGGGTTGCGCTTGTCCGCAGGAGAGCCGTGGAACCGCAACGCCACACAGAATTGCGGCCACGAGAGCGAGATGTCTTGTCCAGTAGATGGTCAAAGCATTCTCCGGAACAACGAGGATAACCTCTGGAGCGGAACGTGGCAATTGTTCGCTGGTGTGGTGTTGCGCCGAGAAGAGGACGTGGGATCAATGCGCGCACGATTCATGGCGCTATGAATAAAAAGCGAAAAAAGAGATTGACATAGCGAACAAAAAGCGAAATACTTTGGCGTGCTTCGAGGTGGGCTATGTCTCCAGTTCTCTCCTCATCGGCGGTGGGTATCGCTATCCATCGCCGCCGCGTTTCACCAACCACAGCAGGACTCTTTCCTGATTGCCCAGAAGACGTAAGCCCAATGCAGGTGGTCAGCGAGCGTGCTCCGCTTGCGGACCAATCGACTGTCGAATCTAAAACAGTCGATCGCGGCAGCATTTCGGACCGCTCGACGACGGATTGCCCCCCGTCGTCAATGGCCTCGCACGGAACCCAAAGCCGTGCGCACGGCCCGGTCCGAAATGTTGCCACAGTGCCACACGAACGCGCGCAAGCGCGGCTGGTGGGCATCGCCCGCCTCGCAGCATGCTCTCCGCGCGCGGTAACGCGCCGGAACTCGGCGGAAAAGCCGGAGTATTTTGTTTTGCCGGTGAAGTCGATTCTGAACCGCTGCGATTCGAACCGCGTGCCATTCGAATGGACGATCAATCCTTACCGCGGATGCGAGTTTGCTTGCAAATACTGCTACGCGCGGTACACACATGAATATATGGAGCTGGACGGGTCGGAATTCGAGAAAAAGATTTATGTGAAGAAGGATGCGGGGCCGTTGCTGGCGCATGATATTTCGCGGAAGTATTCCTATACCTCGGAGAGATCGGGCGGGGAAAGAGCGGACCATATCGCCATCGGGACGGCGACGGATCCCTACCAGCCTGCGGAGCGGGAGTACCGCGTCACGCGGTCGTGCCTGGAGGAGCTGGCAACACGCGAAGGGCTGAGCATTTCGATCATCACCAAGTCGAATCAGATCGTGCGCGACATTGACGTGCTGCAACGCATCGCGGCGCGGTCGGACCTGGCGATCGATATTACGATCACGACGCTACGGCCGAGGCTGGCGCGTCTTCTGGAGCCGCGCGCGCCCCGGCCGGATTTACGATTGGCGGCAGTGAAGCAATTGCGCGAGGCAGGGCTGGCGGTGGGAGTTTCCGCTTCACCGCTGATACCTGGGATCACGGATCGCGATGGAGATCTCGAGGCAGTCGCTGAGGCCACGCGGGAGGCAGGAGCGCAGTGGTTTTTCTCGGGCGTGCTGTTCCTGATGCCGTCTTCAGCGAAGCAGTTCCTGCCCTTTGTGCGGGAGAAATTTCCGCGGCTGGCGAAGCAATATGAACAGTGGTACGCGAAAAATGGCTATGCACCGGAGGAGTACCGGCGCAAGGCTTCCGAGCGCGTCGCGCGGATTCGAGCGAAGTGTGGTTTTGCGTCGCGCCCGTGGATTGCCACGACCCGAACACCTCGGCGTTCACAGATGTCGCTATCATGGAATGCGGCGACCGAGCAGCTACCGGCGGCGCAAGTTTGCGCGGCGGGATAGCACGGCTCCCGGGGTGATGGTCAGAAAAGCGGGAGCTGGGTTCCCGCACTCCAAAAAACTACGGAACGATGATGCGGGATTCTTCACGCTTGAGCTCGGGCGCTTGGGAAAATTGCGCGCGAAGGAATTCGATGAAGCGGCGCGAGCGCGGTCGACCGTTGGTGCGCAGCAAAGCCATGCGGTAGAGAAAAACCAGCAAAAAGAAAACTTCAGAATCTTTCCAGGCTGCAGAATTGGCGCGCTCGGCCTGCTGTTTTTTGATTTCGGTGAGAAGGGCGACCAACGCGCCGTAGAGCTCCCGGGGAAGGGGCGCGTCCGGCGGTTTCTCGTAGATGATTCCGGAGCCTAGCGTCTTGTAAGTTTGCGCGAGGGCCTGGAGGGCGGCGAGGACGTCAGGGTCTGTGGCGGAAGGTTGAACCGCGCAGAATTTGGCAATGGAAAAGGCGAGCGCGGACATGAGTTGCTGGTGCGCGTAAACGGTGTCCTGTGGGATTTTTTCTTCGAGCAAGGGAGTATCCGCGGGGAGTGAGCGGTGGTGCTCGTTTTCATATCGGTGGGCGGCTACGAGATAAGAGCAGTCCGACGGGCAATCGATGCTGACTTCGCGTTCGGTGCCGCAGCAGACGGCGCAAATCTTCTCGCCCTTGGCGGGACAGAAACGCTCGGGTTTGCGCTTCTCGCAGATCGGACAAGACACGGAATCTCCTTAGTCGTGTGAACAGTCCTGCAGAATACGCTGCGGAGGTGGAAAAGACAAAAGAGCTCCGCGAAGAGCGGCGATGAATTTCGAGTTCGCGCGCTATGCGAGCAACTGAAGGAAGCGCATTTTGCGCGCGAAGGCAACTCTTGATATTACTCCCAGACCAAGACTCTCTTACTTGATCCAAGCGTGCATTCGCGGCACCCATCGGCGGACATTTCTGCAATATTCCTCATAATCCCCGTCGAACTTGTCGCGTAGCGTTGGTTCTTCGTAAAATCGCACGAACAAGACAACCGCTACGACGGCCACCAGCGCCACAATAAGTGCGGCCCGATTTGCTCTTCCAAAAATCACCCACAGACTGAACCAGCCCGTGAAGAACCCTACATACATCGGGTTCCGCACATACCGATAGAAGCCCACCATCACCAGGTTCTGAGGGGGAGCAACGGGCACCGGCGTTCCGCGTCCCGTTCGCCCGAAGTCCCAAATGCATCGTAGCGCCACCGCGAAACCGAAGACTGACGGAACAGCCGCAATCCACCGCCAACGCGCCGCACCAGCTGTGTCAACCTGAAAGCCGAGCCAGGACGGCAGCAGCCAGAACCACAGCGCAAGGAATGCGGCGCCCGCAGAAAGTGAGGCGACGGTTGCCGGCCAATGGGCTGCATTATCCGGGCTTGCTCCACTACCAATCTGTTCGCTTGCCATAAAGGCCTCCTTCCGCGTCGAAAAATGAATTCAAAGATCAACGGCAACGACAAAAACCTTTCTTCACAAGGGCAACTGAGCGAAGCCGCTACGGTTCGACCGGTGGCAGCTCAGGAGAGGGCGGAGACTGCGGCGGCTTGCTCCCTCTTCGCTTCTGCGCGGCCTGGCGGAGGAGATATTCAATCTGTCCGTTAACGCTGCGCAATTCGTCCTGCGCCCAGGCTTCCAGTTCCGCCCAGAGCGCTGGATCGATGCGTAGAAGGAAAGATTTTCGTTCCATCATCCCTGCCAATCAGTTGTAAAGCGTCCCGGCGTTGATCACGGGGTGGACTTCCGATTCCCCGCAAAGAACGACCATAAGGTTGCTGACCATGGCGGCTTTGCGCTCGTCGTCGAGCACAACGACGTGCTTTTCGGCGAGCTCCTTGAGGGCCATGTCCACCATGCTGACGGCACCCTGCACGATTTTCTGGCGCGCGGCGATGACGGCTTCGGCCTGCTGCCGGCGCAGCATGGCCTGGGCGATTTCTGGCGCGTAGGCGAGGTGTGTCAGGCGCGCTTCGTCAACGGCAACACCCGCCTTGGCCAAACGCTCGTGAAGCTCGGCGCGAAGAGCCTGCGAGACTTCGCCGACGTTGCTGCGAAGAGTGATTTCGTGTTCTTCGCCATAGTCGTAGGAATACATGCTGGCCAGGTGGCGCAGTGCGGATTCACTCTGCGTAGAAACGTAATTCTCGTAGTTTTCCACGTCGAAGGTGGCTTGCGCGGTGTCGCCAACACGCCAGACGACCACGGCGGCGATTTCGATAGGATTGCCGCGCTTATCGTTGACCTTCAACTTGTCGCCGTTCAGGGTGCGGGCGCGTAGCGATATTTTGTTGCGGCTCATTTTCTGCGTGGAAGCAGCGGAGCCTGACTTTGCGCCCGCAAGTTTGCCTTGTAGCGCGGCAGCTTGCGCCAGCACGCCCATCTGTCCCGGCCCGTTGCTATAGAAGGGATTGCCCCAGTGGAAGCCGCTGGTACGCACGGTGCCTTTATAGTCGCCGAAAAACACAAGCACGCGCGCTTCGTTCGGCTGCAGCGTGAAGAAACCGATCAGCATTACGATGAAAACCGGTACGAGCAGGAAAGCGAGCACGAGCAAACCAACATGAGGCTGCCCGGTAGTCTCGACACCGTCCCTGATGGCAAAAATCAGGAGAGTGATGTCGCCGAGGAGAAGCACAATCAGAACGGGAAGCATGATCCAGCCGCTGGGTGCGGAAACCGCACGCTCATGGCTGGTTGTGGAGAGAGTGGTATTCATGGAGAGTTCCTTTCGATAGAAGCGCGAGGACCATATCGAAATGATATCATTTAGATTTCAAATGGCAAGAGGCAAGCGAGGTCGGTCCATTCGAGGAGAGTTAAAGCCTTTTAAACGAACTCCTTCAGGCCATGATGACTTTCTTCTGGAAGCGGCGGGCCGCGAGAACCAGAAGAATAGTGCCGATGGCGAACAGTGCTAGGCCGTCGGTCCAGAGATGCTTGATGCCGGCACCACGAAGAATGACCCCGCGCGTGATATTGATGAAATACGTCGCGGGAATCATGTAGCTGATGGGTTTGAAGATCGCCGGCATGGTTTCACGCGGGAAAATATAACCGGAGAAGAAAACACTGGGCAGAATCGGAAGAAAAGCGAGCTGCATGGCTTCCGCCTGGGAATTCGCCTTGCTGGAGATGAGAATGCCCAGCGAGAGAGCGGCGAAGAGATAGGGCAGCGCGAGAATCGCGAGCAAGAAGACGCTTCCGTGGATGGGGACCTGGAACACGAAGCGCATGAAGAAAAGAATCAAGCAGAGTTCGAAGAAGCCGATGCCCAGATAGGGAAGCAATTTGCCGAGGAGAAGACCATACGGGCGAACGGGCGTCACGAAGAGTTGCTCGAGGGTGCCGCGCTCTTTTTCTCGGACGATAGAAAACGCTGTAAGAAATGTTGTGACGTTGAGAAGCATGATGGCGGTGAGCCCGGGCAGAAAGAAATTCGGCGAGCGGGAGTCCGGGTTGAAGAGCAGCTTGGGGCGCATGTCCACAGCAAATGTGGAACGATCCTGCAACACGCGGCGGAGCGATTCATCGAGGCCGATGGCGTTGGTGACGTTGATGGCCTGGCCGGCGACGGAGGAGTCCGAGCCGTCAATGAGCACTAGGACCTGGGCGCTCATGTTGTGAAGCAGACGGTCGGAATAGTCGACGGGGATCTTGATACCGACCCGGGCTTTGCCGGCGATGATCAGGTCGTTCAAATCGTGGTCGTTTTCAACGTAGCTGATGACGTGAAAAGTGTCAGAATTTTTCATGCGGTCGATCAGCTCGCGGCTTTCGCGGCGGCCATCGGCGTTGTAAACGACGGTATTGATCTGGCGGATGTTGGTGTCCACGCCAAAGCCGAGCAGAAACATCTGCAGCAACGGCATGGTAAGCGAGAAAAACAGCGTGCCCGCGTCACGGCGCACATGCAGCGCTTCCTTATAGAAGATGGCCCCGAATCCGCGGAAGAGATCAAACACGGGTCGTCTCCAACAGCGCTTGATGCTTGTTGGTGAGTTCGACAAAAACGTCTTCGAGGCTCGCGGCGAGAGGGCGAATTTCTCCGACGGCAATGCCATTTTTCAGAAGCTGTTCACGCAACTCCTCGAGGCTGAAGTGGTCGTCGATCAGCGCGTGGATGGATTGTCCGAAAATCGTGGCGCTCCGGATGCCCGGAATCTGACGCGCGAACCGTAGAGCGCGCGTGACTTCGGGCGTGGTAATTTCCACGCGCAGCGTGCCGGGAGGCTGGACTTCAGGAAGTTCCCGCAGCGAATTGGGCGTGCCGTCGGCGATCAGTTTGCCGTAATAGATGTAGGCGACGTGGCTGCAGCGCTCGGCTTCGTCCATATAGTGGGTGGTGACGAAAAACGTGATGCCGTGTCCGGAGAGTTCGAAGAGGAGATCCCACAGCTGACGTCGCGCGACGGGGTCAATGCCGGCTGTGGGCTCATCGAGAAAAAGTAGCTTGGGTTCGTGCAACATGGCGCAGCCGAGGGCCAGGCGCTGCTTCCAACCGCCTGAAAGCTGCGCGGACAGCCGGTTCAGATAAGGCGCGAGTCCATTGAGCTGGACAATTTCGTCAATGCGCTGTTTGAGCCGCGCAGGATCGAGGCCGTAGACACGGCCATAAAACTGAAGATTTTCCGCGACGGTGAGGTCGTAGTAGAGGCTGAAATTCTGCGACATGTAGCCGATGCGCTCGCGGATGCCTTCGGAGTCCGTTCGAACGTCGAGCCCTTCGACACGAGCGGAGCCTTCGCTGAGAGGCAGGAGCCCAGTGAGCATTTTGATAACGGTGGTTTTTCCGCTGCCGTTGGGGCCAAGGAAGCCGAAGATTTCGCCTTTTTCGACGCGGAAGCTGACGTCGTTGACGGCGGTGAAATTCCTGAAACGACGGACCAGATGTTCGGCGGAGATGGCGGCTTCTGGGGAATTTATCGGCGCGGTGGCCATCGGCTTAATTCGCCTCTTTGAGCTTCACGTCGGCAGCCATGCCTGCGAGCACCCGGCCGGCGGGATCATTGATGCGGATTTTTACGCCAAAAACCTGGTGCACGCGCTCCTCGCGGGTCTGGACGTTGCGCGGGAGGAATTCAGCCTGCTGGTTGATCTGTTCGAGGACTCCTTCGAAAACGGTATTGGGAAAGGCATCGACGCGGACTTCGGCTTTTTGGCCGAGCTTGAGGCGGCCATATTCGGTTTCGGGAATGTAGATACGCACGTAAATTTGATCTTTTTCCAAAAGCGTGGCGACGGGCGTGTTGGGGGCAATAAGGTCACCGGGGCGCACATCGAGAACTTCCACAATCGCAGCGGACGGAGCGACGACCTGGCGCTCGCGGAATCGCGCTTCGTCGTAAGACAAGCCTGCTTTTGCGAGGTCCACATCTTCGCGGCGATTGCCGTGTTCTAGTTTTTCCAGCGTGGCCCGCGCTTGCTGATAATGCGCTTCGGCGGAGGCGATTTCTTCCGGGCGATAGCCGTGGTGAAGTTCGTCGAGCTTGTGCTGGTCGTTGTCCCGCTGCGCCAGGGCCATTTTCCAGTTGGCTTCGGCTGTATCGCGCTGCTGTTTGGAGACGAGATCTTTTTTTGCCAGTGCTTCATAGCGGTCGAAGTCGAGGTGCGTGCGGGTTTCGTCGGCTGTGGCGCGATCCAGTTCGGCTTGTGCGGCGTCAATATCTTCCTTGCGGTAGCCGTTCCTTTTCATATCGTAATCGGCTTTGGCCTGGGCCGCGGCCGCCCGCGCTTCAGCGATTTCCTCAGGGCGATAGCCCCGTTGAGCTTTTTCGGCGCCCGCGCGCGATTGCTCCAGCGCCGCTTGCAGTTCCTTGTCGTCGAAAGTGATCAGGACTTGCCCCAGTTGCACGGAATCGCCTTCGCGAACGAGAACTTTATCGATGCGCCCGCCGATTTTGGAGCCCACGCGAATATTGCGAGCTTCCACGGTGCCGGAGCCTTGTAACGTGGAATCCTTGCGGAACCATCCGGCATACATCCCGGTAGCCGCCACGGCCACGACGATTGCGAGAATAATGAAAATGCGCTTGCGGTTCATGAGACTACTCTCCCGGGCTCAAGGATGAAATTTGTGATGGCGGGGCGGATTCTTGCCGGGGCGCCAGGCCGGTCCAGACCACGTCGAAGGCCGATTCGATGCGCGCCTGCAAGGTCGAGTCGCCATACAAAGACCAGATCAAAAGTGTGCCGAAAATAGTCTGCCGAAAAACGTGGGCCAGCTCCGCGGCGGGAAGATCCTTGCGGATTTCTCCGCGATCCTGGCCGAGCTGCATCATCTGGGTCTGCAGGGTGTGAACGCGCTTCTGCAAATCCAGCATGGCTGCGCGGACCGGAGTCGTGGAGAGATAAGCCTGGAGCAAGACTCGGATCAGAGCGGGGTTGCGGGCGGGCTCCTGCGTCATTCGAACGCCGAGTCCGCGAAGAAAATCGGGCATGGGGGCGTTGGTTTGCCGCGCCTGTTCGATGGCGGCCTCCAGCTTGCCCAGCTGCATCTCTCCGAAGGCCAGCAGGATGTGATCCTTGCTCGGGAAATGATTGAAAAAAGTGCCTTTGCCGACGTCGGCCGCATTCGTGATGTCTTCGACGGTGGTTTCGGCGAAGCCCTTTTCGGCGAACAGACTCAGCGCGGCGCGAAAAAGGCGTTCGCGGATTTCAGCGCTTCGGCGCTGGCGGCGTCCGGGAGCGGAAGCAGCCGGTTTCTTCTCAGAGGCCGATGAACTTAGAGTGCGACGAGGCATAATGACTTATACTCATTCATGACTATAAGTCAGATATGTACGCTCTGTCAAGATCTAAGTTGCTCCAGGCTTTGTGGGCCAAAAAAGCGAACGCCCCGGCACTAGCCGAGGCGTTCCACCACAAGCGTTGAGCCCTGAACTATTCCTTCAGGGAGCTTGGGTCGGACAAGTTCTTGGGTGACTTATGGTTGAGGTAGCCAATAAGCTTCTGCGCGGGAGGAGGCACCGGCACTGCGCCTTTGAAAACGATGTCCTTCGCATCTACTTTTTTGCCATAGACCCGCTCGTTGGCGTCATTGTCCGGCCGGACTGTGGAGCCTTCCAGGGAGACGCCGGCAAAGAGGCCGCGAGCGCGCGAATAGCTCAAAACTTCAGCGCGCATAGTGGCATCCGTGGAGGCATTGGCGGTGCGACCCTTGGGACCCGCTGCTGCCGACGCGTCTGCGCCAAGCTTCACCTTACTGCTCAGGATGGCCCGAGCGCCGCGCGGATTCATAACCAGCAGAACGAAATCCGTGGCTTGGCCGCCAAGCTGGAAGCCGATGCTGGCGCCTTCGAGAGCCATCATAGTCGGTGCGCTCCAAGGACCGGTGAAATGCTCACCGCTGCGGCAGGTCATCGCGCCGCGGCCGTAACTGCCGCCGATACCGAATGCAGCCTTCAGAACCGACGGATAGATGATGACGCATTCCGCTTTATCAATCAGGTCTTGCGGAATGTCATCGGGAATATCCATGACTTCCTTGATTACCATGCCGCAATTCTCGAGGCGCGCCGCCTCTTTTTTGTCAATCTGCGCCGATAGCGGCAGGGCGACCAACGCCAGGGCCGTCAGACAGGACATCATTCGCTTTATCACGCTTCACCTCTTCTTAGTTTTCTGGGCAACAACATCATAGAGTGCCCGTGGGTCAGGTGCAACTACAGGGCCTGGTGGAAGGGGCTAGAATTCGGGGGTTCGTTCCTCTGGTAAGACGTACGGGGGATGGATTGCGTTGCCTTTCGACTATACTTTTCCGGCAAGATCGAGCAGCGAGCCAAAGATGAAAATAGAAAAAACTTCGGCGCGACGGTTGGCGGTAATGTTGGCGAGCTTGATGGTTGTGTTCGGGAGCGGCACATCAAGTTTGCATGCGCAATCGAAACCGGGCACGGACGCGGCTCACGGTGCTGCAAAGAAACCAAGCGCCGCAGCGAGGAAGGCCACCGCAAAATTTGCGGTGCGAGCGGAAGCATTGCTGGGATCCGCCCCTGCCAGCAAAGGGGAGTGGGGACTCCTGATTGTCGATGCCGAAAGCGGAGAAACGCTTTTCGAGCAGAACGCGGACCGCTATTTCCTGCCGGCCTCAAACATGAAACTCTTTAGCACCGCGCTGGCGCTGGCCAAACTCGGGTCCGATTACCGGTTTCGAACGACATTGGAAACACGTGGCACGATTTCTGACGAGGGGATATTAGCGGGAGATGTTGTGCTGGTCGGGCGGGGCGATCCGAATCTTTCGAATCGAAGATTTCCGTACGAATTGAAGGAAGAGTTTGATGGGCCGCCGGAGAAGGCGCTCGCGCAACTGGCTGATGCGCTGGTGGCGAAGGGCATAAAGGAGATTTCCGGCGACGTGGTCGGCGACGACAGCTATTTTCCGCGCGAGCGTTATCCGAATGGCTGGGAAATCGACGACATGGTATGGGAGTACGGCGCGGCGATTTCATCCATCGTGGTGAACGACAACACCGTGACGCTGACCCTCACGCCCGGCGAGCAGGCGGGGAATGCGGTGCAAGCCGTAGTGAGCCCCGCTACGCCGGATTTCACCGTCGAGAACCGCGTGGTCACTTCCGCGGCGGATGTGAAGTCGGATTTGACGCTGACACGCGACCCGGGCGCGAATATCGTGACGGTGAAAGGCACGCTTCCGGCGCGAAGCACGCCGCGAAAGCTGGTCCTGGCCATTGAAGAGCCGGCGCAACATGCGGCGGCGCTCTTGAAACGCATGCTGGAGGAGCGGGGAATAAAAATAGGTGGCGTCGCGCGGGCGCAGCACAATTCCGTGGAAGCTCCGGGCGCGCCAACGGTATTAGCGGAACACGTTTCGGTCCCGCTCGGAGATTCTGTGAAGCTGGTGAATAAGATCAGCCAGAATCTTCACACCGAAATGCTTGTGCGCACCGCCGCACGCCAGAACGGCCGGTGGAATACGCCGGAGGAATTGATGAAGGTTCCCGCGGATTTTTATGCGCAGGTGGGAATTGCGCCAGGGGACGTGGTTCAGACCGATGCTTCCGGACTGTCGCGGCACGATCTGGTGACGCCGTGGGCCGTTGTGACGTTGCTGGGCTTTGCGCAGAAGCAGCCCTGGTTTTTGCCGTACTACGACTCGCTGCCGGTAGCGGGAGTGGATGGCACGCTCGAGGACCGCATGAAGAATACGCCGGCCGCGGGGCGTATTCACGCGAAGACTGGATCAGTAGAGCATGTGAGAACGCTCTCGGGATTTGCGGAAACTCTGGGCGGACGGCGGCTGATCTTTTCGTTCCTGAGCAACAATCAGGGCGGGAAGAGTCACGAGGCGGCGGATGCCCTCACGGGGCTGTGCGTGGCGATGATCGAGGAGTTCAACGTGGCTCCGGCGAAGCGCGCAGCGAAACAGAAGCGTCCGCAGTGAATCGGGCGGCCGGGTGATGAGCAAAGAACAAATCGTCACGGTGTTCGGAAGTTCGCGGCCCCGTGAAGGTGACGGGGACTATGACGAAGCGCGTGTTCTCGGGCGAGCTTTGGCGAAGCACGGTTTCGCGGTCTGCAGCGGCGCGTACGGTGGAGTGATGGAAGCGGTTTCGCGCGGCGCAAAAGAAAGCGGCGGAAAGACCTACGGTGTGATGGCGGAGTTTTTTGAGAATGCGAAGCCTAATCCGTGGATTGACGTCGAAGTACGCATGAAGACCTGGCAAGAAAGGCTGTTCGAACTAATCCGGTTGGCGGACGGATTCGTGGCCTGCAAAGGTGGAACCGGGACTCTAGTAGAGCTTGCAGTCGTGTGGGAGATGCTGAACAAATCGGTAATGAACGCGAAACCATTTGCGGTGCTCGGAAATTTTTGGCAACCGGTCCTGGATCGCGTCCGGGAAGTCGAGCTCGGACACCCGGCGCCGTGGGGCGAAGCGAATGGGCGGCTCGTGCACCTGGCGGCTACACCGGGCGATGCAGCAAGCTACCTGCAGAATAGTTTGAAGCAGTCTTCTTGAATCACTGACAACCATGTCACGCACGGCACAAGACGTATTGGAATTTGACAAGCTGCGGGAATTGCTGCAGCTGGGGACGACCTGTGCCCCGGGGCGGCAAGCAGTGGATGCGCTCGAGCCACGCACGGATCGCGCGGCGCTGGAATCCGCGTTTGCGTTCATCCGCGAAGCGCGGGAGTGGCTGCGCGCAGGGCGCGAATTGGGATTTGGAGCTTTGGCAGATCCGCAAGGCTGGCTCGAAAAGCTCGAAGGTCCGGGCATGGTGCTGGAGCCGGGAGAATTTCTGGACGCGGTATCGCTTCTGGAAACATCAGGATGGCTGCGGCAGCAATTTCGCGAAGAAGCAGCAAAGTTTCCCTTGCTGGCGGCGCGGGCTGCGGCTCTGAGCGATTTTCGCGATGTGCCTGCGGCCATCCGGCGGTGCGTGCTGCCGAACGGTGAGATCAGCGATGACGCATCGTCCACGCTGCGCCGGATTCGCGTGAGCATCACGCAGACGCGCGAATCCATCCAGAAAACGCTGAAGCAGATTCTGCGATCGCGAAACGCAGAAGCTGGCGAAGACTACGTCACGCTACGCAACGAGCGTTTTGTGATTCCCGTTCGCGCGGAACAGCGGCGCAGCGTTTCGGGAGTAGTACACGGCGCCAGCGGCACGGGACAGACGGTTTTCATGGAGCCGTTCGAAACCGTTGAAACGAACAATCAGCTGGTGCAGCTTGGCGAAGACGAGGCCGCGGAAATCGTCCGGATTTTGCGCGAGCTGACGGAGAAATTACAGGCCGTGCGAGGAACGCTCGTGGCTTCCGTGGAAACGATTGCGGAGTTGGACAGCGTCTTTGCACGAGCGCGGTTCGCGCAGGAATTCGACGCGGCGATTCCGGAATTCTCCGAAGCGAGTGAATTGCGGTTGGTGGACGCGCGGCATCCGGTGCTCGAAGATAAATTGCGAAAAGAGAATCGCGCCATCGTTCCCATGTCGCTTGCCCTGGGAGGAGAAGAGCGTGTGCTGGTCATCAGCGGCCCGAACACCGGCGGAAAAACCGTGGCGCTGAAAACCACGGGCATGGCGGCGCTGGCGGCGCAATCGGGGATTCCTGTGGCGGCGCAGCGCGCGGTGTTGCCGATCTTCGATCGCCTGCTGGTGGACATCGGCGACGAGCAATCGATCGCGGCGGATTTGTCCACGTTTTCGGCGCATATGCTGAACTTGAAGGCCATGCTGGAAGCAGCAACGCCGCAATCGCTCGTGCTGGTGGACGAAATGGGCACGGGCACGGCGCCGGAGGAAGGCGCCGCACTGGCAGTGGCGTTGCTCGATGAATTTCGCGCGAAGAAGTGCATCGTGCTGGCGACGACGCATCATGACCGGCTGAAAACATACGCGTCGACGACCCCGGGAGTAGTGAATGCAGCAGTCGAGTTTGATGATGTGAATCTGCGGCCGACGTACCGGTTGATGGTTGGCGTGCCCGGCGGGTCGAGCGGAATTGCCATCGCGCAGCGGCTCGGGATCGCTACAGGGATTATCGAGCGCGCGCGGTCGCTGCTCACTCCCGAATCGCGCGAGGCCGCCGACTTGATTGCGTATTTGCATCGCAGCCGCGACGAGCTGGACCACCTGCAGAAGCAGATGGCCGCTGAGCGGCATGCGCTCGAGGAAGAACGCAAAAAACTTCGCACCGAGTGGGTCGAGCGCCAGCAGAAACGCATCGAGGAGCTGGAAGCGCAATTCGCGGAGATGCAGAAGCGTTTCGGTGAAAATGTCGCGCGCATCGTGGAAGCGGTGAAAGAACGCGAACTGCGCGGGCAGTTAGAGAAATCGGCGCGGCGCAAAATGCAGGACGTGCGAAGTGAAGCGCGCGACGAGCTGAACTCCGCGGTGGTGCAAGCCATTTCCGATTCGCAGGCAGACCTCGGTGCGCATTCCGCCTCGGCGAATGCCGTGAGCGCGGAGCGGCTGCAGCCCGGCGCGCGTGTTCGCGTGCGCGGATTCAGCAAGCCGGTGGTGTTGCGCCGCGTTGACGGATCATCCGCGGAAATCGAAGCAGGCCCGCTGCGCATGAAGGTGGCCATCGATGAAATCACCAGCGTGGAGGCGGAAGTGCCGGCGTCGAAGGCCAATGTCCCTCCCGCCAGACTGCAGAGTGTGACAGTGAGCTCGCAAGGCGGCGGCGGGGCGGCCAGCGGTGAAATCAACGTCATCGGCATGACCGTGGAAGAAGCCACGGAGCGGCTCGATAAATTTCTGGATGAAGCCGCGCTGGCGAATCGCGCGCAAGTGCGAGTCATCCACGGCCATGGGACGGGCGCACTGCGCAAAGGGATTGGCACTTTTCTCTCCTCGCATCCACTTGTGGAGAAGCACTCGTTTGAGACGGAGGAGCGCGGCGGAAAGGCGATCACCGTCGTGGAGCTGCAAAGATAGGAAAATGGAAATCAGAAAATAGAAATTGGAAATCGCCGAACTTTCCAATTCTGTTTCCATGGACGTGCATGCAGCGCAGCTTTGGTATACTCCCCCGAGTTCCGGTTGCCAATTCACAACGAGGTGTATTAATGAGAGGTCTGCGGGAATCATTGCCGTTGGTAAGAGCTTCGCGAGTTGTGGGCCGATGGGGAATATCCATCGCGATTCTTATTGCGATGTTCACTGGAATTGGTGGAACCACGCGCGCGCAGTCGGCGGCGCCGAAGCGGACTGTCCTTCATCCCGGACGCGTCCTCGATGTGCGCACAGGACAGATGCGCACCAATCAAGCGATCGTCATCGAAGGCGACAAGATCGCGAAGATCGCGCCGGCCGATGATGTGAAGCCCGCATCCGGAGACATGGTGATCGAACTGCCGGACGCCACGGTGCTGCCCGGCTTGATCGACATGCACACGCACCTGACCTTCGAACTGAGTTCGCTTGGGTACACCGGATTGGGAATCTCCACCGCGCGAGAGGCTTTGCTCGGCGCGAAAAACGCTAGGATCACACTCGAAGCGGGTTTTACAACGGTGCGAAACCTTGGCGCGAAGGATTACGCGGATATCGCGCTGCGCGACGCCATTAACGACGGCGACGTGGTCGGACCTCGGATTGTCGCGTCAGGGCCCGCATTGGGAATCACCGGCGGGCACTGCGACGAAAATCTGCTGCCCCCCTCGTTTAATTATCAGGGCGACGGAGTGGCGGATGGTGTCGAGGCCGTGCAACACAAAGTCCGCGAAGTCATCAAATATGGTGCGGACGTCATCAAGATATGCGCTACCGGCGGTGTGCTTTCCAAAGGCGATGATCCCAACGCTTCGCAATACACGCTCGAAGAAATGAAAGCGATTGTGGCGGACGCTCACCGGCTGGGCCGCAAAGTTGCGGCACATGCGCACGGAGCCGAAGGCGTGCGCTGGGCGTCGGAGGCGGGCGTGGATTCGATCGAGCACGGCCATTTGATGGATGACGCTGCAATCGCCACGCTGAAGAAAAATGGAACGTATCTGGTGCCGACACTTTTCCTGACGGAATACATGCAGGCAAATCTGGAACACAGCAACGTGCCCGAGTTTTCGAAGAAGAAGATGCACGATATTTCCGCCGCCGCACAGCAAAACGCCAAGAAGGCGTTTGCCGCCGGTGTAAAGGTGGCTTTCGGCACAGATGCGGCAGTCTATCCGCATGGACTGAATGCTGGTGAATTCCACGTGTATGTGAAGCTCGGCATGACACCGCTCGCTGCGATTCAGACGGCGACGATCAATGCTTCCGACTTGCTTGGACCCAAGTTCCAGGTCGGGACGCTGGAGCCCGGCAAGTGGGCGGATGTCATCGCGGTTGACGGCGACCCGACAAAAGACGTCACCACGCTAGAGCATATAAAATTCGTGATGAAAAGCGGCGTAGTCTACAAGAACGAATACGCGAAATAGCGCACGTCGCCATGGCGGAAGCGGGATCATTTGCGGATAAGGTGAAACAGCAGGCGGACATCGTTCGCGTGGTGGGGGAATACGTCCGCCTGAAGAAGACCGGGAAAGACTTCAGCGGCCTCTGTCCGTTCCATCAGGAAAAAACTCCGTCCTTCACGGTTTCTCCGATCAAGCAAATCTTTTATTGCTTTGGCTGCGGCAAGGGCGGCGACGTCTACAATTTCGTCATGGAGATGGAGAAGTGCGAGTTTCCCGATGCCGTGCGGGTGGTCGCGGAGAAATGCGGGATCGCGATTCCGCGGCAGAAGGAACGTTCGCCGCAAGAGCGCAAAGAAAATCGGCATCGCACGCTGCTGGTGGAGATGCAGCGCGAGGCGCAGACGTTTTTCGTGAAGCAGCTTGAGGGAATGCTCGAAGGCAAGGCGGCGCGGGCATATCTCGAGGATCGCGGAATTGATAGAGATGCAATCGCACGGTTTGGCATTGGTTATGCGCCCAGCGGCGGCGACCTGCTGCTGCGTCACATGAAATCGAAATATAACGAAAAGCTGCTGGTCGATTCCGGGCTGGTTTCACGGGATCAGAGTTCGGGGCGGTTCTTCGACCGCTTCCGCCGGCGGATCACGTTTCCGATTTCCAACGAATCCGGAAAAATTGTAGCGTTTGGCTGCCGCGCGCTCGGCGACGATCAGCCGAAGTATCTGAATTCTCCGGAAACTCCTATCTATTCCAAGAGCAACGTGCTGTATCACATGGATCGCGCGAAAGAAGGAATCCGGCGGGAAGACTTCGCGATTCTGGTCGAAGGGTACATGGATGCGATCGCCGTGGCGCGCGCGGGAATCAGCAATGTGGTGGCGAGCTGCGGGACGAGCCTGGCGGATTCGCAGATTAAACTGCTGGGAAGATTCACGCGGCGCGTCATCGTGAATTACGACCCCGATGCCGCCGGGCAATCGGCCACGGAGCGGTCCCTTTCGCTCTTGCTCGAGCAAGATTTTGAAGTGCGCGTGCTGGCGCTGCCGCCGGTGGGCGACAAGAAAGCCGACCCGGACCTGTTCATCCGCGAAAAAGGCAAGGATGCTTATCTAAAGCTGCTGAAGGAAGCCCCGCCCTACGTGGATTACTTGATCGCACGCGCGCGGCAGATGGATTTGACGACCGGCGAAGGCAAGCGGCGGGCGGTCAATTTTCTTTTGCCCTACGTGCAAAAAATCCCCAACCGCATCCTACGCTCCGAATGGGCGACGCGCATCGCGCAACAGCTTCGGCTGGACGAGCCGGTGCTGCGCGCGGCGCTGAGCAAAGCCGCCGCGGAACGCCGCAGCGAACTGAAGATACAGCCGGAATTGATGGGCCATAGCGCGAAACCGGTGGAACGGCTGCTGATTCGCATGCTGGCGGAAGCAGAGGGCTTCCGGCGCGAACTTGCCCAGCAGCTGCAGAACGCGCGGCTGTACCACGGCCTCGAGACCGAGAAGATTTTTGCGGCGCTGGTGCTCGCCAGCCTGGCAGGCCAGCCACTGCAAGCTACGGAAGTGGCGGCGGTGCTCGATGAGCGCGACCGCCGGCTGCTTTTTGAAATACTGTTCGAAGAGGCCAACGAGCCCACTTGGGAAGAGGCCATGAGCTGCATCGAAGCGCTGCAGAACCGGCAAGCGGAGCGGGAGCTCGCGGACGTGCAGCGGAGCATTGAAGCGAACCCCACCGCCACGGAGATGCGCGGCTTGCTCGAGAAGAAGCAGGAACTGATGCGGCGTCTGGCGGCAGCGAGGTGAACGTCGGCACTGGCTGACGGTGCCGGGAATGCAACCAGTCTATTCTGTCAGGGCTGTGCCCGGCCTGTACCACCCGTTACATCTCCTCCCCCACATTTTTGTAAGTGTTGCATCTAAAAGAGTTGGCGTTCTTGTAAGTGCTTTAGAATCAATACTTGCGGACATTTCTATACGTGTTGATTCTAAAGAAGTTGCCCGACGCGTGGCCACGGCGCGTGGATCACGCATTCTGGACGGAGTCTGACGCTGCCGGAATCGCCCCAGCTCTAAACCAAATGAATTGCACAAGAAAATCGCGCAGGTTTACCTAGAATGAATATACCTTGGTTTAACAGAAGTTAAGAAAAAGGATAGGTAAGGAGAAGGGTTCCTGGATTCTGGGCCTCGAAAGAGAGGGCATTCTGGGCTAGGTAGAGTGAGCGGTCCGACGGCGAACGAGCCAAGCCGAAACTGATAGCAGCGCTGCCGGCAACCAAATCCAGAGCAGTTCGCTACACACAACTTCCAGGCCGCGGGGACTAAAGAAGCGGCCGATGCCGATGGGTGAGACGCGAATCGGAGTCCAGGGGAGGAAGTAGCGAGCGTTGTTGAAGGGTGAGAAGAAAGCGACGCCAAGGCCACCGTCAGTCATGGCGTCCAGCAGTCCGTGGCTAGCGGTCGCCAGAAAGAAATAAATCCACAGGGGGAAACGGCCAAGCCCTGTGGGTTTTCGCCAAAACCCGATGGCCAACGCCGCAGTGGCCAGCAAAGCTGCAAACACGAGGGAGTGCGTAAATCCCCTGTGGCCCCAAAAGTCGCTGTAGTGAACGCCAAACCGGAATCCAATCACGTCAAGATCAGGGATGGCAGAGCAAAGCGCGCCGATCAGCCAGACGCGCTTTGGAGTGCCAGGGCGGTAGAAACAGGCGCCGATACCGAGGGCCACGACCGCATGCGAGAATACCGACGCCAACCCAAACCTCCGGTCTGATGCGCCTGCGAGTGACTTTCGACCGCAGAAGGCATCGTACAAGTACGATGGTAACTCCTGGACGGAAGTCTTCCACAGATTTCCACCAATTAAAATATTGACGAAACAGGACTTAACCGTGTAGCGTAATAGGGTTTCGCGAGTAACGGTTTTGCCGTTGCGCGCATCTATATAGAAGTGTAATGGGCGGCAGGGCCGGGCCTTAACGTGCGGAGTGCGGGCGACGCATGAGGCTAAGGGCGAGCAGCGCGGCGCAGAAGGCTTCAAACAAAATTGCGAGCGATCTTCTGGGGAGATTTCCCCTTGGTTTGCGCCAAGCGCGCCAGCCTGCCTGTATTTTTGCCAGTGAACACGGTTTCGATCACGTCCGTCCAGACTTGGGATCACGGTGCGTTTGCGGGAGGAATTTGTGGCAGCAGTAGGCCTTGAAGAAAAATACGATGCGGTACGCCAGCTCATTGTCGTAGGCAAGGAGCGCGGGTACCTGCTCTACGACGAAGTAAACGATTCGCTTCCGGCGGAGGTGCATTCCTCGGAAGAGATCGACGATCTCCTCACAACTTTTGAGCGAAACGGCATCGAGATCTATGAGGATCAGGCGTCGGCCAAGGCCGCGCGCGCCGTGGAAGTCTCGACGGAAGCCGGCGAACGCGACGCGGTCGTCAAGGACGATGCGCACTCCGACGAGGGCGGGAGCGATCTCGACCTGACACCCGGTTCGCTGGAAAAGACCAACGATCCCGTGCGCATGTACCTGCGCGAGATGGGCACCGTGCCGCTTCTGACGCGCGAAGGCGAAGTTACCATCGCCAAGCGCATCGAGCGCGGGCAACTCGTGGTGATGAAGTCCATCACGCGCTCGCCGATCGTCATCAAGGAATTGATCGCGGTTGGAGATGATCTGCGCAAGGGCGTGCGGTCGATCAAAGAAATCGTCCAGTTCGACGACGAAGAGCTGACCGAAGAAAAGATCGCCAACAAGACCAAGCAGACGCTGAAGTACATCGACAAGATCGCGAAACTGTACGAAACCGCGCTGAAGCAGGCGGCCAAGCTCGATAAGACGGCGAAATCGAAGAAGAAGCCGTATATCCGCGCGAAGTGGGATGTGGCGCGGACGCGCGTGGAGATTTCGGTAGCGATTCGCGACATCGATTTCAATCCGTTCGAAAAGAAGCGCCTGATCGACAAGATGCGCGGCACGGTCGAGCGGCTGCAATCACTGGAACGCGAAGCCGGGCGCCTGGAGCGCCGCGCGGACGTGGCCAAGGGCGACGTGGCGGCGGAAGCGCGCAAAGAACTGCGCACGCGCCGCACCGAGCTGAAAGACATCGAAGAGGCCAGCGAAGTCGGGCTGACCGAACTGAAGCGCACGCTGACGTTCATTCACCGCGGCGAAGCGGAAGCCGAACAAGCCAAGAAGGAATTGATCGAAGCCAACCTCCGCTTGGTCGTTTCCATCGCCAAGAAATATACCAACCGTGGCTTGCAGTTCCTCGACCTCATTCAGGAAGGCAACATTGGCCTGATGAAGGCCGTGGACAAGTTCGAATGGCGCCGCGGCTACAAGTTTTCGACGTATGCGACGTGGTGGATTCGACAGGCCATCACCCGCGCCATCGCCGACCAGGCGCGCACCATCCGCATTCCCGTCCACATGATCGAGACGATCAACAAGCTGGTGCGCACCAGCCGCCAGCTCGTGCAGGAACTTGGCCGCGAACCTACCAGCGAAGAAATCGCCAAGCGCATGGACATTCCGGTGTCCAAGGTGCGCAAGATTTTGAAGATCGCGCAGGAGCCCATTTCGCTGGAAACTCCGATCGGCGAGGAAGAAGATTCGCATCTCGGTGATTTCATCGAAGACAAGGCCGTAGTTTCGCCGTCCGATGCGGTCATCAACCTGAATTTGAAGGAACAAACGTCCTCGGTGCTGAAGACGCTGACGCCGCGCGAGGAAAAAGTCATCAAGATGCGCTTTGGGCTGGACGACGGCAGCGAACACACGCTCGAGGAAGTCGGCCAGTCGTTCGCCGTCACTCGCGAACGCATCCGCCAGATCGAAGCCAAGGCGCTGCGCAAGCTGCGGCACCCGTCGCGCTCGCGCAAGTTGCGCGCCTTCCTTGAAGGCCCTTCGCGCGATTACCTCTAGAAAAATCCGAAGCATTGCAGACACATGTCTAAACCTTCAAAAGCTCCCCGTCATGTACCGGGAGTTTGATTTTTCAGAGGTTTCAAGCGGATTTCCTACCTCAGCTGCTCGATCAGTTTTTCCTTGGAGATGTTGTTCCAAAGGCTTACACGGGTAAGTACGTCGTTCAGAGTGCCCTTCGCCAAAATCGCGTGATCTGGCACCGTCAAGTTGTGTTCACCCAGCGCACTAATCTTCCGTACTCAAACATGACTGCCACGCTGACGAATCACTTCGTATCCAAGTGAAGCAAGTAATCGGAAAGGGGAAGGGGGGAAGACGCCGTCAAAGTGGAATGCGACCGCCTCCCGAATATTTTTGTACAGTTCGTCTACCTTTTGGCCCTGAGTGAAAATGTCCTGGCCGATGCTTCGGGCACACCAGGATTCGCCGTCGTTGTAGACCTCAATCTTAACCAGCATATTGCTATCTTAGCTCTTCGGTGTCGGTAAGCCAATCATTTCGACTGAACTGCGGCCAAGCGGATCGTCCAACCTGACCTAAGATTGAGTCTCTTTACGGGCCATTTTTCTCTCAATCGGCGCTGCCGGTGTCCTCAGGCGGCTGGGCAAAACGCTTGAACATCCGAACGGTCCACACAACCATAAACAGAAGAAAACCAGCGAGGATGTACCACAAGCGTGAAATATCAGGCGGATCCTGCGGATGCAGGTTGGACTTGAGCGCGTAATCAAAGGTGAAGATCATGACCACAAGAAGTGCGCAGCTGAACCAGGCAAAATGGACACTCATGAATTGCATGGACTCCGCGGCGTGTTCCGGAGAGAGCCAATAGTCCTTATTCGGAAGGTTGATGAACTGGGGCGGCATCGCGGCGATAATCCGTGGGATAACAAATCCGACCATTGCGGCAAGGACTCCGACGCCTACAAAGACACTGAAGAAGGCTGATTTTGTCTGCCCGCCGTTTGGCACGCCGCGCGCGTTGAAATGCGAAGCCACCACCTCGGGCATTTGCGCGTAGTAGGATGAAAAATAGATCGCTGCGCCCACAGCGAAGAGGACGAACAGCAATCGCGGCAGCCTGGCATCCTGCATAAATATTCCTAAGAGGAGCTTAAATCAGGGTGCATAGGGGCACAAGTTTTCTGCGCTGACCGTGCTCCGGAAGTCACAGCGCTCTCCGGCTCCGCTGGAACAATACAGCGCAGATTGTGAAAACGAATAAACTGAGGCGCACGCGTTGCTCCTGTGCGTACTAGAATAGAGCTCGGCCCAGAGCACCCTATGAAGCCAAAGCAAAAAATTGCCGGGATTGTAGTGTTGTTGTTGCTGGGCGCTGTCGCGTATGGACTGTTCCGCACGGGCCGGCCTGCGAATCAGCCCGGGCTGAATACCAAAACGCAAATGGGAGTGGCAGCGCAAGCGCCCATCGTGGATCAAACGCCATTGTTGACGGCGCAGCGGCTGGCGCAGATGCCGACCAGCTCCGAAGAACAACCCTTTGCAGAGGAAGCTCTGCGGCTGGGGGACCACGAAATGGATCTCGCGTTTGCCGACGCGGTGCGTAACGCCGAGGACCACCCGCCAGTATTGAGCGCCGAGGCCAAGGAGATCCAAGCGCGGCTACAGCACGCAGAGAGAGCCCTCGAAGTGGACAAGGCAGAGGTCGCCCGGCTCACCGCAGCCTACGAAAAAGCCAGCGGGGAGAAGAAAGATGCCTTGGACGACCAGCTCGATGTCGCCAAGGCCCAAGTGGAGTTGGACCAGGACGAAGTGGATGACGCCAGGCAGGATCTCATCCGCGCCGGTGGAGATCCGAAGGGCCGAATCCAATCGATGGTTGAGGAACACGAGGCAGCGTCGCACTCCGCGGATAGCACTCACGTTGCGGTCAGTAATGCCGTCGACCGGGCGGGTTTGATTCACCGGTTCCAGCAATGGTCGACGCTCCATCAAAAACAGTTATTACTGTGGCAGGCCAAGCGCGAGGCGGAGTCCGCTGCCGCGGCGTTTTCGGCAAAGCACAATGCGCTGGAAGCGCAAATCGCCGCGAATCGAAAAATGACCCTTCCGGCGGATGCGCAAACAAACCCGGGCCAAACCGCGGCAAGCAGCGCGCCGCGCGCAAAGCTAAGCCGTGAGGAATCCACCGCACTGGTTAAGGTCACGAAGCGCCGATCGTCGGACGCAAAAGCACTGGCGTCCCTGGATAAGCGGATTGACGATCAGAAGCAGCTCGCGGAAAACTACGGTAAATGGATCGAAGCCGTCGCGGCCAAGCAAAGAACTGTAGTTCATGGTGCGCTGACCGGGCTGACGTACATACTCCTCATTCTGCTGATTGGTATTTTTTTCGATAGCTGGCTCGAACGGCTGCTCGGAAAGACAACCCTCGATCGCAGGCAAGTTGAAACGATGCGCACGTTAACGCGCGTGTCGGTGCAAGTGGCCGCGGTGTTTTTTATTCTGCTGGTGATTTTCGGCCCTCCGAGCCAGCTCGGAACGATTCTGGGACTCGCCGGCGCAGGCCTGACAGTGGCGCTGAAAGATTTCATCGTGGGCTTCCTCGGCTGGTTCGTGCTCATGGGCAAGAATGGAGTCCGCCTCGGCGATTGGGTGGAAATCAACGGAGTAACCGGCGAAGTGGTCGAGCTTGGAATGTTCCACACGGTTCTGCTCGAAACTGGCAATTGGACCGACTCCGGTCATCCGACGGGACGGCGCGTGACGTTTACGAATAGCTACGCGATCGAAGGTCACTACTTCAATTTCTCTACCTCCGGGCAATGGATGTGGGACGAGCTGCAGATCGTGCTTCCCACCGGGCAAGACCCTTATCCCGTGATTGATGCGATTCAGAAAAAGGTAGCCGAAGCGACCACCGAGACCGCCAAACTTGCCGAAAAAGAATGGCAAAATGCCGCAAGTTCGCGGCAGATGAGCGCTCTTTCGGCTGCCCCTGCCATCAACGTAAAACCGGTGATCGGCGGCGTTGAGATTGCCGTGCGCTACATCACTCGGGCCAATGAACGCTACCAGTTGCGCGCCAAGCTTTACCAGGCGGCTGTAGATCTCCTTGGCGCGAAAGGCACTCCTCCGCCGGCGGCGCAGGCATCAGCGCCCTCTTCGAAGTAGAGTGACCCGCGTGCCGGGCCACTATTCCGCAATGCTTCGTGCGCGCACTTGTTCGGAGGTTAATCCGTACAGCGGCGGAGTCGGCACGCCGAGCATTCCGAGATAAAGATAAATCTGGCCGCGGTGATGGATTTCATGCTCGACCATCAAGCGCAGCCATTTCCATTTCGTGATTTCCGCGCCATCGGGCGTCTTGCATTTGCTCTGCAGTTCCTCGTCGCTTAGCTTTGCAAAAATCTCCATCGATTCCGCGTGCTTCTTTTCCATGAAAGCCATCACGTCATCGTAGCCGTCGGCCAGCTCTTTGCCGTGCGTGGCGTAGCGGCTCGTGTGGCCTTGCAGCGTCTCCGCCCACATGAAGCGCTCTGCTACCGCGATGTGCCGGAGCAAATCGCCCAGCGTGAATTTTCCCGGCGCTAGCCCCCAATCCACCTTGTCGGGCGGAATGCAGCGCGCCACGCGCATGGTGCGTTCGCGCACATTCTTGAAATATTGGAGGAAGGAATCAATCGTGCGGATTTCCATGGCGGCCTCGCGCTAAAGAATGCTCCGACACCAATCCTTATCGCAAGAGCTGGCGCGCGCGAATGGCGGAGACCGTGGCACCCGTGTAGAGCACGGCCAGTAGCGCGTAGGCCACGACCAGTCCGAGGCCTTGCGCCACCCAGCCCAGCGCAAAACTCATGAAAAGCTGCACCACCGTCGTCAGGATGGCCATCGCGGATTGCGTGCGGCCCATGAAATGCCGCGGCACGATAGTCATCAGCGAAGACTGTGCTACCACTCCGCCGAGCGCGCGGCAGAATCCGAAGAGAATCTGCATCATCACCGCGCCGGCGAGAAACGCGACGAACGGCGTCGCCATGTGCCCGGCCGCGAGGCCTGCGCACGCCGCAACATACAGAGGCATGCGCAGGGCTGGTGGAAGCTGGCTGGCGATCAGTCCTCCGATGATCGCGCCAGTCGCCCAGCCTGCCTCCAGAAAACCCAGCCCGCGCGGACCGGCGCGAAGAATATCGTTCGCGAGCGCCACCAGGACGACGTTCGCGCTCACCACGCCCGCCATCATGATGGAATGGGTGATGCCCAGAGCCATCACCAGCGGCTGTTCGCGCAGATACGCGAAGCCTTCTTTCATGTCCGCATAAACGGCCAGTGAAAGGCCCGCTTCGGCGACTTCCGGATTTTCTCCTGTCTCCAGCGCCTCAGCGGTCGCTTCCGTCGCTTCGCTATATTCCCGCGGATATTTCTGGCTCTCCCGCGGCGAGACGTACCCGCGCCGCACGCGATAAAGGCAATAAGCCGACAGAAAATAGGTTGCGCCGTCGATGGCCAGGATGCCCGCGATACCGGCGGTATTGTAGAGGAAGCCGACGAAAGCGCCGGCAATGAGCATGCCGCTTTGCACTCCCACGAGCACCGCGGCGTTCGCGCCGGTGAACTGGCTCGGCGGAATCACTTCCTGCACCAGCGCGTTCACCGTGGCCCAATACATCGCAGAGCCCGTCCCAGTGATCAGCGTCATGGCGTAGAGGTGCCAGAGCTGCAGGTGCCCCTGCCACGCGATGTACGCCGTGCCGAGCACAAAAAACCCGCGCACGATATCCAACAAAACGCCCAGGTAACGGCGATCCAGCCGGTCGATCAACACGCCGCCGAGAAAGGGAACCAGCAGCCCGGGAAGCGTGACGACAATGACCTGCAAGCTGACTTTTACCGTCGAGTGCGTGGCTGCCAGGATGTACCAGCTTACGCCCGCGAAGTTCATTCCGCTGCCGAAGAGCGACACAAACATCGCGGAAAAAAAATAGCGGAAGCCGCGCTGCGCCCAGATCAGCTTCCAGTCCACCCGGTTTGTCACTGTGGTAGCCACGGAACGTAATAGTTTACTATCGGGGGCGCCATCCGCGGGCCGCTTGTAGCGTCGAAGAGTCGCGCCCCGGGACAAATTGGCGGGAAGAGCGGTTCATTGTCGTGGGTAACGAACTGGAATGCACGGCCCGGCTCGGCAAGCAGGAATCAGAGGGAAAGGCCTTGCTCGAAGCGAGCGAAATTCTTTTCCGCGGCGATTTCCGCCTGAGGATCCCCTTCTCTACGATCAGATCCGCAAAAGCCGTGGGCGGGGAACTCCGTTTGCAAACCGCGGACGGACTCGCAATTTTTCATCTTGGCGCAGCGGCCGAAAAATGGCGCGACAAAATCCTCCATCCGAAATCGCGGATCGAAAAACTCGGCGTGAAACCCGGCGCCAAAGTTTCTTTGCTCGGCAATTTCGACTCCGAATTCCTCGGGGAGCTAGCCAAACTCACCAAGTCCACGAGCAAAGCGAAAGTTGCGCCGGAATCGGAATGGATCTTCTTCGCAGCCCATTCGAAAGGCGGCCTCGGCAGCGTCCCCAAAATCTCAAAATCGATGCAAGGTGCAGCCGCCCTCTGGGTCGTCTATCCCAAAGGCCAAAAGCAAATCACCGAAAACGACGTCCTCGCTGCCGGTCGCAAGTCCGGCTTGAAAGATGTGAAAGTCGTCGGGTTTTCCGCCACCCACACCGCTCTAAAGTTTGTGATCCCTCTGGCGGAGCGCTAATCAGCTTTCAATTCACACATGGCAGTGTAAATCGAAACATTCTTCGATGGATCCTCACGCTCATAGAAGACAGGCAACGTCATATCCACTCGGAGCTCTCTGGAGGAGTCCGTGCCCGTGCCTTGAAATAATTCTCCCGACGCGTCTTTGAAGCGGTAACGAACCCTGCTCTGTGTCCTACTTCCGCCGCGGCTCCCGCGTACCTCGACTAAGTTCTGGTTCGTCACTACTCCTAGCGCCAGGTCTCCGTTGCTGAGCAGAGCCTTATCGCGGTGGACCTTCCAAAAAGTCACACCGCTGATTGCGAACAAAATCGTTGGGAGAACAAATTCAAGAATCACGGAGCCGCGAGCTGACAGTTGCACGCCCATTGCCTGCGAAGCACCAATCTTTTGCACGCCGGCATAAAACAAGAAAAGAGACGCAAGGGGAAGGGCACCGAGGATAATCAAGCTTCCTGCCCTGATACGAACGCGTCTTGGCCTGGCCAATCCAAATAAGGATTTGTGGTGACAAAGATCTTGGTGCTCTGCAGCTCCCATATGGGAAAGATATAACTCTCTCGTCCGGAATTTTCGAGCAAGAGTTTCATGATTTTTGTTTCGTGCGTATCATCAACGTAATGACGGCTTTGTTGGAAGTGCGTGGACTGACTGTAGAATTGCCGACACCAGCGGGTTGGGTGCGGCCGGTGAACGAGGTGTCGCTACGCATCGGAGCGGGCGAATCGCTCGGGCTGGTCGGCGAATCGGGCAGCGGCAAGACCATGTTGTCACTGGCGCTGATGGGGTTGCTTCCGCCGGGGGCGCGGGTCAGCGGCGGAGCATCACTGACAACGCAAGCCTCCAGGAAAAAACTAATGTCGCTAAGCGAGCGGGAATGGCGCGACATGCGTGGCGGCGAAATCGCCATGGTCTTTCAAGAGCCGATGACCTCGTTGAATCCCGTGATGCGCATCGGACCGCAAATCGAAGAGGCGATTCGCGCGCATCAGCCAAAGCTTAAAGCTGCCGAAGTGAAACGCAAGGCTATCGATGCGTTGCGCCTCGCGGCAGTTCCCGAACCCGAAGCGCGCGCCGAGCAATTTCCGCATCAGCTTTCCGGGGGCCTCCGCCAGCGCGCCATGATTGCCATGGCGTTGGCCGCAGGCCCGCACCTGCTGATCGCCGACGAACCCACGACGGCGCTCGACGTCACCGTGCAAAAGCAAATCCTCGATTTGCTCGATCGCCTGCGCCGCGAGCTGAAGCTCGGCCTGCTCTTCATCACCCACGATCTGGGCGTCGTCGCGGAAGTCGCCGAGCGCATCGCGGTGATGTACGCCGGCCGCATCATCGAAGAAGGTCCCGCGCGAAATGTACTCGCGAAGCCGCTGCACCCCTACACGCAAGGACTCCTGAGAGCTTCACCGACCTTGAAACGCGGCACGCTGACGCCGATTCCCGGCACGGTTCCGCAACTTACCGCGTTGCCGCCCGGCTGCGCGTTCGAACCGCGCTGCGATCTTCGCCGCGCCGAATGCTCCGGCGCCGTACCCGCGCTCCGCATCATCGGCAGCGATCAAGCGGCCCGCTGCATTCTGGTCTAATGGAAAATCTTCTTACAGTCCGCGAACTGCGCAAGTCCTACCGCCGCGGCGGAGGTGTCTTCTCCCAGGAATCCGCGGGCGCGCGCTTCACGGCCGTGGACGGCGTGAGTTTCGATGTCGCGCGCGGCGAGACCTTCGCTGTCGTCGGGGAAAGCGGCTGCGGCAAGACCACGCTCGCGCGTATGCTCCTCCGGCTCATCGAGCCGGACGGCGGCGAAATCCAATTCGAGGGGCGCGACCTGCTCGCCCTCCGCGGAGCAGACTTGCGCGCCGCGCGCCGCCAGATGCAAATGGTCTTCCAGGATCCCTACGCCTCTCTGAACCCGCGCATACGCGTCGGCGAAATCGTTTCCGAACCGCTTGCCATTCATGAACCAGCTCTCAACGCAGAGCAGAGCCTTGCGCGCACCGCCGCAATTCTTCGCCGCGTCGGCCTCGCCGAGGAAGCCATGCAGCGCTATCCCCACGAATTTTCCGGTGGCCAGCGCCAACGCATCGGCATCGCGCGCGCGCTGATCCTCCAGCCCAAGCTCATCGTCGCCGACGAACCGGTTTCCGCTCTCGACGTCTCCGTCGGCGCGCAAGTCCTTCTCTTGTTGCAGGAGCTCCAGCGCGAATTCGCTCTTACCTACGTTTTTGTCTCCCACAGCTTGCCAGTCGTAGCCCAGGTCGCAACGCGCATCGCCGTCATGCGCGCCGGCCAGTTCGTCGAACTCGGCCTCACCGAACAGGTCCTTAACCAGCCGCAAAACGACTACACCCGCGAACTCCTATCTGCCGTCCCCGAACTCCCTCGCGCGTAACCTCCAACTACTCACAATCGTGCATCCCTGATTCCTGATCTCTGGTCTCTGATCGCTCTTGACCATCAACTTTCGACTGTCAACTTCTTTTCCTCCGCGCTAGAATCCCCCACTGAAATATTCCCTGGTGCCTGCGCGTAGTGCTCTGTAGAAGGCAGTACATCGCAACCTTGTGGTGGAGGAATCCTCGATGGCTACAACAACTGCCGTTCCACCAGCTACGCCTGAGCCGCAACCGCAAATGAGCACGATCGGCCGAATCGTGGGCGTATTTTTTTCGCCGGGCGCCACCTTTAGGGACATTGTCCAGCGACCCAGCTGGATCGCTCCCATGATTCTACTGATAGTGATCTGGTTCGGGCTCTGTGCCACGCTGGTTAAAAAAACGGACTGGGTGAGCTACACCAAGCAGCAGATAGAGAAGAACAAGTTCGCCTCCTCGCAAATCGAGGCTCTGCCCGAGGACCGCAAGGAGGCCGCCTACGAACAAGGTGCTGGGCGATCGAAAATCTCGCAGTACCTGCGGGGAATCATCGGCTGGCCCCTGCTGCTGCTGTTTTCCGCCGCGATCAATTTTGCCGCCTTCAAACTCATTGGAGGAGTCCGAGTGAATTTCGGCACGGCGTTCGCTATCACAGCCTTTGCGCATCTCCCCATGTCGCTGCGAGAACTTTTGGCAATTCCAGTGACGATTTTGAAAGATCCCCAAAGTATTGACCCGCAGAACTTTCTGGCGTCCAATCCAGCGGCATTTCTTTCCGACAGCGCTCCCGTTTGGCAGCTCATTCTTTTTGGCAGCCTAGACATCTTCGCGTTTTGGGCCGTCATCCTCATGGCGATTGGTTTCTCCGCCGCCGATCCGAAGAAGGCGCCGCTCGGGAAAGCGCTTGGAATTGCGTTCGGAACGACGTTCTCCTTTATTCTGTTCTTCACCATGATGGCGTGGATTTTCCTCTGATAAACTTAGTGGGTGAATTTTTCGTTTGAAGTATCGAAAACGGATCCGCCTGGCGCGAGGCGCGGGCTTCTGGCCACGCCTCACGGCACAGTACAAACTCCCTTCTTCATGCCCGTGGGCACGCAGGCTTCCGTCAAAGCCCTCACCCAGGAAGCCCTCGAAGAACTCGGCGCGGAAATAATCCTCGCCAATACCTACCATCTCTATCTGCGCCCCGGCCATGAACTGGTCCGCAAGCTCGGCGGCTTGCATCAATTTATGTCCTGGCCGCGTGCTATCCTTACGGATTCCGGCGGCTACCAGGTCTTCAGCCTTTCTGCATTGCGAAAAATCACCGACGAAGGCGTGCGCTTTCGCTCGCATCTCGATGGTTCGGAACATTTGCTCACTCCGGAAAAGGCCGCAGAAATCCAGCTCGCGCTCGGCTCGGACATCGCCATGGTCCTCGATGAGTGCATTGAGACTCCCGCGCCACGCGACAAAGCAGAAGCCGCAGTTTCACGAACGACGGCTTGGGCCAAACGCGCTCGCAACTATTTTCAAGATTGCGCGCAACGCAACGGCGAATTGCCGCAATGGCAATTCGGCATCGTGCAGGGCGCGACTTTTTCCGACCTCCGCCGCGAAAGCGCACGCCAGCTTGTCGATCTGAATTTTCCCGGCTACGCCGTCGGCGGCCTCGCCGTCGGCGAACCGCACGAGACTACCTGTGAAATGACCGCCGAAGTGACCGCACTCCTTCCCAAGGATCGTCCGCGCTACTTGATGGGCGTCGGCCGTCCCGAACAAATCGCCGATTACGTCGCGCTGGGAATCGACATGATGGATTGCGTTCTTCCCACACGCGCCGCGCGCCACGCTTGTCTCTACACCAGCGAAGGCCGCGTGCTCATCAAGAACGCGCGTTACGCGCAGGATCAGCGGCCCATCGATCCAAACTGCGGGTGCAATGTCTGCCGACGCTACACACGCGCTTATCTTCGTCATCTCTTCGCTGCGGGAGAACTTACCGCCGCGATTCTCGCCACCCATCACAATGTCCACTTTTACCTTGACATAATGCGCCGAATCCGCGAGGCTATCGAGTTTGGGAACCTAGCGAATTTCTCATCAGAGATGCACGTGCGCTATGCTGTAGGTCCGGACTGAAGGCCGCATCCGGGAAGCGTGCGGGCCATCCGCGGGGCACCAAAGTCGGCCGTTCCAGGGTCGTCCAAAAAGAAGAGAAGTCGGCAGAGCAGGGGAGCGGGCAGCACACTCGCGGCCCGGTGGTTCTATCTTCCATAGGATAGAACGCGCACCGGGAGGTCAGCAAAAGGATCGGTTCAAGATACGATGATTGCAGCGGCAATACTTCAGGCTTCAGGCGGCGGCTTCGGCGGGTTCTTAATACCGCTCGGACTCATGTTCGCCATCATGTATTTCATGGTGATCATGCCGCAGCAGCGGCAGCGCAAGAAGACCCAGGAAATGCTCGTTGCACTTAAAGCCGGCGACAAAGTGATTACCAGCGGCGGCATCTACGGCACCATCAATGGTATCGACGGCGATTCGGTCATCCTGAAAGTCTCTGCCGAACCGCAGGTAAAAATCCGCATTGCGCGTGCGGCGATTGCACAGGTGGAGGCATCGGAAGATGCAAAATAAGCCCACCCCTCGCCCATCGACGCGTCTTACTTTCTGACCATGAACCCTAATCTGAAGTGGAAAGCGCTGTTTATCCTGGTAGTCATTCTGTTCTGTATCTATTTCCTTCTCGGCTTGCCGACGTTTCCCACCTCGCTCGCCCAGGTGAAGGACAATTTTAGTCATCAGATCAAGCTCGGCCTCGACCTCCAGGGCGGCACGCACCTGATTCTCCAGGTGCAGGTGCAGGAAGCCATCGCCCAGGAGACGGACCAGACGGTGGACCGTCTGACCAACGAACTGCGCACAAGAAATATTCACTACGAAGAAGTGCGCCGCGTTGACGATACGCACATCCTGGTGCGCAACATCGATCCCAGCCAACTTGGGCAGTTCCGCGACCTGGTGACCGCGCAGTACGCCAACGTCTGGGACCTAACGCCCGCCGCCGGTGATCCGTCCGGTTACACGCTGACGCTGCGTCCCGGCGCCATCGCGCAGATCCAGGAATCAACCATGGCGCAATCGCTCGAAACGATTGAGCGCCGCATCAATGCCTTGGGCCTCACCGAGCCGACCATCCAGCGTCGCGGCGGCAGAAATGAAAACGAAATCCTGGTGCAGTTACCCGGCGAAGGCGATCCCACGCGCGCCAAGTCCGTCATTCAAGCCGGCGGCCAGTTGGAATTGCGGTTAGTCGAAGACCCGCGCTCCTATTCCTCGCAATCCGAGGCGCTGGCTGCTCACGGCGGCATCCTTCCTCCAGGCACGGAACTTGTCCCTGGCCGCTCCGAAACAAGAACTCCTTCCGGAGCGCCGGATACGAGCGAAGCCTGGTATGTACTGAGCCGCGCCCCCGTCGTTACTGGCCGCGACTTGCGCACCGCGGTCGAAAATCGCAACACCAACAATCCCGGCCAATGGCAGGTGAATTTCACATTGTCCCCGGAAGCCGCACGGCGCTTCGGTCCTTTTACGCAACAGAACATTAGCCGCCAGATGGCTATCGTGCTGGATCATCGCGTCTATTCGGCGCCGGTCATCAACGGACGCATCGATGATTCGGGAATGATCGAAGGCAGTTTCAGCCAGGACACCGCCCACGATCTCGCGCTGGTCTTGCGCGCCGGCGCTCTTCCGGCCTCCATCAAATACCTTGAGGAGCGCACCGTCGGCCCATCGCTCGGCGCCGATTCCATCCGTCATGGCGTGCAGGCTTCGGTGCTCAGCCTCGTCGTGGTCATGCTCTTCATGCTGGTGTATTACCGGCTCTCCGGCGGCAACGCCGTTCTAGCCCTGATCCTGAACCTGATCATCTTGCTCGCCGTGCTCGCGCTCTTCGGCGCCGTGCTGACTTTGCCCGGCATTGCCGGCGTTATCCTGACCATCGGCATGGGCGTTGATTCGAACGTTCTGGTGTTCGAACGCATTCGCGAAGAGTTGCGTAACGGCAAATCGCCCGGGTCCGCGGTGGAAGCCGGTTTCAGCAAGGCGTTTCTTACCATCATTGACACGCACGTCACGACGGTCGTTTCCGCTTTCTTCTTGTTTCTCTTCGGAACCGGACCGATTCGCGGCTTCGCCATTACCTTGACGATTGGTCTGATCGCCAACGTTTTCACCGCGATCTACGTGTCTAAGACGATTTTCCAGTATCACCTGGCGAAGATGGACCGTCAGGCGGAACTAAGCATCTAACGTGTACTAGAACTCTCGGGACAAGCGGCCCATTCGAATTCAAACGAGTGGGGAGTGGGTTCAAACGGCGTTTTCCTCTACCCTCGGTAGACGGAATCGCGCCGGGAACTTTCCGCAACCCCCCGGAGTCTAAGGAAGGGAAGCATAATTGGCATGATCGAGCTCTTCAAGCAGCCCAACATCGACTGGATGGGCAAGGCCAAGTATTTCTATGCCTTAAGCGGCATTCTCCTCCTCGCCGGGTGGATTTCGATTTTCGTCAATGGCGGTCTTCGTTACGGCATTGATTTCAAAGGCGGCACCAACGTGGACGTACGCTTTGCCCAGGCTCCCAATGTTGACAAGCTCCGTACCGGGCTTGCCGCGCAGGGTCTTGGCAACACGGAGATTCAGAGCGTCAGCGACATCGCCAATCCCAATTCGAACGAGGTGCTGATCTTCGTCGAAGGCAAGAATCAGGACGAACAGGACCTGGACGCCAGCCGCGTGAAAGTCTTGAACGCCCTCAACGCCACCTACGGCGTTGCCAGTTCCAGCAAAGCCGATTTCAATTCCGCAACTCCTACGACGCTCGCCGCCACTCTCGCCGAGAAGGATCCTCTTTTCCTCTCCGTCAACGCCGGCGATCGCTACCAGCAGTTGGCAAAAAAAAATCTCGACTATCGCGACAAAAACGCCAACGGCGTGCTCACCAATTTCGATGATCTTTCGAAAGTCGATGGCGTCACCCCAGCGGTTCTCTCCGCCATAAAAAACAGCTACGCGCTCGGTCCCTTCGCCATTCGAAACGTCGAGATTGTCGGCCCCAAAGTCGGCGCCGAGCTCCGCACCCAGGCAATTCTCGTTACCCTCTATGCTTTGGGCGGCATGCTGGTATATATTGCCTTTCGATTCGAGTGGGTTTACGGAGCCGCCGCCGTTCTTGCCGTGTTTCACGACGTCTTGATCACTCTGGGGTTTTTCTCGTTGCTGCACTTTGAGATTTCGTTGACGGTCATCGCGGCCCTCCTCACTCTGGTCGGATATTCCATGAACGATACCATCGTCATCTTCGACCGCATCCGCGAAAACAATCGTTTGCTGCGCAAGGAATCCTTCGCCGACGTCGTCAACAAGTCCATCAATCAGACTCTTTCGCGAACCATTCTTACCAGCGGCCTGACTTTCCTCACCGTGCTCGTCCTGTTCCTGATGGGCGGCCAGGTACTTCGTGCTTTCTCCTTTGCCCTGGTGGTGGGGATTGTGGTAGGAACGTACTCCAGTTTTGGTATCGCTGCCCCGCTCGTCGTCGCCTGGAATCATTGGCGCGGCCGTGGCGTGGCGGCAAGCACCGGACCCGCAGCCGGCAACAAAACCCGCGGTAGCGAAAACGTCTCCGGACGTTTGGCTCCCGTTGGGAGGAGGTAGGACCCATGTTTGAAGAAATGGTGATTTCCAGTCCGAATCCCAAGAAGACCAACAAGCCGTGGACCGTCCTGGTCTCAATGCTGTTCCAGGTCGGCTTCCTGGTCATCTTGATCCTGATCCCTTTGATCTACACCGAGGCGCTTCCCAAGACCATGATGGCGACGATGCTCACTGCTCCGCCGCCTCCTCCGCCACCGCCGCCTCCTCCCGCGCCTGCTCAGATTGTTCACGTCAAGCCGCAGGCGCATTTGATGGATGCGGGCAAGCTCATGGCCCCGAAGGTCATCCCCAAGGAAGTAAAAATTATTAAAGAGGACGCTGAGCCCGATATGGGTTCGGTCGGCATGACCGGCGGCGTTCCCGGCGGCGTCGCTGGCGGTTCCATGGGCGGCGTGCTGGGTGGCGTTATCGGTGGTATGGGTGGAGCACCTCCTCCTCCCAAGCCCCACCAGACCGGCCCGATCAAAGTCGGGGGCAACGTTCAGGCCGCTCGCATCTTGAATCGCGTTCAGCCGCAATATCCGCCGCTCGCGCGTCAGACCCGCATTTCGGGCACGGTCCGCCTGCACGCCATCATTTCCAAGGACGGCTCGATTCAGCAGTTGGAGGTCATCTCCGGCCACCCGCTGCTGCAGCAGGCCGCTCTGGATGCCGTGCGTCAGTGGCGTTATCAGCCGACGCTTCTCAATGGTGATCCCGTCGAAGTGGACACCACCATTGACGTGATTTTCTCTCTCAACCAGTAGTACGGTCTGGCGTGCCCGTCGTGGGACAGACGCGCCGGTCCGGGTAGCAATATCTGCAGACACTCTTGTTGATTCCCCGATGAACTCGGGGCGTCACTTGAAACTTAAGGAGCAAACGAATGGTAGCCACTCTGTTTGTAAATGCCGCACTGTTGCTGCAGGAAGCGACCACCAGCTGGGACCTGCGCAGCATGTTGCACTCGATGAGCACTCTCGCGCTCGTCGTGGTCTTCATCCTGTTCGTACTTTCCATTTATTCCTTCGGCGTCATGATTGACCGCGCTCTCATGTATAGCGCGGCTCGCAAGCAGTCGCGTGTCTTCGTCCAGCAGGTTGCCGGCGCACTCAAGGACGGCAAGCTCGACGAAGCCATCGCCATTGCCGAGCGCAACAAGAAGAGCCACATCGCCAAAGTCGTGGCGACGGGTCTCTCCGAGTTCCAGTCCGCCTCTCAGCAAGTCTCGGACTCCGACGTCATCGACGCCGCCAAGCGCGGGCTCGAGCGATCCGTCGCCATCGTCCACGCGGAAATGAAGCGCGGCCTCTCGGCCCTCGCCACCATCGGTTCGACGGCTCCGTTCGTCGGACTCTTCGGCACGGTCGTCGGCATCTTGAACGCGTTCAAAGGCATCGCCGCCAACAAAGCCACCGGTCTGTCGGCCGTCGCCGGCGGTATCGCCGAAGCGCTCGTCACCACCGCCTTCGGCCTCCTCGTGGCCGTCCCCGCCGTCTGGGCCTACAACTACTTCACCAACAAGGTGGAAGCCTTCGACGTCGAGATGGACAACTCCTCGATGGAGCTCATCAACTACTTCATCCTGCGCCGCGGCGCCAAGAAGTAACCGGCCATGGCCTACAAGCCACAAGCCGGCGCTCAGATGGCGGCCCCCAACGTTATTCCCATGGCCGACATCATGCTCGTCCTGCTGATCATCTTCATGGTGGTCACGCCCATGTTGCAGAAGGGCGTCTCCGTGGACATGGCCAACGTCACGAATCCGCGCGATATGAAAGACGCGGATAAAGACGACGCCATCGTCGTTGCCGTCACGCGTGACGGCAAGATCTACCTTGGCAACACGCAGTTGAACAAGCAAGATCTCACCGGGCAGATCAAGGACCGCATCTCCACGCGCCTGGACAAAACCGTTTACGTCAAGAGCGACGCCCGCGCCAAGTACGGCGATGTCGTCGCCGTCGTCGACGAAATCCGTTCCGCTGGCGTTGACCAGCTCGGCTTGCTCACCGAGAAGACCCAACAAAAGGGCACAACTCCTCCTCCGCCTCCCGCGGATTGAGGACCGTACTTTCAGTTTGCACCGTTCGTTTGCTCGTTCTTTTAGGCCGCGCCGGATCCCACCCGGCGCGGTTTCGTGGCCCGCGGATACGCTCTACCCGGGCCTAAGGGAGACTCGCTATGGGGATGGATGTTGGAGGAGAAAGCGGCGGATCGCTCTCGTCACCCAATGTGGTGCCGCTGATTGACATTCTGCTGGTGCTGATCATTATTTTCATGGTCATCACTCCGCTCACGCCGAAGGGCTTGGACACACTCGTTCCTCAGCCCTCGCCGAACCAGCAGCAGAACGTCGAGCTCGAGAATAAGACCGTTGTCGTCCAGGTTGCCAACAATGGCAAACTCAAGATCAATCAAGAGGACACCACTTGGGATCGCCTCGGCCCGCGTATGGAAGAGATCTTCAAGGAGCGCGCCGAGAAAATCGCTTTTGTCAAAGGCGACAACGATGTAATGTTCATGGACGTCGCTCGCGCCATCGACATCATGCGCGGCGCCGGCATCGACAAGATCGGCTTGATTACCGCCAAGCTCGAAGCCGGTCAGTAACTTTTTCTTGGTTTTGTAGGGCCCGCCTTCTGGATGCGGGCCGCTTGTAAGGTTGGGGCTGTTTACACGGGATAGCCCCTACCTGATTTCGTTGGATGTGAGAGTCCTCCTCGCGGGGCAGTTGCTCCTAAACGTCAGCCGTTTCTAGGCCGGCGCAATACGAGGTGACTCATGGGCATGATGGTTGGCGGTAAGCGCGGTACGGTCTCGGAAATGAACGTGGTTCCGCTGATCGATATCCTTCTGGTCCTCCTGGTGATCTTTATGATCATCCCGGTGTACCACAAGGGGCTGGATGCGCTGATTCCCCAGGAATCGGCGCAACCCGAAAAGATTCACAACGAAGATGTTGTTGTCGTGCAGGTGCTGGCGGACGGAACGCTGCGGATTAACCAGGAACCGGTGGCTTTCGACGCTCTCGGTCCCAGGCTGGAAGAAGTTTTCAAGTTGCGCGCCAGCCACACCGCTTTTATCCGCGGCGATAAGCCGGTCGAGTTTGGTGTGGTGGCCAACGTGATCGACGTCATGCACACCTCGGGGATTGCGTCAGTCGGCCTGCTGACGCCGGATCTGGATAAGGGCCTCTGAACAGTTTAGACTTGCCCCTCG
>DATDGF010000072.1:0-47510 GCA_036522195.1 Candidatus Acidiferrum sp. | reverse complement strand
CAGACTAGCCATCATGAAATTTCTTAGATCGACATTTGCCGTGGCGATGCTGATGTCGGGCGCGACAGTCATTTGCAGCCAGGACCTGCCTGCTATCACGCTTAGGCGGACAGCATGTTTCGGTACATGCCCAGTTTATTCCCTAGAAATATTTGAAGACGGCAGGCTGCGCCACCACGGAGATAACTTTGTCGGAGTTACCGGGCTGTTTACTGGTGGATTAAACGCGGCAAATTGTCCCACCCTGTTCGTCGGGTGTAACCGTATAGTAATCACAGTTATACATTATAATTCAGTAGATGTCGTACTGCTCCCAGTGGAGCGTGGCGTCGGACTGGATGATGATGTGTTTGTGCGCGGTCTGCTCGAGTTCGTCCATGAGCATGGACTCGCGTGTCTTGAGCGCTTTGGCGATTTCCGGGTGCACGCGGAGCGTGAGGTTGGGGCCTTCGTGGTCGGCGGCGGCCATCTTTCGCGCCTCGGCCTGGATTTCGTAGCAGAGCGTGGGGATGGACTTGACCATGCCGGAGCCGGTGCAGTACGGGCAAGGCTGGCAGAGCACGCGCTCGAGCGCCTGTTTCGTGCGCTTACGCGTGATGCAGACGAGGCCAAATTCGTTGAAGGAGAGCGCCTTTGACGGAGCTTTGTCCTCTTCCAGAGCCTGCTGCAACGCGGACAAAACCTTTTCACGGTTGCGGCGCTCTTCCATGTCGATGAAATCCACGACGATAATGCCGCCGAGGTCGCGCAAGCGAATCTGGCGGACGATCTCCTTCACAGCTTCGAGGTTGGTCTTGACAATGGTGTCCTCGAGGCGCGTGGAGCCTTTGCCGACAAACTTGCCGGTGTTCACGTCGATGGCCACGAGCGCTTCGGTGTGGTTAATGACGATGTAGCCGCCGGACTTCAACCAGACCTTCGCGCGCAGAGCCTTGTCGAGTTCGTGCTGGATGCCGAACTCTTCGAAGATCGGCGTTTCCTTGGTATAGAGCTTGACCTTGTTGACCAGCTTCGGCTGGAAGCGGCTGACGAATTCGACAACCTTGCCGTATTCCTCTTCGTTGTCGATCCAGATGGCGGTGAAGTCGTCGCTGACGTAATCGCGGAGCATGCGCTCGACGAGGTCGAGATCGCGATGCAGAAGAGCAGGCGCTTTGCGCTGCTCGCTGCGCTCCTTGATTTCGTTCCAGGTTTTGCCGAGGAAGTCGATGTCCGTCCGAATTTCGTCATCGGTGGCGCCGCCCGCGGCGGTGCGCACGATGAAGCCGCCGGGATAGGCGTTGCCGGCTTCGCTGACGAGGCGGCGAAGGCGAGAACGATTTTCGGCGGAGATGATCTTGCGCGAAACGCCGGTGTGATGGACCGTGGGCATATAAACGAGGAAACGGCCCGGCAGGGCAACGTGGCTGGTAATGCGCGCGCCCTTTTTGCCGAGAGGCTCCTTGGCGATCTGAATGACCACGTCCTGGCCGGCCTTCAGCATTTCGGAAATGAGCTGCGGACGGCGCGAAGGGCCGGAATGGCCGCCCTGGTAGCCGCGGTCATGCCGCGGGCCGCCACTGGGACGGCGTTCGAATCGGGGTCCGCCGGGGCGTCCGCCGCGATCGGGGCGACCACCACTGCTGTCGGGACGGCCACCGCGGCTATCCGGGCGTCCGCCACGATTATCGCGACCACGGTCCCGTCCGCCGCTGCGAAACGGCCGCTGGAAGCGCGAGCGCGGGTTACCGCCGATACGCGCGGAATCACGCGGGAAATCTTCGCGAGGAGCCGATGCTCCGCCAACGCGCGGCGCGCGCGTTTCGCCGGGAAGGAGAATTACGTCCTCTTCGATGATGGCGGCGCCTGCCGCGACAGATTCGACGGAGGTGGAGGCAGAGAGCACTTCTTCTTCTTCGACATGTTCTCCCTCGAGGACATGTCTCGAATCGGCGTGTTCCGATTCCGTACGATCATGCTCAAGCTCGTGCTCGGCATGTTCGTGTTCTCCGAGCCCAGCAGCGTGAAGCGCAGTGTCGTGCGCGAAGTCCGCTTCGGCTTCGGCGCGATTGACGGCGCGTTGCTCTTCGACATCCTGCGTTTCTTCCGCGGTGAGTTCGGAGACTTCTTCGGCATGAATTTCCTCTGCCTCGGAATGCTCCTCTTCCGTTTCTTCTTCCTCTTCCTCAAATTCGGCGCCGCCGACAACGGCGTCGGCCTCCGCCTCTGCCGAAGTTTCTTCGTGTTTGGCTTCGACGAAACCGGAGGCCAGCGCGGCCACCTGGTCTTCATTCAGTTCGGCCTCACGGCGGGCGGATTCCGATTCGACGATGTTGCTTTCCACGGCGGTAATGTTTTCCGCTTCGGCCGCAGGTTCACCTGAGGGAGCTGCTTCGGCTTCCGCGCCACCATCGGCGAGGAGCCAGCGGGGAAGACCACCGGAGAAACGGCGAGGAACGCTGCCGCCGCTCGCAGTGGGTGCCACATTGCCGGCCGCCCGCGGCGTGATCTCTTCTGCTTCGGGCTGCTGATCATGAGTTTCGTGCTCCACCACCGGGGATGGTGCAGGCGCTGCGACAGGCTTGTCGCGGTACTTTGCCAGCGATTCGCCTGGCAGAACGATGGGCTCCTCGGTTGTATCCATCGGAGCCAGAGGGCTAACGGTCCGAGGAGCTTCCGGGCGCCGGTTGTCGAACCCGCGCGGCTGCGCGCCGCGATTATCGTAGCCTCGCGATTCGCCGCCCTGGGGCGACGCGTATTTTGAGGGAGGCAGATTGCGTCCGCCACCCGGACCCCCTTGAGGGCGTCCGCCGCGATTGCGTCCGCCACGGCGGCCCCAGCGTCCGCCACGGCCACGATCCCCACCGCGGTCTCCGCCACGGTCATTGCCGCGGCCATAATTCTGGCCCTGGCCTGGGCGATCGCTACTCTGGCGATTGGGATAGTTCTGAGTCGGATTGTAACGCGGCGCAAAATTCTGCGGCGCGGAAGCGTTCGAATCCGGCTGGCGTTCGTCGCCGGCTTCGGTGTGCAGTTCTTCCTGCGAGGAGGGCGCGGCAGCTTCGTGATGCTCGCTCTCGGACGCGCGTGTTTCTTCGTGGGCGGAATGCTCGTCGTCGTGGTGCGCGTCTCCCGGATGGAACTCCTCGTGATGTGACTCGTTATGATGCGCTTCGTCGTGGTGTTCGCCCGCGCGTGCCAGTGATTCACCGGGGAGAACTTCAACGGGCGAACCGATGGCAGCCGGCAGTGAAGGCGCCACCGCTTGCGGCTGCTCGTGCGAATGAACAGGGTCGTAATCTTCGAGGTTTTCGAAAACGTCGCTGACGTAGAGGAACGCGTCACCATCGAGGCCGATGTCCACGAAAGCCGACTGCATGCCGGGAAGGACGCGGGTGACTTTTCCTTTGTAGATGCTGCCGACCAGCGCGAACTCTTTTTCGCGCTCGATGTAGATTTCGACTAACTGACCTTCTTCGAGAATCGCGACCCGCCGTTCGTGGGAGGCCGCGGAAATAACCAATTCTTTCGACATGAAAACTCCTTATGCGTGACCCCGGGGTTGCCGAGGTTCACTGTGGGACGCATCGCCGCGAGCTTCTGCCCGTCGGAGGTCCGAGAAATCGGCGCCGGCCCGGTTTGCACCGGGACACACGCTGGCCACACTGGTAGAGAAGTGGCTTGACGTTCGAAGCCAGAGGAGATGTTCCCGACGAGGTCGCGAACACCGTTTAGACGATTGTTCCTCAGTCTATCGAGGCTGGTCCGTTGCCGGAATCGAGCCGGGCGAACGGCGGACGATGCTGTCCTCACTCTTGAATCCTATATACCCAAGCAAAATTCATTTTCCGGTGCGTCCCGCCGGAGCGGAGACGTCACACGGCACTGGCGGTTCGTCAGTTGACGAAGCGGCGAAGCCGGACATTCATCACCAGGCCAATCGCCAGGAAAACAAACAACGTGGCGGAACCCCCGTAACTCATAAGAGGTAGTGGGATGCCGGTAACCGGCATAGCGCCGATGACCATGGCCACGTTCACTAACACATGGAAGCCCAGCGCTGCCGCCACGCCCATAACCAGAAACATTCCCGCGCGATCTTTCGCGCGTTGAGCATTCTGCACTAAGCGTAACAGAAGCGCCATATAGAGTCCTAGGGCCAGAAGCACGCCCTTGAATCCCTGTTCTTCAGCCCACGCCGACATGATGAAATCGGAGTAACGGACGGGGATGTAGCCCAGTTGATTCTGACTACCATTACGAAACCCTTTGCCCCAGAAACCGCCGGAGCCCACCGCAATCTGTGACTGCAACAACTGGTAGCCGGAGCCTTTTGGATCGTTCTCCGGGTGCAGGAAAGAAGTGATTCTTTCCCGCTGGTATGGCTTGAGCAGGCGCCGGCTGACGGGCGGATAGAAAACGGCGCCAACCAGTAGCATTCCGGCCAGTGAAAAGACCGCGGCGTGCTGCCACTTCAATCCCGCCAGAAAAGCGCCCACAGCCAGCATGGGCATCAGCACCAGCGCCGTACCCAGATCAGGCTGTTTCAGAATCAAGACCAGCGGGATACCTACCAGCAATCCTGCCTTGATCAAATCGCGCAGATCAAGTTCATCCGAGCGCACTTCCGCGAAGAAGCGCGCCAGTACAATGATTATAATCAATTTCACCAATTCCGACACCTGCACCAGCTCCCCCAGGGCCGGGATGGAGATCCAGCGCTTGGCGCCGAAATGGGTGCGCCCAATCAGAAGGACGGCGATAAGAGCGGCGAGGCCGATCAAATAGAGGATGGGCGCCTGGTCGAGAATCAGGTGATAGTCCAGGCGGGAAAGAACGAACATTAAAACGAAGCCAATGACCAGCCAGCGCACCTGCCTCATGTACATGCCGGAGAGCGAGCTGCCCTGCGTGGCGGAATAGATTTCCATCACGCCAAGGGCGCAGATGGTGGCCAGGATGGCTAAGAGCCACCAGTCGTAGTCACGTGTTCCAGGTGCGTCTTTCATTGCTCCATAATCCAACTACAACAACATCCGGCGCTAGCGGTCCGGCGACGCAGTGCCAGCCTGTGTAGGCGCAGCTGCAACGCCAGTCTCCGGTTTCAAGGCCATTCGAACGGGTCTAACTTTCGAAGCAGCCGCGGCGTTGCCAGAATCCTTCAACGTGTTCTCGGTAGTGAGCTGGCCGGGAGTCCGCTTATTTTTCTTGTCGTAATAGGCCTTGATCACATCGCGAACCACGGGCCCGGCGGCTTCGCCACCGTGTTTTCCGCTTTCTTGTACCAGCACGGCGACAACGATTTCCGGATTGCGTTTCGGCGCGTAGCCTACAAACCAGGCATTGTCTTCAAATTTTTTCTGTTTTCCAAATTTTTCGCGCGTTGCGTAACCGATCACCTGAGCAGTTCCCGATTTTCCGCTGACTTCGATTCCAGGCAGCCTGACGTTTCTGGCCGTGCCTCCGTCTTCGTTCACCACTCCGTACATCGCGTCGGTTATTTTCTCGACGGTCGGCTCGGAGAGTGCGAAGCGCTCTTCACCAACATTCGGCGCGTCCTTCAACAGATGAGGCTGTTTGAAAACGCCGCCCATGGCGATCCCGCCAATCATGCGCGCGAGCTGCAGCGGGGTGGTGATGACGGCGCCTTGACCGATGGCCACCGAAATCGTTTCACCGGCATACCATTTGCGATGATAGACGCGTTCGGCCCACTCAGCGGAAGGCATCAACCCGGGTTCCTCCGAGGGGAGATCAATTCCGGTCTTGTGCCCCAGGCCCAGTTTGCTGCCATAGTAGGAGAGTCGGTCAATGCCCAGACGCATTCCCACGTTGTAGAAGAAGATGTCGCAAGACTCAAGAATCGCTTTGTGCAGCCCCGCCAAACCGTGAGAGCCCTTCCCGAAGATGTAACACTTAAACTGCCGGCCGTAGAAAGTGGCGTAGCCCGGGCAAAACGTCGTGAAATTCTCCGGAGGGTTTTTGTCCTCCAGCATGGCCGTGGCCGTCACGATTTTGAAAACCGATCCCGGAGCAAGCTGGGCTTGAATCGCGCGATTGAGCAGGGGCTTTTGTGGATCCTCATTGAGATTCTTCCAATCGTCGTTCGAGATGCGCACGGCGAAATCGTTGGGATCCAGTGCGGGATGACTGGCCATCGCCAAGACTTCCCCGGTACGCGGGTCAAGCGCCACCACCGCACCAGGGCGAGCCCCTAGAGATTGTTCGGCCACTAATTGTAGGTCGTAATCAATCGTAAGTTGAATCTGCTTGCCGGGAATAGCTTCCTGCGTGGTCAAGTGGTCGACTTCCTTGCCGACGCTGTTGACGATGACGCGGCGCTGGCCGTCCGTGCCCTGCAGGAGATCGTTGTATTGGCGTTCGAGACCGAACTTGCCAGCGAAGTCACCGGGTCGCAATTTGCCGTTGCTGGCTTCGATCTGTTGCTCACTGACCTCACCCACGTACCCTTCGGCGTGCGCGAGAAACCCGTTGGGCAGATACCGGCGCCGGGACACGGAGATCATTTCGAGGACCGGGATGTCCGAGCGATGCGATTCGATGTATGCAATGTCCGCGTCCGAAGCTTCGGGCTTGATGATAATCGGCTGGAATTTCGGAAGGTTCCTGGTGTTGTAGAGCTGGTCCTTCAAGTCATCCATTGGAATACCGAGCCCATCGGAGATCACCGGCAGATACTTTTCGACCAGGCCGGAATCGTCTCGAAGCAGGAGCACGCTGAAAGAGGGGCGATTGTCGACCAGCACACGCCCATCGCGGTCGAGCATGCGTCCGCGCGGCGCGATAACCGGAATGGAGCGCACGCGGTTGCGTTCCGCCATGGAAGTGTAGCGGTCGGAGTCGATGACCTGCAGTTTCCAGAATCCGAGCAGCAACACCCCGATCATTCCCACGATGACGTAGGAAGCGACAGCCAGCCGCCCCTGCGGCAATCGATTGTCATTGCGAAACGAGTACGACACGAAAACCCCGCGCGCGAGTATTTTGATCTCAGGGCAAATGCCCGGTCCGGCCCTGTCTTACCTAGCTGGCTGGACTGAACTCGCGTCACCAAAATTTGCAGCGTGGGATTCAAGTTGATCCCGCCGGCCCCGAACATTTCAGGGACTTGGCTGGGGTCACGCTTAAAATATCCGTCGAAAATTTCCTCGAAACTGGGCCGCGAAAAAATCTTCCGGAGCTCCCAAAATGCCACCGGACCCACGCTGCGCGAAGCAGCAAGAGTCTTTTTAAACGTAACACTTGCACGCAAGGGCCGCAAGCCGTCCCGGAGTACAGGTTCCAGGAATGCATTGGTTTTTTCGTGGAGTCGCGCCATTGCAGCGGTTGCTCGCGCCGTGGAGTTCAGGCTATTGTAGGCAATTCTCCGATGACCTCCGAACTGCACACTGACAAGCCGCTGCGGCTGGCCCTCGTCGGCATGTCCGGCGCCGGGAAAACCTTCTGGACAAAGAAGTTAGCCGAGCACGGAGTGCCGGCATTTTTTTGCGATGACCGCATCGAACAGCGGCTCGCCTCGCGCCTGGCCGCGGGTGGATACTCCGGAATCAATGGTGTGGCCGCTTGGATGGGCTGGCCGGACTCACCGGCGTATGCGCAACGCGAGTCCGAGTACTTGACAGAGGAGATTCACACCCTGGACGAAGTGTTGTCGGAACTGGAGAAGCAGCCGAAAAAATCATTGGCGCTTGATACCACGGGGAGCGTCATCTACACCGGAAACAACTTGCTGATGCGCATGCGGCGACAAGTGAAAATTGTGTATCTGGCGGAGTCGGCGGAAGAGCAGCAACTGCTGATCGAAAGATACTTGAGCGATCCCAAGCCGGTCCTGTGGCGCGGAGCGTTTCAGCCGAAGGCCAAGGAAACGCCGCGAGAAACGGTGGCGCGTTGTTATCCGATGCTGATTGCGGCGCGGCGCCAGAGTTATGAGGCGCTCGCACATTGCACACTGCAAGTCGCTTCCTTGAGAGATGGCTCGCAGGATGCCGCGGTGTTCTTGGAAATGATTCGCGCCAGGACGGAGAGCGCACGGTGAGGCGCAGTTCTTGAGATACCGCAGCACATCGCGGGAAGCACCGCTCACTTCGCTGCGCGGAGCGGTGCTGCGCGGGCTCGCGCCGGACGGCGGGCTGTATATGCCGGTCGAAATCGCGCGGCGGCCTCCCGAGGAGCTGGAAGAATTTCGCAAGCTGCCGTTTACCGAAGTTTGTTTCCGCGTAGTGAAGCCATTCGCTACGCCCGATGTGCCGGAGGAAGTGCTCTGGCAAGTGGTCAGCGAAGCCATCAATTTTCCGGTCAACCTGATTTCGCTCTCGCCTGGGTTGCACATTCTGGAGCTGTTTAACGGGCCGACGCTGGCGTTCAAGGATTTCGGCGCGCGTTTCATGGCGCGGCTGATGGGCTATTTCGTGCGCGGCGAGACGCGGCCGCTGACCGTATTGGTGGCAACCTCGGGCGATACGGGGAGCGCGGTGGCGCACGGGTTTTTGGGCGTGCCGGGGATTCGCGTCGTGATTTTGTACCCTTCGAAGCGCATCAGCGAAGCGCAGGAGAAGCAATTCACCACGCTCGGCGAAAACATCACGGCGCTGGAAGTAGCAGGAACGTTCGACGATTGCCAGCGGCTGGTGAAGCAGGCTTTCTCCGACGTGGAATTGAACAAGCGCGCCTTCCTGACTTCGGCAAACTCCATCAATATTGGCCGGCTGCTGCCGCAAATGTTCTATCACGTTGCGGCTTATCGCCAGTTGCCGGTAGCGTCCGTGCCGTTGATTGTTTCCGTGCCCAGCGGTAATTTCGGCAACCTGACCGCGGGAATTTTCGCCAAGCGCATCGGCTTGCCCGTCGCAAAATTTATTGCATCCACCAACGCCAACGATGTTGTGCCGGAATATTTGCGCAGCGGAGAATTCCGGCCGCGCGCCGCGACGGCCACCTATTCGAACGCCATGGATGTGGGCAACCCGAACAATTTTCCGCGCCTGCTCGATTTGTGCCGCAACCGCCTGGAATATGTGCAGAAAGAAATCTGGGGACACCGCGCCACGGACGACGAAACGCTCGCGGCTATGAAGATGCTCCATGAACGTTTCGGCTACATCGCCGATCCCCACACGGTCGTCGGCGTTTTGGGTTGGGAAGCCTACAAGCGCGAGCATCCAGAATCCGCGCAGGGTCTTGTGCTGGCAACAGCGCATCCCGCAAAATTCGCGGATGTGGTCATGAAGGCCATCGGCATCGCGCCGCCACTCCCCGACCGCCTCGCTGCTTACCTGAAGCGCGAAAAATTATCCCTGCCGATGTCGAGTTCCTACGACGACTTCAAGCAGTTCTTGCTGACACACTGAATCACTTCTAAGAATTATTGTTTAGGAAGGCTTGCGGAGCTTGTCGAGGAGCATGAAGAGGAAGACGGCGACGAAGGCGTTGACGAGTGCACCAATGAGGAGATGCATGTTGAACCAGGGCTCCGGCTGCCCGAGGAGAATGCGGCGCGTCAAATTGACGATGCCCTGATGGGCCGCGAAGAAAAACGCCGTCAGGGCGAAACGTGCCGCGGGATGCTCGGTATCGAGCCGAGCGCCGATTGACGAAGCCAGATACCCGATGATAGTTTTCGCGATGCCGTACAGCCCGAGCGGAACCGTGGGACCGCTCAAGCTGTCTTGCACCAGACCGATGGCCATGCCGAGCAGAAGTCCCGTTGAAGGATTGCGCCGGCTCAATCCAAAATACACGGTGATCAGCAGAGGAAGATCGAGAATCTCCGCTTTCGGAACGTACAGCGGCAAGAAGGCCTGCAAGAACAACACCAGCAGCAAGGTGCCGATGATCGCGCCGGCGCGGAACTTGTGCACCTCGATGTGCGATTCGGCTCCGCGGATGTCGTAAGTGTCGTTCATGGTTTAGCCGCCGGGGCCTTGATAGCCGGGTTCGCAGCGGGAATTTGCTGGCTCACAGAATCCGATTCGGTTCTCAATTCCAGCGGGTGCAGCGTCAGCAGCACGATGACTTCTTCCAACCGCTCGAGATTCGCCGCGGGCCGCACGCGAATCTGTTTGAACGGATTGGCCGGCTTGACTTCCACGATCGTGCCGACGGGAAGATCGCGCGGGAAAATGCGATCCATGCCGCTGGTAACCACGTGCTCGCCGTTGTTCACGGTGTCATCGTTGGGAACATATTTCATGGAAAGCAGCGGCTCGCCGGTGCCACCGACCGGGCTCTGAATGCGAGATTCCGTGAGCAGAGCGCCGACACCGCTGTCTTTGTCGGTCAGGAGAAGAACCTGCGCAGAATTTGCGTACGACTCGATTACTTTTCCAACCACGCCATCCGGCGTGATGACTCCCATATTGCGCTTGATGCCGTCGCGTTCGCCGCGGTCAATGTCAATGGTCTGGCTGGCGGTACCGGCGCTGGCGCCAATCACGCGCGCGCCCACCATGGGGACTTCCATGTGCAGTTTTCTGAAGTTGAGGAGCCCCGCTAGCCGGTCAGCTTCGGCGGCTTTGCTCTGCAGCTGCGTAATCTGCAGTTTGAGCGCATCATTTTCGCGGCGCAGCTGCTCGTTATCCCGCGACGTATTTTGCAGCGCGAAATAATGATTCCAGATCCCGCGAATGCTTCCCACGCCATTCGCGCTAGCCCGCTGAAAAGGTGAAATGGCGCCCACCGTCCACACGCGAATCAAGCGTCCCTGCGAATCGCGCTTGATCTGCACTGCGAGCAGCAGGACTTGCAGCAGGATCACCCCTGCGAGCAGGACGAGCGACTTGTGGCGAGAGGGGATGGCAACCATGTAGATTCCGAAATCAGAAACTCGAAATTGGAATATCGAGAATCATTTCACGTGACTGACAATCCATTACTGTTCTTAACCTGCGGAACCAGACTTCCTGCAATGACGGCGCGTTTCTAAGGGCGCAGCATGCTGCGCCCTTACCACAGCAAATTTTCAGTCGATGCAAACCTGGCGCAGCAACTTGAAATCACTCAGCATTTTTCCGGTCCCCAGCACGACCGACGCCAGCGGATCGTCCGCAATGGAAACAGGTAAACCGGTCTCTTCGCGGATGCGCTTGTCGAGATTTTTCAGCAACGCTCCGCCGCCCGTCAGCACGATGCCGCGGTCACTGATGTCGGCGGAAAGCTCGGGAGGCGTGCGCTCCAGCGCCACACGCACCGCGTTCAAGATGGTCGCAACGCATTCGCTTAACGCTTCACGAATTTCGCTGTCATCGATGGTCACCGTGCGCGGCACGCCTTCGATCAGGTTGCGGCCCTTCACTTCCATGGTCAGCGGCTTTTCCAGTGGATACGCCGAGCCAATTTCCATCTTGATCTGTTCCGCCGTGCGTTCGCCGACCAACAGGTTGTACTTGCGCTTCAGGTACTGCATCACCGCCTCGTCCATCTCGTTGCCCGCCACGCGCACGGAACGCGAATAGACGATGCCGCTCATGGAAATGACCGCGATGTCCGTAGTGCCGCCGCCGATGTCCACCACCATGTTGCCCGAAGGCTCTTCAATCGGCAGGCCCGCGCCAATCGCCGCGGCCATGGCTTGCTCCACGAGGAACACTTCGCTTGCCCGGGCGCGATACGCGGAATCCTGTACGGCGCGCTTTTCCACCGGCGTAATTTCGCTCGGTACGCCAATGACGATTCGCGGATGTACCAGCACGCGGCGGTTATGCGCCTTCTGGATGAAATAGGTCAGCATTTTTTCGGTGACCTTGAAATCGGCGATGACGCCGTCTTTCATCGGCTTGATGGCCACGACGTTGCCCGGCGTGCGGCCGAGCATTTCCTTGGCTTCGCGGCCCACGGCCACAACTTCTCCGCTGGATTTGTTGATGGCCACGATCGAAGGCTCATTCACGACGATGCCTTTGCCGTGCGCGAACACCAGAGTGTTCGCGGTGCCCAGATCGATGGCGAGGTCGGAAGAAAACAGACTGAACACCGACCTCATGTTGTAACCGTTCTTATTCATCCCCCACGTCCCCCTGCGGAGAGACACTCTCCGCTGTCCGGCCGGCAATCGAGCTGACCGCCGGGCGGCTAGCTCAAACAACCATTGTCTCCGGACACCACGACCAGCGCAAAGGCGCTTTGGTCTTTTTTAAGAACTCTTACTTCGGAATTACAATGGATACCGTCTTCATGGCCGTTCCGCCTCGGCGATTCGATCCGATGATCGATATCGTATGCTGGCCGGGATCGAGCTGCTCCGTAAAATGCCGGAAGGTTCCATCCGGCGCAATATTCGGCACGGACTGGCCATTCACGATGAGCGCGGCGCCGGGTTCCGTCCGGCCCACGATTTCCGCCACGTGCCCATGCAGTTGCGTGCCGTCAATTTCCAGCACCATCGATTGCGACTTGCCTTGCGCTACCAGCGTGAATTTAAAAAATTCACTGAACTCACTGGTTTGCTTCTTGGTGTCCACGGCCGTGACGTTCCAGAAATAGTCGCCAGGGTCAAGGCCGCTGATGTCCGCCGAGGTGCCGGTCACCTTGGCTTCCTTCACGGTTTTCGTGAACATCGCCGTGGTGCTGATCCGCAGGTTGTAAGAGACAGCGTTCGGCACGGCTTTCCATTCGAAATGGACGGAGAAGATTTTTGGATTTTCTGCGATGATGGGCGCGAGATTCAGCGGCTCAACGAGGTCCGGAGGCGCCAGCACGGTTGATTTTTGAATCGCGCCGCCATTGGGAATCGTCGCCTTCTCATACGGAGCCAGGTCGATCTTTTCTTCGCCGCGCTGGACTTGCGCACTTCCACTTGAAACCACGAATTCGCTTTCCTTCTTCTCCGGATCGGATTTTACCGCCGCACGGCTGTTGGACCTCAATTGTGCATTAGCGTCCTCGGTGCTGACTCCGGCCTTGGAATCCGGCGAACTCCAGTTCGGCGTCCTTAAATCAACCGAACCGGTATTGATGCGCACCGCGACGCTTGTAGGCCGGTTGCTCTCCGTGGTGTTTTCCTCGACGGTGACCAGCGTGTCGGGCTTCACCGTGTAAATCGTGCCGTCACCAAAGGTTATGCGCGCGTTGGCATCCGGGCCCGTTTGCACCAGGTCGCCTTTATCGAGCAACGTCTTGAAGTCCGCTTCCACCCATTGCACCGAGTTTACTTTTTTCACCTGCACCTTGCCGTCGAGGTTGACGAACTTCGCGTGCTTCTGATCGTCGGAAGGCGTCTCCCCGTCGGGGTTACTTACCTTCTCGTTTATTTTCTTGATGACCGTTGCGTACAAGTCCGGCTTCGCCAGGTAGATTCCGGCGCCTACGATCGCCGCGAGCAGCAATCCATATCCCAGCACCGTTTTGTAGGTGACCGCCTGCCAATATACCTGGACGCGCGGGTCCTTGTGCTGGGTTTGCGTGTGCTTCGGATCGACTGGGGCTTGGGTTGTCACGAGTGTTTGCGCTGCGAATGCTCCAATTTTTCAATCTAGCACAGCGGCTTCCACGTGCCTAAATTGCGGTGCTGGGCGTAGTCAAATTGCAAATACCATTGGTACAGCTGGCCCAGTCTGCTCTTCGCCTGTCCCTTGGGGCAGGTCACTCCGCGCGCTTTTTATGGAACGGTTGTGCGGACGAAAAAATGCTGTTTGTCCAGTCCTGGTGGCACCGCGACGTCAAAAAATCCGACCATCATTTCATCATAAGTCTGTTCACCCTAGCGGACCGCCGCATCCGGGTCCGGATTGTGCGGATTCTCTTTCGAATTGTCGTACCACGCCACGGCTTGAAGCTCCGTTCCCGCTTTGAGTGACAACGGCTGAGCAAGCCGGTAGCTCATTTGCCAGTGGAAGTGATAATTGACGCGCAGAAGCGGTTCAATTTCGAAGCCCGGCTTGCCGTGCGCGTTTGGTTCCTTTCGAATGAGGTTGTATTCGAAGCGTTTGCCGCGCAGGTGCATATGTGGGAAAAAACTGAGCAGCGTGGCGTCATTCGGCAACGTGCCACGCGCTTCGACACGGTAGTCCGGCGCCCCCGGCGGAATCACGAAGTGATCGTTGGTGAGTTGCAGCGTCAGGACGCGCTTCTCCGGAACGCGTTTCGAGAAGATCAAACCAATGCTCGATTGGTCGGCGGCAGCGCGGCCGTTTGTCGTGTAGTGCATCTGAAATACCAGGTCGGAACCGGCGGGAATGAATCTCGCCATGTTTGCAGGCCACATGTCCGGCGAACTTCCCGGTGCATACACCAGCAGAATGTCGCTGTCGGTCCAGTGCGCGCTGCGGCGATCCTCCGGATCGCTCAGCGTGGAAGCCGTGAAAGGAACGCCCACGGGCGCGTGTCGCAGCCATTTCGAATCAGGTGGGCGAACGTAGACCACGGCATGATGAACGTTTGGATGGAGCGCCGGAAGCACCTCCGCCATCTGCACCCAACGATCTTGGGAGAAGTGCGTGGGCACGATCTCGTAGGTGTACTCGATGTCGCCGTTCGCCGGAAGCTGCGCGGCTTGCGGCATCTTCAGGATTAGGTCCGGTCGAGGAATGCTCCAACTTTCTGCCCACATCCGCGCAGGCTGAGCATCTCGCTCCTCCCCGACTGGAGCGCGTGCTTCTGCCCAGGCCGCCAATGTGGCAATCTGCTCGGGCCTCAGCGATGGATCGTTCGAAAAGTGGCCGACATTTGCATCGGCGAACCAAGGCGGCATGGACTTGTTCTGCGTCGCTTGGTGAATCGCAGCCGCATAAGGCCGCGTTTGCTGTGCCGTTTCGAATGGCATCGGAGCGATGCCGCCGGCCCGATGGCAGCTCTGGCAATGCTCCTGAAGAATCGGTAGAACATCCCGGTAAAAGGTTGGCGGGTTTTTGGCCTGCGCCACCAGCGCGAACGCCCCGCGGAGAGTGAAAAGCACGAAACCCAGAGCAGCGCTCAAGACAAAGATCGTAAAAATGGGCTGGTGAATCCGGCTCGGCATGCGATTTCGATGCGTGGCCTGACTGTCCGGTGGCCCGCGTTGCTCAGTCTACTATCTTAAGAAGGGTTCTACCGCCTGTGGCATAAGTGCCGGGAAAGCGTGGAATGCGAGCGCCGGAGCGGCGTTCTTGGCTACCTCAATTCACTGCGACGCCCACGATACCCGACGATTGTATTTGTGGCCCGTGCCCGTATCTCCTATAATATGAGGTTTGTCTACTGACTGGGGAGACGCATCGGATGGCTGGCGCAAAAGATCAAAGCAAACTTGGCTACCGCATACTTCTAGGAGCGGTTGTGCTGCTCCTCGGCGGCAGCATGCTCCTCTACCTCGTGCCACAGACGCCGGGTGTGGGCGAGGTATCGACGGATACCGTTGCCAAGGTCGGCGATGAGTCCATAACCGTCGCGGAGATCCGCCAGCAACTGGACCAGGTCATGCAGCGTAATCCGGCGGCCAAAGTCATGGAGCCGATCTATGCTCAGCGGATCCTGACCGATCTCGTCTCTCAAAAAGAGATCGAATATGAGGCCAAGCGGCTGGGTATCACTGTTTCCGACCAGGAGCGCGCCGACCGCATCCGGCAGTACCTTCCTACGGCCTTCAATAACGGCGCGTTCGTCGGGATGAATCGTTATGCAGCGGAAGTCCAGGCGCGTTTTCAACTGACCGTGCCGGTGTTCGAAGAGCTGATCCGTCAAAGCCTGCTCACGGAGAAATTCCAGAAACTGGTCACCGACGGCATCAGCGTGGGCCCCGCCGAGCTGCTGGATGAATTCCGCTACAAGAATGAAAAAGTGAAGCTGGACTATGCCCTCATCAAGCCGGAGGACCTGGAGGCCAAGATCAATCCGGATGAGGCTGAAATCAAGGCCTTTTACGAGAAGAACAAGTCAAATTATCAGGTCCCGGAAAGGCGCGTGGTGCGCTACGCGCTCGTCGATGTGAACCAGATTCGCCAGGGAATCCAGGTTTCCGACGACCAGCTGAAGGTGCAGTATCAGAAAAACATCCAGGACTATCAGGTGCCGAACCGCGTGCACGTCGAGCATATCTTGCTGATGACCGTTGGAAAGACGGACGCGGAAGTCGACGAAATCAAGAAAAAGGCTGAGGACGTCCTGAAGCAGGCCCGCAGTGGCGCCAAGTTCGAGGATCTTGCCAAGAAATATACGGAAGATCCCGGCACGAAAGATAAGGGCGGCGACCTCGGCTGGCTCGTTCAGGGGCAGACGGTGCCGGAATTCGAAAAGGCCGCCTTCACCCTGCAAAAGGGTCAGATTTCGGATCTCGTTCGAACGCAATATGGCTTCCACATCATTAAAGTCATAGACAAAGAGACCGCCCGCACCAAGTCGTTTGATGAGGTTAAAGAATCGCTGCGTGCACCGCTTTTGCTCTCACAGGCGGACAAGCAGGCGAGCGATACCGCGGATCAAATGTCGGCTGCGATTCGCCAATCGAACAAGACTGCTCTGGACGACCTGGCAAAACAGTACCACCTCACAGCAAGCGAGACCCGCCCTGTCAGCGCCTCCGATCCCTTGATCGAACTGGCAAACTCGAAGGACGCGAAAGACGCCATCTTCCGACAGCGAGCAGGAGATTTGAGCCTGCCGATTCGAACGGATCGCGGGTATGTTGTTCTCGTTGTGAAAGAAATCCAGCCCGCGCATCCGGGCACCCTGGAAGAAGTTCGCGAAAAGGTCATCGCCGACTTAAGGCGTCAGAAGTCCATCGAGCTGGCGCGCAGCAAGGCGGAGGATTTGATCAAGCGGGTGAAGGCCGGAGAAAAATTCGACCCGGCCGCCAAGGGCCTGGGTCTCGATCCCAAGGTTAGCGATCTTCTTGCCCGAAATGGCACTATCCCAGGGGCCGCCAGCGGCAAGCAACTCTCCGCCGCGTTCAACTTGAATGCTGGAGAAGTGGGTGCACCTCTTACCTTGGGGCAGAACTGGCTGGTCTACCAGGTCTTGGAGAAGCAGGAGCCCAATCCTGCGGATTTCGAGAAGCAAAAGAAGGATCTGACCGAGGAAGCGCTCCAAGCCAAGCGCAGTTTGGCCTATGAAGCCTTCCGGACCGCTCTTGATGAGCGGCTGAAACAGGAAGGCACGCTGAAACTCATGCCGGAAAAAATGAAGAACTTCGGCAGTCTGGGTTGATCTAAGTAGCACAAAATAAACAGCTTATGTTAATTTGCAAGGCGCGCTTGTCTTTCCGGTCGCCACTCGCTACCCTATTGGTGTCCCCACTGGACACCTATTTGGCCCAGATGCCGCAGCGAGGCGTAAGCGCTCCAGGAACGGACACCCCTAACCCGAAATCATCGAGGATCGGCACTTGGCGCTACGACTCCAAAGATCGGTGAACCATAACATGGCAGCCCGCACTTCCGCCGTTCGCAATGACTATCGTTGCAGTATCGAACGAAACCAATCCGGGAAATACTGCGTTCGGGTCCAGGTTCACTATCCCCGTCACGCATGGACCCTGGGTGTCTTTTTTCTCGCCGGCTCCTTCGACCGTTCCATGAAGAAACTTGAAGAGGCCCTGGATTTCCTGCAGCGCCAGGAAGAAAAGCTGTGGTTCTGGGGCGTGGACCGCGCCGAGGACATGGGTTTCTCGGCTGAGTTTCTCAAGGACGCGGGCTTGAAGTTGGATCGCCGCAGCGAGTTCCCACGAAAAGCAACCAACGTTTCTCTGGCACCCGAGCGGCAAGTTCCGGCATTTGTGCTCGGTCCCATGCGCCGAGGACTCGCCGAATCCGTCGAAGTGGCTCGAAGCGTTGCCGCGGGCGATTGAGCCGCTCTGTTTCGCCTGCCGAGAGTCTCCCCCAACCAGGTAATCTATCCCCTTCATCTATCCCCTTCGTTCTTGACTTCCCGGGTGTTCTTCGCCATCATGCGCCCATTCCAGCTAGGAATACGCGCCACGCACTCCTGAAAGCCATGCGCATCCCGCTCCACCATGAGTGTGTGCCTGGCAGGATGGGGCATTCGTCGTGGCTGGAGGAGCAATTTGAAGACGAGAAACCGCAAGATCGTCAACCTGATCCTGCTTGGATCCTTGCTGTTTATCGTAGGTGGCGTAGTGGCTTGGTCGCAATCCGCGCAGCAAACAGGCGATCCGTCCAAGAGCGATTCGAACGCCACAAAGAACAGCACGAACACGAAAAAATCGGGCACCGCAGCGCAGACTCCGGCTCCCGCCTCAAGCACTTCGGGGAATAGCACCCCGGTTTCCCCGTCACCCACGGCTCAGCAGTCATCGCCGGCCAAAGGCGGAGGCATGGTCTCGGTGAGTACGGCTTCAGGCGTGTATCACAAGCCGGGCAGCCGCTACTATGGCAAGACCAAACAGGGGAAGTACATGACCGAAGCCGATGCGAAGAAGGCCGGTTATCACGCGGCGGCCAAGGAGTAGACGAGGAATTAGCGGTAGACCAAAAAAGGAGAGAGGAAAATGAAAAAGCACATCAACAAAATGTTGTCTGCGGCAATCGTTTTGCTGTTCGGCATGTCGCTGGCATTTTCACGCGCGCAGAGTACCACTCCGGCAAAGACCGACACGAAGACGGGGCAAGCTGCTGCGGCGTCCGGCGGCCTGCTAGATATCAACAGCGCCACCCCGGCACAACTGGATGCTCTGCCTGGGATCGGCAAAGCCTATTCGCAGAAGATCATTGATGGCCGTCCGTATAAAATGAAGACGGATCTTGTGCGCAAGAAGATCATCCCCCAGGCGACCTACGACAAGATCAAAGACCTGATCATTGCCAAGCAGGGAACCGCTCCTGCGCCGAAATAAATAATTAGCCAATCGGGCGCGTGGATTCGCTCTGGAATTCAAATTTTCAGCGTGCAACTCTCGCGCCTGTTTTTCGCTGGTTATTTCTCGCGCAGGATCACTTCGCCCTGGCCGACAAGCTGATCGTTAAGCCATACCCGATACTTGTATGTGGCCGGTTTGCTCCCGGGGCGGGGCGGACCGCTTAGCAGGCGCATGCCGGCCGGCGCCTGAAACACATTCGACGAAAACGGGCAGCGGTTCACGTCGAATTCGACGCGCAGGTTGCCTGCGTCGGAAATCCACGATATCTGGTCGCCTTCATCGATCACGACCACCTGGGGGATGAGTCCAACGAGTACGGGACGTTCAGCCATTTTCGGTGCGGCCCCCGTGCCGTTCCGGGGCCCATGCTCCTAACTTGATGAGTGCAAAGGGACAATAACATACTCGCCGGAAACAGTCCCGGTGACGCGCATCACAATCCCAGTAAATCTCGTCCTAAAGCGCTTTTCGCGGGAATCTTCACAACGTACCCGTCCTTTCGGGCATCCATATTAGTGTAACCTGTACTTCGCTGCGCTTGACCGCTCCTCAACGCGACCGTACACTGAAATTGTCGATTCGTGGCGCGAAGTTCCGGCTGGACCTCTTGCGCTCGCGGAAATTGCACTGATAAGCGTCCGAACCTGGGCGCGGAGGATTTTGCCGGATGGCTTCAGCTTCTCGCTATTTATCGATACCGCTGCCGAATGGCTCGCGAATTTCGCTTCTGCTTTCCTTGCCGTTTGCGCTTGTTCACATCGCTTCGCTGCTGATTTTCTTCCTGCCGTTTCACTGGTATTACCCGATCGCGTGCCTCGCGCTCCTGATCGTGCGCATGTTCTTCGTCACCGCCGGCTATCACCGCTATTTTTCGCACCGTTCGTTCAAGACCAGCCGCGTGTTCCAGTTTGTGATGGCCTTTATGGCCATGACGTCTTCGCAGAAGGGCGTGCTATGGTGGGCAGCCCATCACCGCCATCATCACCGGCATTCGGACCAGGAACTGGATCTCCATTCGCCCACTCTTTTTGGATTTTTCTGGTCGCACGTTGGCTGGATCATCTCCGACAAATACAACGATACGCGGCTTGAATACATCGGCGACTTCGCGAAATTTCCGGAGCTCCGCTGGTTAAACAAGTACCACATGCTTCCTCCCGTCGCGCTGGCCGTGGTTCTTTGGTTGATCGGCGGGTGGCCCTTGTTTATCTGGGGTTTTTGCCTGAGCACCGTCCTGCTGTGGCACGACACCTTTACCATCAATTCGCTTTCGCATCTTTTCGGTTCGCGTCGCTACAAGACCACGGACACCAGCCGCAACAACTGGCTGCTTGCACTCCTCACTCTCGGCGAAGGCTGGCACAACAATCATCATCACTTCATGGCTTCGGCGCGACAGGGCTTCTATTGGTGGGAGATCGACATTACCTACTACACTTTGAAGTTTCTTTCCTGGTACGGCATCGTGTGGGATTTGCGTAAGGTGCCCGCGCACCTGCTCTCCGAAGACCGTCTCGCGGCCTGACGCAAATCCATCTGAAATTTTGGGACAGACATTCATGTCTGTCCCATTTGTGTTTTGCTCACTACATTCCCGGCGACCGAAACAAAAGGGTTGCTTCCGCCAATCTGCTATGTCATCGGAAATAAAAGCGATCAGAAGGAGCCCGTTTTGTAATTCATCGTTCGGTTTGAGAACGCTTGTGGCGTACGGTCTCCGGTATCGAGGTCTGAAAGTATTGGTCCTCTCTTGCGACGGGCGGCCAGCCGGCGGGAGCGCGCTCGGTACTTCTCACCGTAGATCCATTGAAAGAAGATATAAAGCAGCAGGTCACATCCAAGAACGCAAAGCGCCACGAACACTGTAAACGGCATCTGACTCATCCAGTCCGATGCGATTGCCGCACGCGGACCAGAGAATCTTGGACCAGGATAGGCGAGAAAGTCCTCAGGGGATCATGAGGAATTCGATAGGTTCTTCTCCGAAAATCGTCCCGGGGCCGGGAACAGCGGTTACTTGCTGCTGATCAGACTGAGCTGGCTGGCGATGCAGAGCCATTGGCCGTTCTTCTTCATCCATGTGTCCGTAAAGCGCCCTTGATGCTGATAGGGTTTACCCTTGTAGGTGCCCTTTTCATGGGTCGCGCCGGTAATGACCACGGTATCGCTGTGGCGGTGCAGCTTCATGTCCTCGGACGCCTCCACAGTGAGGTGGTAGGACATGTCCCTGATCGAGTCCAGAAATTGCCCTTTGGACATTACCGTTCCGTCGTAGTCGGTAAAGACAAAATCCTCGTCGAGCAGTTTCCCCATGGCATCCGCGTCATGGTTCATCTGCATCTGGTTCCAGAGATTTTCCAGCGCAATGATTTTTGTTTCGTCGCCCTGCGCCCACGCGGAGCGTTGCGCAAGTGCCGGCAAAGCGAGAATGAGGAGGCAGAGAAAAGCGCGTCGCATGACGTCAACTCCTTCTGTGGATCATAAATTCAGAACTTGCATTGTATTTCTACCGAAGCTGCCATGAAAGCAAAGTTTTGTCCGGAGGGAAATCCCAGTCTTTCCTTTGCAAGCAACAGGTAGACTGTTCCGCTTGAATCCCGGTCACCGTGAGGTGGCGTCGCCAGGGCGATCTAGAAAGAGTTTGCTGCCAATTTGTCGGTTGCGCCTCACCGGGTATTGCGCGAAAATCAGGGCTCTCGTCGCGGCAGGAATTGTCCCCGGAACCGCGTCCGCGAGCGGCTCGCGGTTTGCATCTGCGGGTAGTGCAAGAAAAAGAAGGGCAAAAGTCATGACGCAACACGTTGGCGAACTCAATCCTCCCGTCCGGCTGATGCTGACGCCCGGGCCGTCCTCCGTCGACCCGCGCGTGTATCGCGCGATGGCCACCCCCCTCGTCGGACATATGGACCCCTGGTTCAAAGGCTGCATGGAAGAAACCCAAGTGCTGATGCGCCAGATTTTTCAGACAGAGAACCGCATCACTATGCCGCTGTCGGCATCGGGCTCCGGCGGGATTGAAGCCGCGGTGCTGAATTCGCTGGAAGAGGGCGATGAAGGCATCATCGCTGTGAACGGCGTGTTTTCCGAACGCATGTATGAAATTGCCACGCGCGCTTCCTCCAAAGTCGTAAAAGTCGAAGCGCCCTACGGCAAAGCCGTGGACGCGGAAGATGTGCGACGCACGGGCAAAGGGAAGAAAATCAAAATCATCGGCTTCGCGCAGGGCGAAACGTCCACCGGGGTAATCACCGCCATCGATGCCTATCGAAAAGTTGCCGACGAATTGGGCGCGTTGCTGATTGTGGACACCGTTGCTTCTCTCGCGGCGGTCCCCCTTCAAGTGGATCGCGAACGCATTGACATCTGTTTCAGCGGCTCACAGAAAGCCATCAGCGCCCCGCCGGGAATGTCCCCCATTACCGTCAGCCCGGTCGCCGAGGAAGTATTTCGCAAACGCAAGTCCAAAGTGCAGAGCTGGTATTTCGACCTGACCACGGCAATGAATTATTGGGGCAAGGACCGGCTCTATCATCACACGCCGCCAATCTCGCTAATCTTCGCTTTGCGCGAAGCCATGCGGCTAGTGGTGGAAGAGGGATTGGAAGCGCGCTGGGAACGGCATCGTGTGAACCAACTCGCGCTGATTGCAGGCCTTGAGGCCATGGGGTTGAAACTTCTTGTGGAAAAGCCGGCGGATCGCCTGCCTACCGTCACCGCCGTGATGATTCCTGGCGGCGTTGACGATGCGAAGGTGCGCAACCAACTCCTCGACGAATTCAACATTGAAATCGCCGGCGGATTCGGCTCCGTGAAAGGTAAGATCTGGCGCGTGGGATTGATGGGCTACTGCAGCCAGAAATCCAATGTCCTTTTGTTCCTCGCCGCATTCGAGAAAGTGCTTCTGGATCAGGGATTCCGCGTCCCCAGCGGCGCCGGTGTGGGTGCCGCCATTCGCAGCTATTCCCAAGTGGAAACTGCCGCTGCAGTGAGCCGATAAAAAAAGAAGAACCGCTGCGATCGCAAACTGAGAAGGCAAGGAAGTAGTGGAGAAGTAAATAAGTAAGGAAGTAAGGAAGTAAGGAAGTAAGGAATGAACCCCGCTATCGGAATTCTCTTCCTTACTGATCACTGACAACTCTTGAACAGGAGGCTGCGTGACCACACGCCCCGTACTCGCAAATAGCGGCGCCATGAGCCAGTTTATCGGCGCCTTCGAAGTGACCTCCAAGCTGACCGGGCATACGTTTCAATGCCGCTTTTCGCATATGTGGAACGGCATCGCCACGCGCCACGCGGACACCATTGACACGAAGTTTTTCGTTGATGGCCGGGCCCACGTCGTAGGCCTCGCGCATACCGCCTTCGTGAAGTTCCGAGAAAAGGCCGGGCGGGACCTGACCGACCGCGAAGCCAGCTTTGTCGCCGCCGAGTATTTACGCGAACGCCTCGAAGAAGAGGACGTCCGCCCGCTCTATGACGTGGCGCATGACGATGTTCTGCGCCTGATTCAGCAGATCGGCATCAAGTAGGATTCCTTGGAGTGCGGGAGCTCTGCTCCCGCTTTTTCTACCTCTCCCTCATTCAAAATCTACGCGGACTGTCTTGCGATGATGAACTTGCGCGTAGCTGTCCGCCGCCGAAAAGCCCAGCCCTTCCGCCGCAACTTCAAACTTAATCGCCAGGTTCCGCGTGGAACGCGTCCAGCGTCGGATGACGGAGCCCGTCGCGGCGAATGAAGTGGATGACCAGCAGCATGAGCAGTGCCCCGCAAACCATCACCGCCACGGCAATCTGCAAGCCGAGCTGGAGGTCTCGGGCATCCGAAATCTTACCCACAACGGTCGGACTGATGCCGCCAACCAATTGCGTGACAAACATGTACACGCCAACCGATGTAGCATGTGCGCGACGAGGCATCATATCGTGAAGCACAGCAGTCACGGGGCCGTGATACCACGACATGAAAAAGACCGCGACGCAGAACCCGGAGAGCACTATTATTTTCTCATCCGCCTGAATTGCCAGCAGCAGGAATGGCGTCGCCAGCAGAAATGCCCCCGCTACGGCAATGATGCGGCCGTAAGGGAAGCTTCGGTGCAGGCGGTCCGCAACCACGCCGCCGATCAAGACACCGATCACGGAAGCGCCCAGAGCAATCAGCGCGAGAAGCACGGAAGCTTCGCGCAAACTGAAATCCTTGTAAGTTACCGCGTAATCGACGCCCCAGGTCAGAAGAGAAACACTTGAAAACGTGATGCAAATCCCGGCAGCGATCATGGCCACAAATGCTGGAACGCCAAGCAACCGCCCAATCGGTACGACTTCTGAACGTGGACCTCGAGGCGGTTCTTCTATGCCGAAGAGAGCGAAACCTGGGAGAATCCCAACGAGCGCAATGAGGAAGAGAACCTCCTGCCAGCCATACCTCGGTCCTATGATTCCGCCAAAAACCTGACCGGCCGCTCCGCCGAGTAACATGCCGGATGCAAAAATGGCTTGTGCAAAGGCGCGACGCTCAAGGGGGAAAGCCCCGGAAATCATGGATTGCGCGGCGGGCGCGTATGCAGCTTCGCCCAGACCGACCATGCCTCGAGCCATAAGAAAGAATAGAAAACTGGGCGCGAGGCCGCCAATGAATGAGGCCGCGCTCCAGGAAAAAATGCCCAGCGCGATAATGGCCTTTCGGCTGAAACGATCCGCAAGGAAGCCGAAAGGTATGCTGGCGGCGGCAAGTACAAAGAGAAGCGCGGTCTGCAGCGATCCAAGCTGCGCGTCCGTGGCGTGAAGGTGATCCCGCAAGAGCGGAATGAGGGGGATAACCGCCTGGCGCGCCGCGAAGTTGACAAAATTGATTAAAGCAAGTACAGCAAGTAGTCGAATCTGGTAGGACGAAAGCGGAATGGACTTCGTTGACATGCCTAGTTGGCTCGGCGACCTGTGCGTGACTTGGGGTAGCGTAGACCGGAAGCTATCAGTCTTTTCTCAGCCTATCAAGATTATACGATGACTAACAATCCCGTCCCTTCCGCCATCAAGACCACGAGTGACCGTTTAACCACAGTTCTTTCCTACGGCGTGTTGCTGCTCCTCATCTATCTCGTCTTCAGAATCTGCGAACCCTTCCTCTCCGCTCTCGGTTGGGCCGCCGTTCTCGCGATTTTTTTCTACCCCATGCACAACTGGATGGCGCGCCGATTTTCCCCCAATAAGGCAGCAGTTCTCAGCACCCTGGCGGTGACTTTCCTTCTGGTTGTGCCGGCAATCCTAGTGGGCACTTTGTTCATCCGAGAGGCGTTTGCCGTTTCACGCGGCCTGCAGCAGACCCTGGTGGCCCAGCAAGCGCCCATGTTGGCTAAGCTCTGGACGCGAATCGCGCAGCATGTGCCCGGACTGGATCCCAACGCTGACGTGCTGGAGATGCTGGCTCAAGGTGTTCAAAAGCAGGCGGGTTTTATCGCAGAACGCTTCGGAACGATCCTCCGGAATATCGCCTCCTTTGTTTTCAATCTGTTCGTCATGATCTTCGCGATCTTTTATTTTTTCCGCGACGCCGACGACATTGTCCACGGCGTCCGCAGCATCCTGCCTTTTGATGCGCTGCATCGCGACACCATGATGGCGCAGACTCGCGACCTCATTGCCGCGAGTGTGACTACCAGCCTTGTTCTTGCCGCGATACAAGGGGCCATTGGAGGAATTGGCTTTGCCCTCGCTAACTTGCCCACGCCGCTCTTCTGGGGAGTGGCCATGGCTTTTTTCTCCCTCGTGCCGGTGGTGGGTTCCGGCTTGATCTTTGTTCCGACGGTCCTATGGTTGGGGTTCACCGGCCACTGGGGCCGAGCCCTTCTTCTGCTGGCCATTTGCGCGGGAGTATCTACGATTGTGGACAACATTCTGCGGCCGCTCTTGCTCGGAGGCCGCACTCAATTGAGCGCGCTTCTGATCTTCATCGGCGTGTTAGGAGGAGTCAGTTTATTCGGGATGCTGGGTCTCGTGCTGGGACCGATCCTGGTAGCTACGGCCGCGGGGGTTCTAGCGGTGTACATGGAACGGCCCGGAGGCCCGTCCGTGGCTGCCACCGATAACGGCTGAGTAACAAGCCGCTTGTCCCGCCGTGGGAGCGCCGCCCGGTTGTGCTAATGTAACGCGCTCGAAGGAATTTCATGACCACTAAGCTTGCCCCCAACCATACGGAGCTGCCGCCGGCTAAATTGCGCTGGAAGTGCGAGCTCTCCCGCATTCCGTTCGAAACCACCGCTCAAGCTGAGCTGCGCGAAGGCTTCATCGGGCAGGAACGCGCGCTTCGCGCCTTAAAGATGGGCGCTGAACTCTCCGCGCCAGGGTACAACGTTTTCGTCTGCGGACTGGCAGGAACCAGCCGCGGCGGAACCATCGCCCGCATGATCGAAGAGCTTCACCCACCTACAAAAGAATCGCTCGACCGTTGCTATGCCAACAACTTCAAATTGCCGGATCGGCCGCGCCTGCTCGCCCTTCCACGCGGCCAAGCCAATGCCTTCAAGAAAGACATGCAGGCCGGAATTGATTTTCTCCGTCGCCGAATCCCCCAGGTGTTCGAAGGTGAACCGTTCCAGCGGCAAAAAGGCCGCATCGTCGAACGCTTCACCGTCCGCGAAAAAGAGCTGATGGACGATTTCACGAGGCGCATCGCGCGCGAGCAATTCGCGCTCGGCCACATGCAGGTAGGTGCGGTGGCGCTGCCGGAAATTTTCCCTGTGCTCGAAGGCCAGATGGTGCCCATCGAGGACATCTCCAAGATGGTGCATGAGGGAAAACTCGAAGCGCCGGTGGCGGAAGATATCGAGCGGAAATACGAACAGTTCCGCCAGGAATTTACCGTCGTGTACCGCAAGACGCTCACGCTCTCTCGCGAATTGGCCAGCGAGCTCAGTTACTTGGAGCAGGAAGCCGCCTCCGTTCTGGTCGACGGCGTCATCGAAGAACTCAAGGAAAAATATCCCGGCACCGACGTCTCCGAATATCTCGAAGAAGTGCGCCACCATCTCCTGGATAACCTCGATCCTTTTAAAGAACGCGAGGGCGAAGGCGAGCACGACGAGGAGACGCCCGACGGTTTGCCAAAAATTCCCGGTGGCGGCCCCGAGCGCGATCCTTTCCGCGTGTATGGAATTAACGTCATCCTTGCGCACAACGACGAAGAAACTTCGCCCGTGATTTTCGAAACCACCCCCACCTATGCGAATTTGTTCGGCACCATCCAGCGCGCCTACGACGCGCGCGGCGGCTGGACCAGCGACTTCATGGATTTGCGCGGCGGTTCGCTGCTGCGAGCCGACGGCGGATTCCTCATCATGTATTCGCTCGAAGCGCTGTCCGAAGTCGGCGTCTGGCGCGCCCTGAAGCGCACCTTGAATCACAACCGCCTTGAAATTCAGCCACTCGAAATGTTCTATCCCTTTGGCGGTAGCGCTTTGAAGCCGGAAGCCATCGCCATCAACGTCAAGGTCATCCTGATCGGCGATCGCGAGCTCTACGAAATGCTCTACGACTACGAAGAAGATTTTCGCAAAATCTTCAAAGTGCGCGTCGAATTCGACGAAGAGATGGCCATGAGCGACGGCGTTATCGCCGAATACGCTGGCCGTCTGCGCGCGCTCTCCGAGAAAGAGAACTTGTACCCCTTCGACCGCGGCGCCTTCGCCGCCATGCTGGAATACGGCGTGCGCCAAGCGGGACGTAGAAACAAAGTGACCGCGCGCTTCATCGAGATTGCCGATCTGGCGCGCGAGGCGCATTACGATGCCGCGGCCAAGGGAGAATCCGTCGTCCGCGCCGCTCACGTCCGCGGTGCTTTATCCTCAAAAATGGAACGCCACAACCTGATCGAAACGCGCATCCGCGAAATGATCCAGGAAGGCACGCTCCTCGTGGACGTTTCCGGCACGCGAGTCGGCCAGGTGAATGGTCTTAGCGTTTTGGAGATTGGCGGCTACTCTTTTGGCAAGCCCGTTCGAATCACCGCCACGGCCGCCTTGGGCAAAGCGGGACTGATCAATATCGAGCGCGAAGCCAATCTCAGCGGACGCTTCCACGACAAGGGCGTCCACATTATCGCCGGCTATTTGCGGAGCCGCTTCGCACAGGACAAGCCTCTCTCGCTCGCCGCGAGCATCTGTTTCGAACAATCCTATTCCGGTGTGGACGGCGACAGCGCCAGCTCCACGGAAATTTACGCGCTCGTCTCCGCGCTCTCCAACCTGCCGCTGCGCCAGGATATCGCCGTAACCGGCTCCATTAATCAGCAGGGTGATATTCAAGCCATCGGTGGAGTAAACGAAAAAATCGAAGGATTCTTCGACGTCTGCCGCATCAAAGGTCTCAGCGGCACGCAAGGCGTGATGATGCCGGAGTCCAACGTCGAAGACCTGATGCTCCGCGAAGACATTTTGGACGCTGTCGCCGCAGGAAAATTTCACATCTGGCCCGTTTCGAAAATCGAACAAGGCATCGAAATCCTCACGGGATGCACCGCGGGGCAAAAAAAGAGCGATGGAAAATTTGAAGAGGGAACCGTCTTCGCGTTAATGGACGAAAGAATGCGCGACATGGCCCGCACCTTAAAGGAATTCGAGTAGCCGTGGGATAAGCTCGGAACTCGCGGCGAGCCAGGCCCCGCCTACTTTAACTTACTCAGCGCTTGTAACTCGCGGCTGGCGATCTCTCGAGGGACTGGCGCATAGCCCAGGGCCTCGCACTGTTTTTGCCCCGACGTGAGTATCCACTGAAGAAGCTCGAGAAAAGCAGGCTTCTTCTCCGCGCCTCCCAGTTCTCCCGGCAACACCCACCACGTAACGTTGCCATGGGGTATGCGCCTTTTTCTGGCGCGTTGGTAATCGACACGCGAAAATCCGACGTCATCGCTCCCGCCGCCCCTTTCGCTGCCACCGTCACGCTCGCAAGATCAGCCTGCACGAACTCACCCGCCGCGTTTCGCACTGCCCCGAAGCTCAGTTGGTGCCTCAGCGCATAAACCAGCTCAACGTAGCCGATGGAGTTCGGCGTGTGCTGAACCATTGCGGCAATGCCCTCATTTCCCTCCGCGCCCGTTCCCACGAGCCATTGCACCACCGTGCTCGAACCAACGGCAGCCTTCCATTCGGCACTCAGTTTGGATAGGTACTCAGTCCACACGAAGATTGTTCCGCTGCCGTCGGAACGGTGAATGACGACGATCTCGCTGTTCGGGAGAGCTCTATTCCCATTGGACTCCCGAATTTTCGGATCGTTCCAGTTTTTAATCTTTCCCAGATAAATGTCCGCAAGAACTTCCGGCGTGAAATTTAGGGTCCGGTCGAGCCCTTTCAAGTTATAGATGGGAACTACCGCGCCCAGCACCGTGGCAAAATGCAGTGGCGCTATTTTCGATTCGGCCATTTTTTCATTGGATAGCGGCACATCCGAAGCCGCAAAGTCCGCTTTACCTTCTTCCAGTAAGCGGAGCCCGGCCTCCGATCCCACGGCGCTGTAGCTGATGTGCGCCTTAGGATATCGCTGCTGAAACGACTCGAACCATTTTTGATAAAGTGGCGCCGGAAAAGTTGCTCCCGCACCATTCAAATTCATTTCGCTCGCACCTTGGGTGGTCGCAGACGCCGCCGCTTTCTCTCTTCCGTTTGCGAGTGCTTCTCCAAGTTTTTTCACCACCTGGTCTGCCAGGTCCTCCGTGATCGATCCAGTCCTGACCTTACTCGGCGTCACCAGATACGACCATAATGTCTCGTTGTCCTTCCCTACGACTTCCACGGACAGAAAGCCATGAATAACCGGCTGACGCGCATTCGCAAGTGCACGCGTACTGGTCGAATAGTAGCCCGCCACCCATAGGCTTGCGTTTCCCTTGATTATCACATCGGCTTCCTTCGGCCCCGCGACAACTCCCAGTCTTCCATTTTTCCCCAGCTGCTTGAGCATTCTTTCGCGGAGTTTGTTTGCCGCATCTTCCTGGCCGAAGGACTCCACATAGACCTTCTTTACTTCTGACAGCGTCTTCGCACTTTGCCCCCGCGCCACACTCCCGCCTGCCAATTGCAGAAGCATAAGAGCCGCAAAGCTGTTCAGGACTTTGAAGGAGAAATTACGAGATGGGATTTGTGGGAGTCCCATATAGATGACCAGCCCAAGTCTGTTACCCGCGGACGGAGCAGAGTTTACTTCACAGCCAGGGCCCGCGACATGAGAACTCTGTTACAACTTCTGGCCTGACGCCTCGTCCTCCCTCCGCTTCCAAATCTCCAGCTTTCCCACGGGGCAGGAGTTGACTCAAGAAAATAGCAGGCGGTTTCGAAACTTCGATGCGAAACTTCGGTGGAATGGACCATGCCGTCGGCGCGATCTACTTCTTCCCGATCACTTTATCCTTCTTCCAGTGGTCCACGAGCATCTTGGCGTAGCTCTTGCCCAGCTTCCCGAAATCTTTCGAATAGACCGTGTCGCTCTCGCCGTTAGCGCGGCTTCTTTCCGCTATTTGAACCAATTTCGCAGCTACGCGCCAGCCAGAAAATTGATTTTCCGTTGTCACATTGATACTCGACGTCGCTGAACTTAGATCTACGCACATTCCTTGAATCTAAAGGGCAGGCGACTCCGTGAACCGCATCTTCATTGCTTGGAGACATCAATCATGTTGTCGTCCGCATTCTTGTCGATCAGCTTGTTGTAGGGATCAATCCCCGCCAGCGTGGGCTGCTGGTCGACGACGATTACGAATGTCTTGTGTTCTTCCGTGAATTTTTCCTTCTTCAGATAGAGTGGCTTTTCCTCATCTTTCTTTCCCATGAACACTCCGATCTCGATGTAGTCCGCCAAAACCACGGGCGTCTCCGCCCCGTTTCCATCCGCCTGAACCTTGCGCGCCTGAACCTCCAGCGTGACCTTGTACTTGCCGTCCGCCGTTTTCTGCGAAGTCGCGCTGATGGCTTTGTTGTCGTAAAGAACGATGCGGTTGAAGCCGTCGTCCACCAGGTACTGAAGTTCGGACGGCGTTTGTGCCTTGATGGCGTCAACCAACATGCGCGTATCGGGATAGCTATCGTCGAGGGCCTCTGCGGCGCGCACATTCTCGTGCGCGTCGGCCTGATTGTTCGCGTTGGCATAGCGGTACTGCATCAGGAAGTTGTGGAGCGCCAGGTTGAGTTTGTCTTCGCCCAAGTAGTCGGCAAGCGTATACAGGATCTGCCCGCCCTTCTGATACCACACATAAGGCTCGCGCTGGACCAGCGCGAGGGGCGGCTCGTGGCGGGTTTCGCCCGAGCGGCCACGAAGATAGGTATCGAGTTCGTGCCGCAGATAGCGATGCATCAGATCGCTGCCGTACTTGTGCGCCATAACCTGTAGCGCGGAGTACTCCGCGAGGCTCTCCGACATCATGTTGGAACCTTCAACATTGGCCCCGACGAGCTGGTGTGCCCACCACTGGTGACCGAGCTCGTGGGCGGTCACGAAGTAGGTGAAGTCGATGTCCGTCGGCTTGAGGATCCTGCCGATGAAGCCGATGCCCTCGGAGTACGGGATAGTGTTGGGGAAGGACTGCGCAAAAGTGCGGTATCGCGGGAACTCGAGAATGCGGAACTGCGTGAACTGGTAGGGACTGTAAACGCGCTGATAGTAATCGAGTCCGGCGCGCGCGCTCGCCAGCATGTCATCCAGGTCGTAGGTGTGAGCAGGATCGTAATAGACCTCGAGGGCCACGTCACCATTGGGTCCGTGGTACATCTCTTTTCGCACCTGGTAGCGGGCGGAAATGTAGGAGAAGAAGTCCAGGATGTGCGTCGAACCCAAGCTGTACTCGAAGAACCGGCGCCCATTGTCTTGCCACTCGCGCTGCAGATATCCAGGCGCAATGGCAATCTGGTCCGGCGAGGTGCTGACGACCGTGTGGTAGGTGATCCAGTCGGACTCCCGCAAGAAGACATTGTCCACCGAATGAGCGGGGTCACCGCGATGGGCCATTTCTTCGAGGGCCGGAAGCTTCTCTTCACGCCGGCGGCGCGGATCGTCAAGCTCGATGTTCGGGTTATAGCCGATGTAGGGAAGGTAGTCGGAATCAAAGAATGTACCGTTGTAGGCGAACTCGGGAGGCTCGTTGCCGTCGCGGAAGCCGCGGCTTTGGTGCCCCACATTGCAGGTGAGCGTGAGGATTTCGCCCGGGGCCAACGGCTGCTCAAGGGCATAGATAGAGTAGATGTTGCGCGACGCAGAGCTGACGAGCCGGAACGGGCGATCAAACTGGACGTTGGTCACCGACTGCCTCTGATCGGTCACATGGACTTGAGTGATCGGCTCTTTGGTCTTGTTTTGGAGTGCGAACCGCACGTTTCCGTCGAACGAACGGCGCTCGGGATAGATGTTAATGGCGGAATCGACTGCCGTGACCTTAGGCTGGAGCAGGTTTTCGTACTGCTTGAACTGCCGTTCGTAGTCGGCCTGAATCTGGCGGCGAGCCTTCGAGTCCAGATACTCGTTCAGGACGTGAGCATTGTAGAAGTACCAGGCCCCGGCGCTGGCCGCGATGATTACGAAAAGTAAGCCGAGTGGCGCCAGTCGCGGCGCCAGCCGAAGGGCCAAGCGAGCACGGGCCCGCAGCGAGTCCTCCGCCCCTCGTCGGGCGAGCGCGATGCACAGCACTCCCAGCACGGCGGTGATCGCCAGCCAGTAAGTAATTGCCCAAGACAATGCAGGCACGAAGTGTCCGTACCCGTTCATGTCGGAGTACGTGTACGTGGGTGTCTGGCCCACCAGGTACAGCGTGTTCTCCCACCCAAATCCATAGAGGACAGGCATCAGCACGAACAAGCCAATCACGATGCCGTGGCCCACAAACTTGTTTGAGACGATCGTCTGCACGAACAGGGCGAGTAGCGTGAACGCCAGGACTTGCGGAAAGGTCACAATGTAGAGTTCCTTGAAATACTGCAGGAGCTCGTAATGATAGTAACCGGCGGCCGTCTGCATCAGTATGCCTACGAACATTGCAACTGTCAGGAGGACGAGTTCGACGACGATGATGGCTGTCAGGCGAGAAAGCCAGTCGGTGGATTCGCGCATCGGCAGTGCATCATGGATGCCATCGAAATGGGTGTCGCGCTCCCGCCACAACAGTTCTGCGGCATAAAGGGTAGCGACAATGTATAGGAAAAGAAGCGCGCTGCCTTCGACGGCCTGCACCATCAAGTAGGTGACTGGCCAGATGTTTCGTCCGGCGACGCGCCCCGCGAAATGGCCATTGTTGATTCCAAAAGCGATAAGCAGTGCCACCATTCCCCAGAACGGTGTGTCACGGACAATGCTTCGCAGTCGAAGCCGAGTGAGTGAGATGTATTGGGAAAACGTCGTGGCGGGTGTAAACGCCTGATGCACATCGGGGAGCTGCGCGGTGACTAGCGATCGGACGGGCTGGGCTTCCGTGAGCTCGTGTTGTTTCGCTTTGGCGGCGCGCCGGCCCTGCGACCTCGCCGTCAGAGCCTCCACGGACATCGGAAAGAGTGCCCACGTGGCAAGAAGTGAGACAAGGCCAACGCTGAGCCAGAGGAGACGGTTGTAAAGGAACACGCTGCCCGAGAGCGCCGGCGACCACGTGACCAGCATCGTATTCTTTTCAATGACTGTCCAGTAGCGCGTCACGTCGTCGAACAGTATGAAGCCGACGGGATCAAGAATTCCCGACCAGAAGCGCTCCAGCGACCGCGTCGCCGAGAACACCGTGATCCCGATGATATAGACCATGAACAGCACCACACCCTGGAGATAAACGATGAACAGCTTGCGGGTGAGCGCGGCGACCGCGAAGAATACGGACCCAAGGAAAAAGATCTGCACGACCAGGATGGAAAGAAAAGGCTGAAGGTACGTCCAGAGATGATTTGGTCCGATGCGCGTATGGTCTGCCCAGGGCGCGAAAGTGCCGAGGAAAGTGCCAAACATCACGCCGGAGAATGCGAACACCGCGGTGACAAAGGACCCTGCCCAGCGTCCGCCAAGATAGGCAAATTTCGAGATCGGCTGGGTAAAGAGAATCTGGTAGGTGTCGCGCTGGAAGTCGCGCAGGATCGACGTCCCAAAGATCGCCGCAATAATAATGATGCCGAAGAGCGCGGCGCCGATGTCGTTGTAAGCGTTGGCCCATGGACCGTTCAGCAGGATCTTGCCGTTGCTATTACCCACGGGACCGAAGCTTTCGGACGCAACGTTCAGAAACGAAAACATCAGCCACACGATAAAGTAAACATACGTGGACAGGCTCTTGAATCGGAACTTGAGCTCAAATGTGAAAAACTCCCAAAAGAGTGCCATCTCGGATCCTTTATCTGCGCAGGTCTAATTCGGAAGCTGCCGCTTGGCCTGTTGTGAAAGGTTAAGAAAGTAAACGTCCTCAAGGCTGGAATCCACCGGGCGGAAAGTGCTCCCGGGTGAACCGTCAGCGTACACGCGCACCTCATGCTGTCCGCCAACGAGGTGCGTCGAGATCATGTGAACTTGCGTTTCCAAAGCGCGCATTTCGTCGTTCGTGGCGACCACCTTTGACCAGATCTTGCCATCGAGAGCGGCAAGGGCTTCATTTGGCGGGCCCTCCAGGAGTACCTCGCCCGAGGCGATGATGGCCATCCGCGGGCAAAGCTGGCGCACGTCATCGACGATGTGCGTCGATAGGATCACCGTCCGGTCGCTGCCCAGCGAGGAAAGTAAGTTAAGAAAGCGATTGCGTTCGGCAGGGTCCAGCCCCGCTGTGGGTTCGTCGACAATAATCAGCCGTGGATTGCCGAGCAGCGCCTGCGCGATCCCGAATCGCTGCTTCATCCCACCTGAAAACGTGGAAAGCGCTTTCTTGCGGACCTCCCACAAATTGGTCTGTTGCAGCAGCGCCTCCACCGTCTCCTTGCGCTGGCCCGCGGAAGTCATTCCCTTCATCACCGCGATGTGTTGCAGCATGTCCAGGGCGGAGATCTTGGGATACACACCGAACTCCTGCGGCAGGTAGCCCAGGATGCGTCGGACCTCGTCTTTCTGCCGCAGCACGTCGATGCCATCGAGCTGGATGGAGCCGGAGTCCGGGTCCTGCAGCGTGGCGATGGTACGCATCAGGGAACTCTTGCCGGCGCCGTTTGGCCCCACAAGCCCAAACATGCTGTTCCCAATCGTGAGCGAAAGGTTTTTAAGCGCCTTTACACCGTTCGGGTATGTCTTGGAAAGCCCTGTAATCGCGAGTGCCACTGCTGCCTCCGCATACGAATTGGTTCTCTGTGACCAGCACAATCTACTACATCAGCGCCAATAGGCCATCGATTCTACTATCGCGAAAGATTTCTACTAAGGATTACTTGGATGATTCGGCCGGTGCAGGAGAGAGATACGCCCGGCGATGGTCGACACGATAAACAGGAACCGGCGCGTTTGCACTTGACGGTTTCGGGAAGTCGACACGGACTTCGATGATGTGTACGATGCCGTCGCGCGCGGGCGGCGCGAACGCCAGACTATATTCGTGGCGGACGAGTTGCGCGATCGCCGCATACGCGACATTGAACTCTTTGGCGTTCCCGGGGAAATAAGCACGTCCGCCGGTGGAGTCCGCCATCACTTTCAAGAGTTGGTCCGCTTGTTCGAATTGCTGTGCTGTCTTGCTGGAGTTGGCGGGCTGCGATTTTTTCTTATTGCCGGGCTGTGCGGGCTGCAATCCGCCTTTCAGCGAAACTGCAAAAAGGAGGACGTCGCCAATTTTCAGCTGTTGTATCGCTCTGGCTGATTCATTCGGAGACGAAGTGTCCACACCCGTGGAGAGCAAAACAATGCTCTTCTTTCCTCGCACGCTCGCAAGCCACTCCATGACTTTCGAAACGCTCGCCGTCAAATTCAGCGAACCGAACCCCAGGTTGAATCGCAAGTGTCCAAAGGCTCCCACCGCGGCCTGCTTGTCCGGCGTGAAATCGAGGAGTGTCTGTGGCGCATCCGCATATTTCACCACCGCGACGCGATCCTCGGGGGCCAGCCCGTTTAGCAACCCCAAAGCAGCCTGCAGATGGCCACCCTCCAGAAGATAAACTGCAGGGCCCGCCTCGATGAGCATCAGCACCTGCGCCGGCTCCTCGATGGTGGCGAAATCCGTCAACGGTTGTTCGACACCATTATCAAAAATGTGAAAGTCTTCGCGGCGCAGTCCTTCCACAAACTTCCCGCTGGGATCGGTGACGATGACGCCGACATTTACTCGCTCAACATGGATTCGAATGGACTGCGGGTTTTCCTGAGGATTTTCCTGCGCGTACTCCAGCGGAGCCAGCCACGACACGCCCGCAAAGAACAGGACAGCTGCGCGTAGCACCTGTCGAAGAAAACAAGTCGGCTGCATCGCTCGTCTACTGCAGCCACTGGTCCCAATAAATTCCCTTGGCGTCTTTCCACGAAACGCTGGACGAATAATGCAGGTGCCGCGAAAACACCTGCGGATTCACTAGTGCGAGCCAGTCCATTCCCGAGCTAGTGGCAGTCGGGGTCGATTTTTGCGCGGGGTCCAGACTTTTTGCCGTGGAGTTTTTCTTCGCTTCTTCCATCCAATGTTCTTTCGCGGCCGGCCAGTCTACTTTTTGAAAATCGAAATAACTCAGGCCGTTGACTTTTTCCTGGAACTGCGCCCGGCCCGCTTGAAATTGCGGCACGCTGGCGAGGCTCACGAACGCCGCGCCCTTAGTCCGGTTTGCAAGCACTTCCCGAATCGTTTCCGTGCGCGAGGCCCCAATGATCATGTCGGGTGTCACCGCCAGATTGAAAAAATTCCATTGCGCAACGCCCGCGCTCCCCTGCTTTCCGCCCAGGGAAATCTTCACGAAAGTAGTCTCACCCTCGCTGCGTTCCGACGTAAGTTGATCGCCGAAAACAGAGCGTAGCAGTTTCAGCGCCTCGGGCTTCTTTCGAATGCCAAAGAAATATACTTGCTTGGTGCTGTCCATCGATGGATTGGATTGCATCGAAGCGAATTCTCCGCTGAGCAATCCGATGGCTTCCGTCAACGGCATTCCCAGCCGCGCTTGCGCCATGGTATCGAGCAGATCCGCGTTGCCCTGCTGCCCCTGCGGAAAGGCCGCGCGCGCCACACGCTTCACGATATCGTAAACGCCCATGAAATTGATCTCCGCGAAGCTGTAGGAAATCGCATCCGCGGGAACCAGCGCCAGGGAAGCGGGCGTTGATTGGCCGGAGGACCAGATGTCAAACGGCGTTCCGGGCGCGGCATCGCCTAAAATTGCCGCCTGAATTCGCGTTTTCGCACCCTCGAGCGAAACGTGGCCGCTGATAGAATGAATCGCTTCGAGCTTCGCTGCGTCGAGCAGCGGGCGCACTTTCATGCTGCTGGCGTTCGAATCCGATGCCATTTCTTTCAGGTCCGGGATACCCACGAAAAAGTCCAGCACACCGCTCCCGGCAATCGGCTGCGCTTCCTGATACGCAGGAGTTTGCGCCAGCGCCGCCGCCGCGGAAGCCTTCCCGTCCAGACGCGCAAGGATTTCTTCCATCACCCCGCGCTCGCTCGCGCTGACCGCGTACTTCCCGTGTTCCGCCCAGTAGGTGACCCCGCTTTTTCCTTCGGACTTGAGGACCGCCACACCTCCCAGAGTGACTTGCGAAAGATTTGGCGCATCTTTTTGCTGCGCGCGCACGCGCAGGATCGCTTTCGTCAACAGGGCCTCTTTGCCGGTGCGGTCATACACAAAAAACATGCCATTCCACGGTGTGAGTTTGGCCTCTTTCGCAGCGGCGGCATTTGCTGCGGCATGCTTGGCGGGTTCGCTCAAATAACCGAGCGTGAATCCATTTTCCAGCAGCGACGCGTATTCCTGGATCTCTTCCGGAGTCAGCTTCGCACCCGCTGATTTTTCCTGCGAAGAGTTGAGCATGTTCGTGGCCAGCGCCGAGCGCGCCGGAGCGAAGTCCGGATCATCCCACAACGCCAGCAGGGAATTAGCCTTTCGAACGTCCGGCGCAGGGGCGCCGCGCCAATTCAGGTAGAACACCGTGCGCGAAGGCAGTTGCGCCGGCTCCAACGGAGCTTGCGCGCGCGCGGGGTTGGTTCCCACGCCGAGGAGAGTGACCACAAGTATCGCAGTCGCGAGAAGAGTTCGAATGCGTATGGATTTCATTGGAGCGCTCCAGGGCCAAGTGGCATGAAAGTTTCCACTTTCCATGCTAGCGCCGGTGCGAAAAAGACAGAAGCCTTGTCCGCTCGTTGTTTCCAGAACGCGGAACACGTCTGCAGGCGCGGGCGGGAAGACTTTTTGCGGAATGCGCGAGACTGGTTCAGGAAATAAACCGGCCGCAATCCTAAGTATTACGGCTTGCTCGGCACAGGCGCCGCGGCGGGCGCGGCCGCAGCCGGAGCGGCGCCTGTGCCCGTATCCTTCGGCGTTGCCAGATAGCCTGAGATCTGGTTTTTGCCGACGTCGAACACAACCAGTTCATAGGGTGCGCCGCGCAAGTGAGCCACATAAAACTGCACCGGCTCGCCCGATGTCTTGTCTTTCTTCTCGATGGTTTTGTCATCGGCGATCACCGTGATGGTGTACTTCGATTTTTTCGGGTCCGTCTTGTTCAGCGAGACCTGCACCGGCCCGACGCGCTGCGGCGTCTTGGACTTCTGCAGCGTGAATTCGTAGTAGTTGCGGTCGCCTTTGCGCTTCAATTCTTCCAGGTCGTCGCGGTTGCGCGCAATCAGGCCGCTCATCACATTCATGTCGCCCATGGCGCTGGCCATTTTGGTTTTCGTGGCTTCCAGGTCGTTTTTGGTCGCTTCGATGTCTTTCTTGGCACCGCCAACTTCCGTGGCCACTGCGCCGAGTTTTTCCTCGTTTTCCTTCTGCGCCTGCGTCAGTTGCGCGCTCAGCTTCTGGTCGGCGTTCTGCTGTTCCTTGCGGATGGATTCGGCCCGGCTCTGGGCCTTGGAAATTTCCGCCTGGGTCATGCCGACTTTCTGTTCCGTGACCTCCAGGTGCCCTTTCATTTCGGCCAGGCGCGCGTTGGCCTGATCCAGTTGCGCGGTCAGAATCTTGTTCTGTTCCTGCTGCTTGGCGAGGTCCTGCCGCAAACCGGATTGTGTGGAGTAGCCGGCAAAGCCGAGAACGGCCAGAGCCGCGATCACCACGCCAAACAGAATCCCGATCCACCGCGGCGTGCCTGCGGATTCGTATTGATACGACTCCTGCGGGCTCGGTACGTTTGGAGAAATGCTCATTCCCCCTCCTCAGTCATAGGCGCCATGCTCGGCAATGGCGCCGCACAGAAATTATGGCCTGCAATGCACTGGATGTCCACCGGAGGGGGAAGAAGTGAACAGTTGTAAGTTTATAGTTGTTAGTGGAGAGAGAAAAGAAGGGGGGATAGCTTGAGAACTCGTTTGAAGGTTGGAAGGTTTGCAGGTTTAAAGGTTGCGGAGTTGAAGAAGCGGCCGGTCTGAGGGTCTGAACCTCCGAATCTCGAAACGTCGAAAGGCCGGGCCCCCACCCCCTGTTTTTGTAAGTGTTCCATTTAAAGGAGTTACCGTTTCCGTAAGTCTTTTGTTTGTAACACTTGCGGGGAGAACCATAAGTGTTGCCGCTAAAGGAGTTAGCGGCACGGGGTGGTTATGAGCAGGCAACTGGTGGGGATGGATGGTGCCGGCGCAACATCAGAACTGTACCATATAGGTATCTATCGTAATGTAATAAATTCTAAATAGCTTGTCTGCTATGGGTTAGCTCGAAAAGCGGGAGGTATGACTCGTATTGCACAGAACGCAAACCCGCGATATGCGACGCTTGATGCTTCGGTCAAGCGGGCACTGGAAAGTTGTGCGAAGTACGGGTTTAGGAATCAGGACCGCCCGCGCTCCGTCTGTAAGTAGTTCACATGCTCAAAACTCAGTTGCTTTTTCTGCGGTTCCCCTGGACCTTTCCGAGAATATTTTCCGGCATACGCAGGGTATACCAGACGAGGCGCTGGGTTCGCGTTGCTTGAGCGCTTACCGCCGTGCCAATGGTGGCGGTCCTCTTCGGACTGATCTACATCAGCTACAACCGGAAGAACTTGCCGGACCTCGACGCGTTTCTCCGCTTTGAGCCTCCCACGATTGGACATATTTATGATGCAAATGGCCAGGTGGTCATCGAGCTGGGAAGGGAACGGCGGGAAATCATCCAATATTTATTTGTAGTGTGGTTGTGATCGCAGTCGTGGTGATTGCTGCCATGAGTTTTGGCCGCAAGCGCCACAGCGCAAAATTACGCAGCCAGTTTGGTGAGAAGGAATACGACCGCGCCGTGTAAGCAGGTGACAGCCGGAGAAAAGCTGAAGCGGGCCTCGATAAGCGCACGGATCGCGTCGAGGGTTTGCACATCCGGGCGCTCGGTCCGAACGATCGCGCTCGCTACATTGAGTCGTGGAGCAAGGTGCAGGCGCGGTTTGTTGACAGCCCCGGCGGCGCAGTGACGGAGGCCGATCAGTTGCTGGGCGATGTTATGGCGACGCGTGGCTATCCAGTGAGCGACTTTGAGCAACGTGCGGCGGATAATCTCGGTGGACTATCCTTTGGTCCTGGAAAATTACCGGTTAGCGCACGGAATTGCGCTTCGTCAAACGACTGGGAAGGCCAGCACGGAAGAACTGCGGCAGGCGTTGATTCATTACCGGACACTTTGATGAGCTGGTCGGAGCGCCAGAGCTTGCGCGTGCGCAGGCGGCGTCTTAGCCCCAGATTAAGATAGTCGAGGAGCAGTCAAAAGCCCCGCCCTCCTATTTCTTGCCTTTACCGCCAGGGCGAACCGAGGGCCAGCGCGCGAAGATGGAGGTGGATAGGCCGCCGCGGGGAGTGAATTCGCCGCGGACGACGCACCATTCGGGGCGGACGACGGCGACGATGTCGCGGAGGATTTTGTTGACGGCGTTTTCGTAGAAGATGCCGAGGTCGCGATAGGCGAGGAGATACATTTTGAGGGCTTTGAGTTCGATGCAATCTTTTTTCGGCATGTATTGAATGGTGATCGTGCCGAAGTCCGGGAGACCGGTCTTGGGGCAGACCGAGGAGTATTCGGGAAAGCGCGTGGTGATGACGTAGCCGGGGAACTGATTGGGCCAGGTCTCGAGTTCTGGCAATTTGGAATTGATGCCGGCGCGGGCGTGTTCTGCGGTGTAGTCGGGCATGGACTCTCCTCACCCGTATTGTACCGTGTCGAGAAGGAGACTGCCTCTTGCCGAAGGTTGCAGCTTTCGCCTATTCTTGCCGGGGGAGAAAGCCAATCGGAAACGCTCTGCTAGCTTGCCCGAATTGCCAAAGTTCGAACACCCGGCGGTCGCGACGCCGGACAGCGCTGGATTATATTTTTGGATTTGCCGGGGTGTTGCCGTGGCGCTGTGATGGTTGCGAAGCGCGATTTTACGCGCGCGCGATGGCCTGGCGGAGTTTTCGTTACGCGCATTGCGGAATCTGCGGGAATCACGCGTTACAGCGAATCTCGGCGGAGCACGTGCCCGGATTGACGGCGATGGTTGGGCGCGTCCTGCGACTGCGGGCGTTGCGCTGCGAACCGTGCCGCCACAAGTTTTTTTCCGTGCGGCCGCTGATGAGAGAAGCGCCAGAAGTAGCGGCAACGCCGGCGAAATAAAGCAGGGAGCGAAGTACCCACACCGTACCAACTCAGTCCCAAATTTCATAAGTACCAAACCAAGCTTCCACAGGACTACCACCCCCGTACCATTTCCAGCCTGTCGTCATTTTTAATTTCCCATTAGTTTCGGTGGCTCGGAGGAACGCATGGAAACAAGTGTCCGAGTGGTGGTGGCCAATCGTCCGCGGCTGTTGCGCGAACTGGTGCTCTCGACACTTTCCGGGCAAGAAGGAATCAGCTGTGGGCGAAACGGAAAACGAACAGGACGTGCCTTCGCTGGTGGCGGCGACGAAGCCCGATTTTCTGCTGATCGCACTGGACGAGCCGCAAAGGCGGCCGGCGCTGTGCTGCTGCAGGAGTTTCCTGCGCTGCGGATTATTGCAGTGGCTCCCAATAAGAATCTGGGAATTTTCTACTGGGCTTCGTTCGACATCCATTCGAGGACGATGGAGGCGGGTGAGGAGGCGTTGCTCGAGGCGATGCGGAATAGCGTGGTACCGGCGAAGGGAGGCATGTCTTGAAGCCGCGTTGATTTTCTTGTTGCGGGGAGGCGCGCGCAGCAGCAAGGGCAGGAAAAGAGCGGGCCGCGGGAGCAAGCGCAGGGTGGACCGGCGGGGCAGCGCGGGACACCGCGAGCGATGCGCGAGGCCTTGCAGCGGACACCCTGGAGCGTGTAGCGGCGGCAGCCGAACAAATCCTGGAAATTTTAAACCGGGATGCCGGTTTGATGGTGGAGTTCAAACGCATGATCGCGCAGGATGCCAGCGCTATTGGCCAACTTCTCGAAGAGTCCGACTTGACGGACAGCGCGCTGACCGCGCGGCTAAATGAGGACCTGCGCACGCGAGTACTCGCGACGCGGCTCTTGCAGAGGTACGGATATCTCCTCCCGAAAATCAATCCGGAATCAGAGCTTGGCCAGGAACAGAAGCTGGTGTTGCAGGAGTGAGCGCAACAATTGGTACGCGCGAGTGAGCGAGGCTATGAAGGGCGTGAGCCCCCAGCAGGGGGGGAAGCAGCAAGAACGCCGAGGTATGACCCAGAAACCCGGCCGTGCTTGAATGCCTCGATTGACCATGCGAAAATGATGGAACGTGTTGCGAGTTGGCGGCAGCACCCCGCAGCAACAAGGCTCCGGCGATATCGTCTAAGGGTTAGGACGTAGCCCTCTCAAGGCTAAAATCCGGGTTCGAATCCCGGTATCGCTACCAATCCTGCTTTCCCGGATTTTCATACCTCCAGCCAATGTGGACTGCGGCTGTTGCGGTCTTTTGAATCCTTTACATCAGGTCTTTGGATTGACGGTCGGAAGAGCGCCGCGATACCCTAATGCCGGGCTGGCGAGTCCCAAGCCACCCGGGAATTTGCCCCTGACTTATAGCTTTATCCCAACTTGAGGAGATTCATGTCGAACGAACTGCGCAATTTTCTAGCCCTTTCCTATGATGAGCTGGAGCAGTTGAATCTGAACGCCAAGGAGCAGCGCCAGAAGCGCGTTGCCGAGCATAAAATCCAGGAAGAACGCATCAAGTATTTGACCGACGAGAAGCGCATCAAGGCTGTGACGGTGCTGTTCAGCGACCTCGAGGGCCGCCTGCACATGCTCGATTACGACAAGAAATTTCTGATCAAGAGCTGGGACAACCTGACGTTCGATGGGTCCTCGATCCGCGGCTTCACCGCACAACGGGAGAGTGATCTGCGGCTGGCGATGGACTGGGGCTCTTTTTATTGGGCGCCTGCGGATGTGTTTGGATCGGGCAAGGTACTGGTCTTCGGCCATGTAATCGACAAGGACGGTTCGCCGTATGCCGCGGACATTCGCGGAGTGCTGAAGGGGTACGCCGACCACCTGCACGAGAAAAAAGGCTACACGCTAAACGCCGCGAACGAAATCGAAGGGTTCCTTTTCAAAGGCCAGAACGCGGAACGAAGTTACAACGAAACCGGAAAATTCGAATACGTCAATACCGGCGGTTACTACCATTCTCTGCCCGGCGATCCGCTGCGGACGTTTATTGATACCACCGCTGAAGTTCAGCGAGCGATGGGCTTTCAGAATGAAAAAGACCACCCGGAAGTGGCGCCTTCGCAATTCGAAATCAATTATGGGTACGGCGAAGTGGTTTCCGCTGCTGACCAGATTCAATTGTATAAGTTGATTTGCCGGCAGGTGGCCACAAATATGGGCTTCACCGCGTGCTTCCTGCCGAAGCCCGTAGTCGGCGTCAATGGCAACGGCATGCATACCAACGTTTCGATCAGCAAGGACGGCAAGAATGTGTTCTGGGATCCCAAGGGCGAGGAAAAACTCAGCAAATTCGGTTGGGAGTTCGTGGATCGTATTCTTAGCCATGGCAACGATATCTGTTTGCTGATCAATTCCAGCGTCAATGCGTACCGCCGGCTCGACCCGCACTTCGAGGCGCCCAATCAGCTCAATGCTTCGGCAGTCAACCGCGGCGCGATGGTACGCATCCCCATCGGCAACGAGAAGAGCATGCGCACGGAAGTGCGCGCTGTTGCCCCCGACTCAAACCCCTATATGGTCATGTACTCGATCTTCAAGACCGGCCTCGACGGCGAGATCGCCAAGATCAAAAATCTACGCTCCGCCCAGCGCTACCTCCCGGACAACATTTACACGGCGCTGGAAAATTTCGAGAAGGCTGACTGGACAACCAAGCTTTTCGGCGCTGAGGTCAAGGCTCGCTATGCTGATCTGAAGCGGGCTGCTGCCGACCGGTGCCCGCGGGCTCTTGGAACAGTCGTGAAAGTTCCCGAGGTGCAGTATCACCACGAGGTTTACAACCAGTTCCTCTGGAACCAGTTCTAGAACTATTGCATCAAGGCAATGGAAAACACCCACTATACATTTGGGCCGTTTTGTTTTGGTAGAGGATCTTGCTTGCAGTTTCAGAAATTACGGGCCCCACAACGAGAAACGGCTCGGCTGGACAGCGCTCAGTTTTTCTTTCCGTAGGCGCGGGCGGCAGTGATTCCTTTTCCTTCGGTGAAGGTGACCGTCTGACCTGCGGTCACATTGGAAAGACGGTCCACCTGGCCGCTGGGCCAGCGAATTTCGATGGCATCGGCCTTATCGCGCTGCGCGAGCCCGAAAGTCAAAACGAGTTCGCTGGCGGAGAGGTAGCTGGAGCCGCTGCGCAACATCTGTGTTTGCATTTCGCCGCTCGCGGTCAGTCGTACGGTCGCGCCGATGCCATCGCGATTGGACTTTGTGCCGATCAGTTTGATGCGCAGGCTGCGATTGAATGCCGCGGGGCCTTGCGCTTCATTCCGAAATAAATAGACTGGGCCGCCATTGGTGGAGAGCAGCAGGTCCAGTCGGCCGTCGTTATTGATGTCCGCGTAAGCAGCGCCGCGTCCCACACGGGGAGAATCGAAGGCTTGCCCCAGTGACTTGGTGACCTCTTGAAATTTGCCTTTGCCGTCGTTGCGGAAAACGTGGGGCGGCATGGCGTACTTCACGTTCGCTTGCACGCGTTGAATGTCCGCATCAATGTGCCCGTTGGCGACGAGGACATCGGCCCAGCCGTCGAGGTCGTAGTCAAAGAAGAAGCAGCCGAATCCCAGCGTAAGGAGCGAAGCGCGGCCGATCTCCGATCGCGGAGCTTCGTCCACAAAAAGCCCTTTTCCTTCGTTGTGATAGAGCGAAAGCATCTGATTTGAAAAATTGGTGATGAGAAGACTGGGGTAGCCGGAATGATCGTAATCCGATGCATCCACGCCCATGCCTGCGCGGGCGACGCCATCTTCGCTGAAAGCGACGCCCGCAACGACTGCCTTCTCGGTGAAAGTTCCGTTTCCGTTGTTGCGATAAAGTTTGTTGGGTTGAGTGTCGTTCGAAAATAACAGGTCGGGCCAGCCATCATTGTCGTAATCGAGCACTGCCACTCCGAGTGTTTTCGACGTGGGCTCGCCTAGGCCCGCTTTTTGCGTGGCGTCTTCAAATGTTCCGTCGCCGCGATTGTGCCAGAGCCGCACGGATGTGCCTTTGTAGGATTCCGGTGTGCAATACGATTTGCTCTTTCCATCCAGCGTGCAGTAGAGATCCGTCTCCGGCGTCCATTGCACATAATTCCCGACGACGAGGTCGAGGCGGCTGTCCTTGTCGTAGTCTACCCATGCCGCGCTGGTGCTGAATTCCTTCGGCCCGCTCAGGCCCGCTTTTTGCGTGATGTCCGTGAAAGTTCCGTTGCCGTTGTTGTGGAAGAGATGGCTCTGCCCGTACGCAGTGACGAAGAGATCGTCGTAGCCGTCGTTGTCGTAATCGCCCACGGCCACACCCATTCCAAACATCTCGATGTCGAGGCCGGCCTTATGCGTCACATCGGTGAACGTGCCGTCATGATTGTTGTGGTACAGCTTGGGCGTGGAGTGCTTCTGAGCATGGCCCGGCCAATCCATCCCATTCACCAGGAAAATGTCGGGCCAGCCATCGTTGTCGTAATCGATAAAAGCGACGCCGGGGCCCATGGTCTCGGGCAAGAACTTTTTCCCGAAGGCGCCGTTGTTGTGCGTGAAATGAATGCCGGCTAGTTGGGTGACGTCGCGGAACTGAATCGACGGCGTGTCGGGAGCAGCTTTAGTTTGTGTTTGTGCAATCAGAAATGCAGCGAGAACAAAAACGACAAGAGTAGCAAGCGGACGTTTCACCATTCCCCCATAGTTCAGTCGCGGCCCACACCGAGAGCGTCGGCAACTTTATTAATGTAGTTGAACCACGCGGCGATTAGAGTAATTTGCAGAATCCCCTTGTCGTCGAAGCCCACCGCGCGCAATTTTCCGTGATCTTCTGGGCGGCACAACGTCGCGTCCTTCGTCAGCTTGACCACGTAGTCCAGCATCACGAGGTCCTGCTCGCTGATCGGCGCGGCCCGGTAGTCCTTACGGAGTGCGTTGACCATGTTCTCGTCCAGCGTGACCCTGCGCAGAAACTCTGCGTGAGATTCAATTCAATAGTGGCACCGGTTTGTCACCGACACCACGGTGGCGATCATCTCGTGCTGGTGGCGCTTCAGCGGAAGATCGGGCGACAACATCGTGCCAAACGCCGAAAACGAATGATAAAGAGCATCGGGAATCAGCGAATGCGACGCGGTGATGCTTTCCGCTTCACCGCGATCGACCGCAGGGGCTGGCTTGCGGTATTCCACGGGATACAGTTTTCGCTCGTCCTCGATCGCTTTTTTCACGCGCTCGTCTTCATCCATTCGAATCGTTTTGATCCAGGTCATCTCGCCTCTTTATGGAAATGAATTGATTCTTGCGCGAGCTATTGCCCCGCGCCCGGCTTCATGCTTTCGGTCACCGCAGTTTTCGAGGCGGGCTTTCCGGTCGCGACCTTTTTCGTTTGCGCGGCGCCCATCGCAACACTGACATGTTCATGAATTGGCTGCCGCTCGTTGTTGTCGTCGGGGTGCGTCTGCCGGTAAGGCCCGGTAATGGCCTGAGCCGATTCGTCAGCCTTGAAACGCATATAGCGCGTCTTGTGTTCGTTCGCTTTGGCATCCTCACCCAGGCCGTTGTAGCAGAGCATTAGGTTGTAATGGGCCTGCAAGTCTTCGGGGTCGATAGAGAGCGTTTGCTCAAACTCCTTCACCGCATCAGCGTAGCGCTTCTGGAGAAAAAGAACGCGGCCAAGCTCGTTGTGCACGACGCGGTCCCGCGGAAATTGTTCGAGGACAATCTTCAGGTGAGTGATGGAGCCATCGTAGTCGCCGTCTTCCTTGAGCGCGCGCGCGTAGAAGAAGTTTGTTCGCGCCAGCCTCGGATCAATCGCCAGGGATTTCTCGAGCACCTTTCTGGCCCCGGTAGTGTCGCCCTCCTGAACCAGGACGCGCCCGATGTTGGTCCAGCCATCGGGATTCTTCGGATCGGCTTCGGTGATTTTCTCGAACGCAGCGCCAGCGGCCTTCAGATCACCCTGCAAGAAAAGGCCGATCCCATAGTCATTCCATCGAGTCCAATCCTCTTTTGTGCTGGTGGTTCTGGGTTGAGGCTCTGGAGCGCTTCGCGCGAGGACACGCAACGTCTTCGTA
>DATDGF010000071.1:0-25590 GCA_036522195.1 Candidatus Acidiferrum sp. | reverse complement strand
TGGTGGACGAGAGGGGATTCGAACCCCCGGCCTCCTCGTTGCGAACGAGGCGCTCTCCCAGCTGAGCTACTCGCCCACGAGCAGCAACTGAATTTTAGCAAACGCCGCACACCTTGCCAACACGTGATCGCCCGCGTGTAGACAAAACTGGGGCGCTCCGACCTGGTCGAAGCGCCCCATGAAACCTCATCGTACTTCGCGCTTAAGCTTACGGCTGCTCGTTCGAAGCACCCGTCCGCTGCGCAGTGATTTTCTTGGCGTTCTGATACAGCGCCCGCGCCTGAGGAATCGCGTCCACGGCTTTCTGTACCTGTGGGTCGGATTCCAGCAGTACCTTGAATCCTTCCTGCTGGCCGAACGTGGACATAAACACTTCCTGCTTGATCTTTCTCTTGATCCAATCGCCGGTTTCCGCCATTTCCGGTTCCGTATACCGCACGTTGTGCTTGCTCAGGTACTCGCGGAATGTGCGCATCACGCTGTCGTCGGCTTCAAACTCCTTGGTGATTGTTGGCTTCGTGCCCAGGTAGTAGCGCGTGAATCCGCCCACGCCCGTCTCCGCCGGATAAAACACGTCGTTGCGATACAGCAGTTGTTCGAACTTCGTCAGCTTCGGCGCCGCCACCATAATATCCGGCGCGATGCCGCCTCCGCCGGTAACTTGCCGCCCGCTGTCTGTCAGCTTCACTTCCGTGGGATGCTCGGGAACCTTCCGCTCGTAATGATATTCGTAGAGCGAAACCGATTTGTAGTCGCGCTGAATCAGCCGCCCGCTCGGCGTGTAATAACGCGCCGTCGTCAGCGCCAGCCCCGTGTTCTCGCTTAGGGGCGTAACCGTCTGCACCAATCCTTTGCCGAACGTCGTCTCGCCCACCACCAGCCCGCGATCGTGGTCCTGCACCGATCCCGCCACGATCTCCGTTGCCGACGCTGAATTGTTATTCACCAGAATCACCAGCGGCACGGTCACGCCCTGATTCCCACGCACCGCGTAATAACGCCGTTCCGGTGAAGTCCGTCCATGATGCGAAACAATCAGTTGGTTCTTGTCCAGGAACATATCTCCCACGGCCACCGCTTCGTTCAGCAGCCCGCCGGGATTCCCGCGCATATCCAGTATCAGTCCATCCAGCGAGGAAGCATTCAGTTGTTTCAGCGCTTCGGCAATTTCACGGTCTGTCGTCTCATTAAATCCCGAAAGCCGGATATACCCGATCCCCGGCTTTAGCAGGAAAGCAATGTCCACCGAATGGCGAGGAATTTCGTCGCGCGTCACCGTAAATGTCAGTTGCTCCGGATAGCCCTCGCGCGACACCACAATCTTAACCACCGTCCCCTTGGGCCCCTTCAGCATGTCCGCCACTTCGGGTGTGCCCAATCCATCCGTGGACTTGTCATCTACCTTCAAGATCACGTCGCCAGGGCGCAGCCCCGCGTTATACGCTGGCGCTCCCACATACGGCGCCATCACCACGGTGTGATTCTCTCGCGGCGCAACGATCATTCCCACGCCGTAGTACTTCCCGCGCTGGTCCTCGCGCAGCAGCGCAAATTGCTTGGCATCAAAGAAACTCGAATGAGGATCCAGCATGCGCAGCATGCCCGGAATCGCGCCCTGATACACGGCCTTGTCCACATCCACCGTGTCGGCGTAGTTGTTCTGGACCACATCCAGAACCCGCGTGAACTCCCGCACCGCCGTTTGATAGTCATCCGCCGAGGCCGTCGTCGCCCGGACGTTGGGCCCGTAAATCCCGCCCAAAACCGCAGATAACAACAGTACGCCTATAACGATCCCAAGTCCGCGACGTTCTGAATTCATCCTTACCTCGCCTTACGACTCAATCCAGAATTATACCACACCGCAAACTCCGGTTTGACAGCGACTGACACCCTTTCTATGATGCCAATGAACCTGTTAGACGGTGCCTGGGCGCAATGTTGAGCATTCCTCACATGATTGTCCTGTTTGTGGTCGTTCTGGTCGTTTTCGGGCCACAGAAGCTCCCGGAGCTCGCCCGCGGCCTCGGCAAGATCATGGCTGAGTTCCGCAAAGCATCCTCGGACTTCCGCAGCGCCTTTGAGGAGGAAATGCGCGAAATGGAGCGCCAGACCCTGCAAGCCGCGCGCAAGAAGGCTGCCGAAGCCGTAGCCGCCGGCGATTCCGCCCAGCCTGCTACCTTGGCTACTCCGAGTGGTTCTGAGACGCCTTCGATAGATTCTCAAGCCGATACCCGCGCCTCTGAAGAACCGCTTCTCGCGCCCTCAGTCGAGTCGGTACCGCGTGCTTCCGGCGAGCACTCTGAAACCACGGCCGAAACCGCCTCTGCCTCGGATTCACCCGACGTCCCCCATGACAACCAACAACCAGCGTGAATCCGCCGACAATTCCGCGCTCCCCGCTCCAGATAACGAGCCGAGTGGCGCGATGAGTTTTTTCGAGCACCTCGCCGAGCTTCGCAAACGCATCATCAACTCGCTCCTCTCGGTCGTCATCGGCGCAGGCATTGGCTGGTTTGCCGCTCCCCATTTTGTGAATTGGATCACCAAGCCCATGCTGGAAGCGCTCAAAGCCGCGAAACTCGAACAAAAACTGGTTTACACCCATCCCGCCGGGTATCTGAATCTCTTGATCTCCTTGAGCATTTATCTTGGTCTGGTTATCGCTTCCCCCTGGATCCTTTACCAGATTTGGCTCTTCGTCGCTCCCGCGCTCTACAAACACGAGCGCAGCGCCATCACCGGCTTTCTGTTCTCGACCGTCTTCCTGTTTCTCTCCGGCATCGCATTCGGATATTTCATTTCACTCCCGTACGTCCTGCGTTTCTTAATCAGCTTTCAGGGACCCGTCGTTCCGCTCATCAGCATCAACGAGTATTTCGATCTGATTCTCATGGTCCTTCTTGGTCTCGGCCTGGTGTTCGAATTGCCAATCCTTATTTTCTTTCTTTCGCTCTTTGGGATCGTCACGCCCAAATTCTTGCTCAAGAATTTCCGCTATGCCATCTTGGTCATCGCCATTCTCGCCGCCGTCCTTACGCCCACCCCCGATGCCACGACCATGCTGGTTTTCATGGCCGTATTGGTCGCGCTCTACTTCGTGGGCATCGTAGTGTCTTGGGTAGTGGTGCGCCGCCGCGCCCGGCGGCTCGCTGCTCCCGTGGAGGCGCAATAAATGACGAAAAGGCGTGGAATTCTCCTACTTGCAACATTTTTGTGCGTCCTTTTGCTGCTGCTTCGCCTGGTCGGTTACAAGGGCAAGCCCGTTTACCTTGCGAGCGCAAAGCTTGCTGAAGAGTCGACCAATCGCGTCCCGGCGCCTCAGCCGCCTTTTATGAGCGCTGTGGCCGTCCCTCCACCGCAAGCCGCCGACGCCGCGCCCCCACCGGACAAAACTGGCGGCTTCGACGGCAACCGCGCTTACGCTCAGGTCGCCAAGCAAGTCAGCTTTGGCCCGCGTCCTTCCGGCTCACCAGCCATTGCCCGTTTGCAGGACTATTTGCAATCCGAATTGAAAAGCTACGGCTGCACCGTCGAGACCGACGCGTTCTCGGCTGACACCCCTGTCGGTCGCCTGCCCATGAAGAATTTCCTCGTCAAAATCCCCGGCGAGAAACCCGGAGTGATTCTTCTCGGCACCCACTACGACACGAAAATCCTCGACAATTTTGTCGGCGCCGATGACGCTGCTTCTTCAACTGCCGTTATGCTGGAGTTGGCCCGTTTGCTCTGTCCGCAGCACGGAAAGTATGCCGTTTGGATCGCCTTTTTCGACGGCGAAGAAGCTATGAAGAGCTGGAGCGATTCTGACAGCCGCTACGGCAGCCGCCAGATGGCCGCGCGGCTCTCCACCAGCGGCGACATCAAAAAGATTCGTGCATTCATGCTTGCGGATATTGTCGGTGGCCGCAATGCGCAATTCCCGCGCGAATCCAGTTCCACGTCGGCGTTGATCGATCTCGTTTGGAACACCGCGGCCAAGTTGGGCTATTCCGCCGTTTTTCTGAATACTTCTGCATCCGCCGAAGATGATCACGATTCCTTCATGAGGCGCGGCGTCCACGCCGTGGATGTCATCGGAGACTTCGTCAACAACGGTTACTGGCACACGCCGCAGGACTCTCTCGATAAAATCAGCCCCAAGACGCTCGCCATCGTCGGCTACGTCTTCCTCGAGTCCACAAAACAGCTCCAAGCAAAATAAGGCCTGACCCGAGCGCGCCTTTATACGGGCGCAGCAACGCTGCGCCCTCCTTTGCCACGGCTAGAACCACACGTATTGTCCGTGCCCGGCTTCCTTGTAGGGCCCGAGGCGGGCCGCTCTTTTTTGCGCACAAGAAAACTGCGCATCAATCTCGGCTCGCATAGGAATCCCTCAAACCCGTGTGTTACATTGAAGATGCCTCGCTAATGAAACTCAAACGCATTTCCGTGAAATCCTCCGCTGGAGATTACTCCGTCATCGCCGGCGCAGGAGCCATTCATCGGGCCGCACAGGAAATCGCCAAGCTCGGCCGTTTTTCCAGCATCCACGTTGTCTCTTCAACAAAGGTCTGGCGCGCCGTCGGTAAATCCGTCCAGCGTGGTCTCCAACTTCCCGGCGAAGCCCATTTTCACCCCATGAACGATGGAGAATCCGCAAAAAACTTGCGCAACGCCGAGTTACTATGCCGATCATTGGTGAAATCTGGCGCGGACCGCAAATCTCTCCTTATTGCAGTCGGCGGCGGAGTCGTCGGAGACGTCGCCGGATTCGTCGCCGCCATTTATTTGCGTGGCGTCGCCCTGGTACACGTGCCGACCACGCTCGTCGCCCAGGTGGATAGTTCCATTGGTGGCAAGACGGGAGTTAATCTCCCCGAAGGGAAAAACCTCGTCGGCGCGTTCTATCCTCCGCGCTTCGTCCTCACCGATCCGGAGCTGCTGCGCACTCTTCCGGACCGCGAATTTCGCGGCGGCCTCGCCGAAGTCATCAAGCATGCCATCATCGCCGATGCTCCGATGTTCGCCATGCTCGAACAATCTATGGAGAAAATCCTGCGTCGCGATCGTGCTGCTCTCGACCTGCTCATTCCGCGCAACGTCGTAATCAAGGCCCGTATCGTCAGCCGCGATGAACGCGAATCCGGGCTCCGTGAAATCCTCAATTTCGGCCATACCTTCGCGCACGCCCTCGAAAGCGTCACCCGGTACCGACGCTATCAGCACGGCGAAGCCGTCTCCTGGGGCATGATCGCCGCCGCCTTCCTCGGCCATGAACTCGGCCTTACTCGCGCCGCCGACGTCTCCCGCATCGTGGCGCTCATCGGCTGTCTGGGCCCTCTACCGCCCTGGCCTCAAGTGCCTGCCACGACTCTCTTTAACGCCATGCGCTCCGACAAGAAAGCGCGCAGTGGAATTCTGCGCTTTGTGCTCTCACGCCGCATTGGCGAAGCGCACTCCTACGACGCCGTCCCTCTCCACGTTGTCGAGCGTGTTCTCCATTTCACGCCTCGCCTCATCGTTGCCAGCAGCAGTCTCTCTGGAAAACACCGTGGCTGAAGCCGCCGCACCCGTGAAGGGAACTCGTCCTGAAGGCGCTGTCACCGAAGCAGACGCCTCCAAAAAAGTCCGCGAGATGTTCACCCGTATCGCCCCGCGCTACGATCTGCTCAATCATCTTCTCTCTTTGCAGCTCGACCGTCTCTGGCGCGCACGCGCCACAAAGCGTCTCCGCCCCATTCTCAATCGTCCCGGCGCTCTCGTCCTGGATCTCTGCTGCGGAACAGGTGACCTCGCTTTTTCCCTCGCTCGCACAGGCCAAGCCCGCGTCATCGGCGCCGATTTCGCTCATACTATGCTGGTCCGTGCAAAAGAAAAGGGCGCCGCACTCGCCTCCACCACGGGCGAACACGCAGCGACAACCGTGCACTTTTTCGAAGCCGACGCCATGCGTCTGCCTTTTGCAGGCGCCTCTTTCGATCTGGTCACCACCGCCTTCGGTTTTCGAAACCTCGCCAACTACGAGGCCGGCTTGCGCGAAATTCAGCGCGTGCTCAAGCCCGGCGGCACAATCGCCATCCTCGAATTCACCGAACCGCCCGCCGGAATGTTAGGGAATCTCTACAGTTGGTATTTCTGTGAAGTGCTGCCAAAAATTGGGGGCCTGATCTCCGGCGAACCCGCCGCCTACTCCTACCTGCCGAAATCCGTCGCCCGCTTCTTTCGCCCACCCGAACTGGCGTCTCTCATCACCGCCGCCGGCTTCCAATCCGTTGACTATCGCATCTGGACCCTCGGCACCGTCGCCTTCCACACCGCGGTAAGCCCGTTCTGATCCACACCCATGATAGTTATCTAACCCGCCGGGGTTCCCGTAGGGCTCGCCTTCCGAGACGCGCCGCTCTTGCTGTGCCTCCCGCTGCTCCTCCTACTCCTCTAGACCCGCTCCGCGCAACTTCGCCAACAACGTCTTCGGCGAAATCCCCAGCTTCTCCGCCGCCCGTGTTTTATTCCATTTGCAATCCCGCATCGTGCTCTCGATCAGAACTTTCTCCACATGGTTCGCCGCACGCCCGGTCACTTCTTCCAGCGAACCTTCCCAATTGAAATCCTCCGGTAGCATTCCCCCAGGCATTTCTGCTGTGTCCGGCTTCGCCGCCGGTAACTGCAATCCGTTCCCAGCGATGCTCAATCCATCCGCCAGAATCACCGCGCGCTCCAGAGTATTCTGCAATTCGCGCACATTCCCGGGCCAACGGTAGTTCCGCAATCGATCCTTCGCTTCCGCCGACAATTCCAGCCCCGCCTTCCCAAACTCCCGCTTGAACTGTTCCAGAAAGTGCTCCGCCAGCAGCAGCACGTCGTTCCCTCGCTCCCGCAGCGGTGGAATCGTCATCGGAACCGCAGATATTCGAAAGTACAAGTCCTCGCGGAACATTTTCTCCGCAACCATTTTGTGCAAATCGCGGTTCGTCGCCACCACGATTCGAACGTCCACATCGATCGACTGCGTTCCGCCGACTCGTTCGAATCGCCGCTCTTCCAGCACCCGCAGTAATTTCGCTTGAATCGCCAGCGGCAACTCTCCAATCTCATCCAGGAAAAGCGTCCCGCGATGCGCCAGGTCCATCTTGCCGACCTTGCGCGCTCCGGCCCCCGTAAACGCCCCGCGTTCGTGCCCGAATAGCTCATTCTCCACAAGCCCTTCCGGAATAGCCGCGCAGTTGAGCGCCACAAACGCTTTTTCACGCCGCGGAGAAAGATGATGTACCGCCAGCGCAAATAGTTCTTTTCCCGTCCCGCTTTCCCCCAGCAGCAGGCACGTCGAATCCGTCGCCGCCACCTTCTGGATCTGCTGGCTCACTTCCCGGATCGAGGTGTGTTCTCCCACGATGCGCGGAAATCCATACCGCGTCGCGTACTCCTCGCGCAGCAATATGTTTTCCCGCTGCAACTCCTGCTGCTGTGCCGCACGTTGCACCAGCAGCTTCAAATGGTCCAAGTCCACCGGCTTCTGCAGAAAATCAAACGCTCCTTCTTTCATCGCTGCCACGGCTTCTTCCACCGAACCAAATGCCGTCAGAAGAATCACCGGAATCGTTGCATCGGCTTGCTTAGTTTCCCGAAGCACGTCCAGCCCGGAAGCCCCGGGCATCTTCAAATCCGTAATCACCAGCAGATACCTTCGCGCGCGCACCTTCTGGATCGCCGCTGCGCCATCCGGCGCTTCGTCCACGTCGTAGCCCGCGCGCTCCAATGCCTTCCGCAGCATCGCGCGCAGTTCATTCTTATCTTCAACAAGGAGGAGTGGTTCCATCTCTTCTGTTTCTACCACGATTCCCGAAACCCTCAGCGAACTACCACTGTCGCGTGTGCAGAGAAGGGAAGTAGCGCATGCGCACGATCAACCAGACGCAGCACACCCCCTGCGCGATCACGCAGCTCTCTTCGACACCGTTCTGCTCTTGAATTGGACTTGGAAGGTATTCTAAAAACTTTCGGCCAACAACTTACGGTCGCTTTTCCACTACCGCGCCCAGCCCGGATCCCCACCCGACTTCCTCAGTTGATCCTCAAGGTCATCCAGCCCCTGCTTCAGCTGCGCAATCTCCTGCTTCTTCGCGTCAATCTTCGCCGTCTTATCGTTGATCTCTTTCCGCGTATTCTGCTCGGTCAAGGCCTTCTGCGGGTCCGGGTAATATTCCGTCTGCGACTTTTGCAGTTCGCGCTCCAGAATATCTAGTTCTGTTTCGGCCTTCGAAATCTTATCGCGCTGCTCTTTAAATCTTTTCCTCCAGGCTGCTTCGCCGTTAGCATCTTGGGCCACTGCGGCGTCTCCCGCTTTCTGCTGCCCCGTCGTTCCCGTGGCCCCCGCCGCGGCGCCAGTATTCCCCGTAGCCGCACTAGCCGCAGGCTTCACATCGTCGTCGGTATAAACCTTCTTCGGCTTCGCCGCATTCTTCTTGTCCTCGCGCGCCTTTCGCGCCGCATCTGCCACCGGGTCACTTCCCGATTGCTGCGAAGAACTCTGCTGCTGTGCATACAGTGGCAATCCTGCCAAACAGAGCACCGCAATACTCACCAAATACTTCATCCATGTTTTCGCTCGCATGCGATCCTGCTTTCCCGGAGCAGCTGGAAGTCCCCGACGATCTCTCAAGCGCGATCCTTCTTCAATTCTACCGCTTCCAGCACCCTCCGCGGCAGCGGTAACGTAACTATAAACGCGGCCCCTCCTCCGCTCTCATTTCGCGCTTCCACCTGCCCGCCGTGTTGCACGATAATCTTTTGCACCACTGCCAGTCCCAGCCCCGTGCCATTCGCCTTCGTCGTAAAGAACGGCCGAAAAAGCTTCGGCATTGTGTCTGCCCCAATTCCAGGGCCGTTATCGCTGATGGTTATGCGCTGAACCCCGGCCTCGTCTCCGCGCTGGACTTCGCCTCGAACCAGCACGCGTCCACCTCCCGCCGCCTCCGCGCAAGCTTCCGCCGCGTTCCGCGCCAAATTCAGAAGCGCTTGCCGCAGGAATCCCTCGTCTCCCCCCACATCCCCAAACGTCCCCTCGCAGCGAATCTTCACCTGTGGAATCGCCTCGCCGACCTCCGTCACCACTCGCTTGACCACCGTCTCCAGCCCCACAGTTTCATCCGAAATCTCCAGCGGCCGCGCATATTTCAAGAACTCCGTCACCACATGCGTGATGTTCCGCGTCTGTTCCAGAATCCTCTTCGCGTAATCGCTCGCCTCGCTCTCCGTCCCCTCCGATTGAATCAGTTGCGCGTAGCCTGAAATCGTCGCCAAAGCATTCTTGAACTCGTGCGCGATTCCCGCCGACAATTCGCCCAGTGCCGCCAGGTTTTCTTTCAATCGTATCCGTTGCTGCAGCGCCGCCAGCTCCGTCAAATCCGTCAGCAGGCAAATCGCCCCGCTGATATTCTCCGTGCCGCGCCGGATCGGCGAAATCGTCACGCCCAGGTGCCGCGTGTCTCCCGCCGGAGGAACATGCTCCACCTCTTCGCGCCGGAAAATCTTTCCCGTCGCCAGGCATTCCCCCACCAGTCTCGTCAGGTCTGAGGAAGGCCCCAGCGCCTCACTGTACCGCCGGAATCCCAGACCGCGTATTCCCAGCACCTGCTCCGCCGCAGGATTCGACGTCGAAATAATCCCCGTCGCATTCACCACTAGCAGCCCCGCAGGCATGTTCCTGGTAACTTCTTCGCTCAGCCGCTCCGTCTGCTCCGCGCGCTCTTTCTCGATGCGATGCAGCCGCTCCAGTTCTTTCTCCTGCTCACGCAGCTTCTGAATCACGCCCTGCATGGACGCCGCCATGAACGCCGAAGGATTCTCCGTGCGCGGCGCGCTCGTGGCGAACTCCTCTCCATGCTCATCGCGCGTGCTCTGGAAAAATCGCCGCATCAACAGCACTACCACCGCCGTGATCGCCAGGAACGCAATCCCCAGCTCCGCCGCCAGCGTCCATAGATGCTGCGTATTATTCCCGGATTGGAATGCCGCCAACATTATTTTCGTCTTTTGACTCCTTCCTCTCCTCCTCTGCGACCCTCTGTGTCCTCTGTGCTCTCTGTGTTAATTTGTTTCGTTTTCAGCCCACGATGTCCCTGAAAATTGCCCACCGCGCAGCCACCACCGGTGTCGCATACACGATTAGCAACGCCCCAATCCCCAGAAACGTTCCCAGTGGCAACTGATACTGGCTCGCAATCGCCCAACGCAATCCGCTCTCGGTCCCCAGACCACGAGTGCTTGCCCGTTTCGCCAGCCCGCTCTTCCATCCTCCCGCATAGAGCGCTAGCACCACAGCGAGCCCGACAACGCTTCCCAGAAGGCTCCCCACCAATATCGTCAAAAATGTTCCCCGCAACCCCAGAAACGCCCCCACCATCGCCATCATTTTCACGTCGCCCATGCCCATGCCTTCGCGTCCGCGCGCCGCTTTGTACGCCTTAGCCAGCCCCAGCAGAAGGAGGCTCCCAAACGCCGCCCCAAGCAACCCATCTAGAATTCCAGCCACATATCCAGGTAGATGCGCCTGAAACAATCGGTATCCGAGAAACCGCGCAAACCCATCGTTCGGCGGTACAAACGCCGAAAACAACAGCCCCGCCGCAAAGCCCGGCCAGGTAATCACATCCGGCAACAGCCGCACGCGCAAGTCCGTGACGGTCAGTACGATCACCAGACAAGTGAAGAACAGCCATTTCACCGTCGCTTGCGTGACTCCAAAATCCAGAAACGCCGCAACGAACAAGAGCCCCGTGCCCACCTCGATGATGGGATACATCGGCGAGATGGGCTGCCCGCATGAGCGGCACTTGCCACCCAGCCACAGCCACGCGAACACTGGCACATTGTCATATGGTTTGATTGGCGTTTTGCACCGTGGGCAGTGCGACCCCGGCGAAACAATCGAAATCTCCTCCGGAATCCGCGTGATGCAGACATTCAGGAAGCTTCCAATCACAATCCCCAATAGAAAAAAGAAGATGATGACCACAGTTCGACTCTCTCATAGTCATCTCACTCCCTCAACAAACCCCGCCGCCTCCCGTGCCTCATCCCTAACACTTCCACTTCCGTAGCCCTGTTTTCCCGGTCCCCTGTACTCTCTGTGTTGAATTCCTCTCCTTCGCATTTCCAGGTCGATCCGTTTTCTATTTGTTCAGCGATTCCCTGTAAACTGTTCCTTGATCTCTGATCACCGATCTCTGATCACTTCCTATCCATGAACTGGTTCGAACGCAAAATCCGCCGTTACGAGCACCGTCGCTGGACCACCGACGACAATCGCCGCGTTCAGCCCTTCCATTGGGGCCTCGAACACATCGGCGGCTCCCTCGATGATCCCGCCCCCGGGGCCTTCGTCCGTCAATACGCCAAACAATCCACCGAATCCAGCCGCGAATGGTACGCCACGACCCCCGCAACCGATTACCGCCTGGACCCCCAGAACGTCCTTACCTTCACCAGCTCCATCGAATCCCCCTGGCCCGAAAACAACACTGTCCACGCCCAGCTTTTTCGCGCCAGCGGCTCCGGCCCCGCCGTCCTCCTCCTCCCAAACTGGAACGCCAAATGGCACGGCCAGAACGGCCTTTGCCACTGGATTCAGCGCATGGGCATTACGGTCCTCAAAATGAGCATGCCCTACCATGACCGCCGCATGGCTCACGGCCACGAGCGCGCCGACCAGATTTGCGGCCCTAATATCGGCCTCACCCTCCAGGCCAACCGCCAAGCCGTTCAGGACGCCCGCCGATGCCTCTACTGGCTGGAGCAGCAGGGCTACACCAAGCTCGGCATCCTCGGCACCAGCATCGGCTCCTCCGTCGGCTACATAACCCTGGTCCACGATGAACGCCTCCGCGCCGGCGGCTTCTTTCACGTCTCCACCTACTACGCCGACGTCATCAGCCAGGGCATGACCACCAACCATGTCTGGGAAGGCCTTCGCAACCACGTCACCGTCGACGAACTCCGCGAATACTGGTCCCCCATCAGCCCCATGCCCTACGTCGAACGAAGCCTGGGAGCCGGCCGCAACACCTACATGGTCTTCGGCAAATACGACCCCACCATGCTCCCCAATCTCACTCGCCAGATGCTCGACTCTCTCCGTCGCCACGGTGCCGATCCCCGCACCCTCGAGCTCCCCTGCGGCCACTACTCCCTCGAACTCGCCCCCTTCTCCTACATCGCCGGCTACCGCATGCTCACATTCTTCCTTGAATCTCTAGCCTAACAGCGCTCTTTTGGGTGGGCCTGCCACCCCGATGCATTGCCTCAGATGAATGCTCCGGCGTACCTTACTGCGCGTGATAATAGTGCTGAGCCGCAACCGGGCCCAGAACAACGGTAAGTCTTTTAGAATGCGCAATTGCAAAAAAAAGGGGTAGGGGGCAAATTGTTAACTGCCTCGTGCGCGGATTTGCAGCCGGGCTTCACCGCAGCGTAAACGAGGAGCCGGCGGGCGTTCCCCTCAACGCGGGCGCGTGGTAAGGCCGGCTTGTTTCCAGAGCTTCTCCCATTGCCAGATGCCGGGAGTTTTGTCGAGGACGCGGTAGCCGAGCTGGTGGGCCAACATCAAAATCTGGCCGCGATGATGCGCTTCGTGCGCGAACATGTAAGCAAACATGGTCCCTCCGGCGGGCCACGTTGGCATCCAACTGTCGCGTGAGAACTTAGCAACGCGGCGATCCGGAGCGGCCGAGAGAGCATCCGTCAACATGCGCAGGCACTGCGCGGAGCTTCTCCTGTGCGCGGCACCAGCCTGCTTTATGGTGCAGCGGTGGGGATCAAGCGGCGGCGGACACTTCAGATGCGGCGCATTTTTCTTCAGCCATTTAAGACGGCAGTTGTGCAGATGCGCGAAGATGGCCGCGATGGTCCGGCCACTGCCTTTCTGACCCGGCGGCTGGGCGCGCCACGCACGAGGGTCGAGATCGGAGAGGATGAGCTGATTCATTGCGTCGTTGCTCGCGTAGGTTTCCAGCAGGGTGTCGCGAATTTCGGCAAGCGCCGCGTGGGATTGGAGTTCCATGGAAGTTCCGCCGATTTACTTACTTCATCGTCTGAGGTGATGGACGAATCAGCCGGCTCAGCGCAGTATCGCCGAAAAGGTGCCATCGGCCACCAGCGCCGACACCGCTTCAATCTCCGGCGCGAGCGGGCGGTCGTCGGTCACTTTGGCTGACTTTGCGCGCACCGCCGCATGTGCCTTCTTGGCCAGCGCCCCCGTCTGCAGCGGCGCAAGCAAATCGACGCCTTGGCACGCGCAAAGCAGCTCAATCGCGATGATATGCCGCAAGTTCACCAGCATGCGCTCCAGCCGCCGCGCCCCGCTCATCCCCATCGAGACGTAATCTTCCTGATTGCCCGAAGTAGAAATCGAATCTACCGAATGAGGCGTCGCCAGCGCCTTGTTTTCGCTGGTCAGCGCCGCCGCCGTTACCTGCGCAATCATGAATCCGGAATTCAGTCCCGGCTCCGGCGTCAAAAACGCCGGCAGCATGCTCGTCAAAGGATTCGTCATCTGCTCGATACGCCGCTCCACAATTCCTCCGAGCGTCGCAATCGCAATCGCCACCTGGTCCGCCGCCATTGCTAGTGGTTGCCCATGAAAATTTCCGCCGCTGATGATGTCGCCGTTGTTCTCGTCGCGCACAAAAACGAGCGGATTATCCGTCGCGCTGTTGAGTTCCACCGCGGCCATCTCCCGCGCCTGCGCCAGCGAATCGCGCACCGCGCCATGGACCTGCGGCGTGCATCGCAAACTGTAAGCATCCTGCACACGCGTGTCTTTGTCTGCGGAACGGTGGGACTCGCGAATCTGGCTGCCCTCATTCAGGTGCGCAAGGTTTCGCGCGGTCGTCGCGGCTCCCGCGTATGCCCGCGCGTGCATGATCCGCGAATCGAACGCGCCTGGACTGCCACGCAGCGCGTCCAGCGAAAGAGAAGCCGCCACATCCGCCGTGTCCACCAAATTATCAGCCTCGTGCAACGCCAGACTCAGCAGCGCCAGCATTCCTTGCGTCCCGTTCAGCAGCGAAAGCCCTTCCTTCGCTTCCAGCGCAACCGGGGCGATGCCCGCGCGCTTCATCGCCTCGCCGCCAGCCAGAGTCTCTTCGCGAAAAATTGCCCGGCCCTCGCCAATCACCACCTGCGCCAGATGCGCCAGCGGCGCGAGATCGCCGGAAGCTCCAACCGATCCTTGCGACGGAATCACGGGATGCACTTTCGCATTCAACATCGCGCAAAGAGTCTCCACGACTTGCGGTCGTATCCCGCTCAAGCCTTTTGCCAGCGCATTCGCGCGCAGCAACATCATCGCGCGCGTCTCCACCTCGCTCAGCGGCGCTCCAACGCCGCTTGCGTGGGAGCGCACCAGATTGACTTGCAGTTGGCGGACTTGCTCCGTGGAAATGCGCACCGAGGCGAGTTTTCCGAAACCCGTATTGATGCCATAGGCCGTCGCGCCGGACGTCACTACCCGATCTACCACTGCGCGGGATGCCTTCATGCGCTCGGCCGCTGCAGGCGCCAGCGCGACGCTTTCTCCGTACAGGGCGACCGCATAGAGTTGCTGAAACGTCAAATCATTGCCGTTCAACGTGACGCTCATGCAATGCTCCGGTCCGGTTGTGGCGCGGCGACGGCATTGAAGATGCTGTGGTATTTCTTCGGCAGCACTTTCGGCCGGCCGTTGCGCCCGCAGATTACGTGCGTCGTCTCCCCGTTCGCCAGGACTTTGCCGTCGACGTCGCGAATCACTTCGTAGGAAAATTTGACCAAGCGATTCCGCGATTCCGCAATCCGCGTGCGAATGCGTAAGACCTCATCGTATACGGCCGAATGATGATACCGGCAGTGCGCATCGGCAACCACGATGCGGCAATCGTCCTCCGCCTCCATGCGTTTGTATTCGAAGCCCAGCGCGCGCATCAGTTCGACGCGTCCGACCTCGAACCACACCAGGTAATTTGCGTGGTACACCACTCCCATCTGATCCGTCTCCGCATAGCGCACCCGCACCGTCGCGTCATGATATTCAATCATTCTCACGTCCGTCATTTTTCTGTGTCGCCCTGCCACACCGGCTTGCGCTTCTCGAGAAACGATGCAACACCTTCCTGAAAATCAGGCGTGCAACGAATGCGCGCATTCTCCAGGATGGCGCGCTCCAGATCGTGATCTACGCTTGCAGCCGCCGAGGAAACGAGCAGCCGCTTGGAGCGAGCGAGGCTGCTGGGACTCGCTGCGACGAGTAGATCCGCAAGTTCATGCGCGCGTTCCATCAAGCGCTCGGCGGGAACTATTTCCGAGACGAGGCCGAATTCCCTCGCTTCCGACGCTTCGATGATGCGGCCCGTCAGCAAAAGATCGCGGCAACGTTTTTCTCCGATCTGCCGCGTCAGGAATACGGAGACAATCGCCGGCAGAAATCCGATTTTTACTTCCGTGTAGCCGAATTTCGCTTCCGCCACGGCCAGCGTGAAGTCGCAGAGCGTCGCGAGCCCGCAGCCTCCGGCATAAGCCGCCCCATTCACTGCGGCGATGAGCGGCCGCGGATAACTCCAAACTCTGCGAAAAAGTTTGGCGATTCGCCGCGAATCTTCCTGGTTTTCCGCGGGGGACTGTTTGGCGATCGCCGCAAGCATGTCCAAATCCATGCCGGCGCAAAACGCCTTTCCCGCGCCGGTCAGTATCACCACGCGGGCGTGAGTCTTCTCAATTTCGTCCAGCGCCGTCTGCAGTTCCGCCATCATTGGTGTGGAGATGGCGTTGCGCTTGTCTGGCCGGTTCAACGTGATCGTCGCGAGATTTCCGGTAATTTCGAGAAGAAGTGTTGAATACATAGCAGGACCCCTCCTCAGTTCGCAAATGGCGCATGCGCGTATTTCGCGCGAATCTCGTTGGTCATTTCAAGGACCTTGCTCAACCGCGACGATTCGATGCCGGGATCGGCACCCGCTTTGCGCAACGCCGCCAAAACATCCTCGGTCGCGATGTTGCCCACCAGATTGTCTCCTGCAAAGGGGCATCCGCCAAGCCCCGTCAGAGCGCTCTCAAACTTTCTGCAGCCCGCTTCGTACGCCGCGAGAATCTTTTCTTCCGCGCTCTCGGGCCTACTGTGCAGATGTACTCCCAGCTCGATCCCTGCAACATGATCTTTCAGGCTACGATACAAATCGCCGACAAGCTGCGGCGACGCATTGCCCACCGTATCGGCCAGTGAAACCGTTCGCACGCGAATATCTTTCAGCCACTCCAGCGTGTCCGCAACAATTTCCGGTCCCCACGGCTCATCGTAAGGATTCCCAAACGCCATCGAAATGTAAATCACCAGCCCGCGATTCGCGGCGGCAGTTCCTTTTCTCGACTTCTCCACGAGCATTCGCGATTCCGCCCGTGTCATATTCGCATTGGCCCGCCGAAAATATGCGGAAATCGAATACGGATAGCCAATTGTCGTAACTCCCGGTGTCGCCAGCGCTCGCTCCAATCCTTTCTCATTCACCACGATGCCAATAATTTCCGGCGGCTCAGCTGCTGCGGGAAGGAAAGCATTCAGCTTCGCCATCACCTCTTCACTGTCAGCCATCTGCTGCACATGCTTCGGCGAAACAAAACTCACCGCGTCAATATGTTTGAATCCGGCGGCAATCAGTTCCTTCAAATACTCCGCCTTGTACTCCGTCGGAATGAGGTCCGGCAATCCTTGCCACGCATCGCGCGGGCATTCAATTAGCTTGATTAGTTCGGTCATGTGGTCTGCAGCAGGAAACAAAATCGAATAGTAAAATAGAGAGAGCTAGAACCGCACTGGCAATGGCGACCCAAGCCACGCCGGATAAAAATGGTGGAACCGGAAGCTCGCCTCCCCAGATTTGTTCCTCTTTCCAGAACTCGCGACTGAGGAAGAACGCTATTACCCATGTCGGAATCGAAGCAGCCAATATGATGAACCCTCTTTGGCGCATGAGTTCACGTTTGCAAGACACCCGTTTTGAATTCGCGGATTTCCGGATTCAGCGCGGCGGCTTCGAGGGCCCAGATCAGCGCTTCGCGGGTGTGAGCAGGATCGATGATGGCGTCGACCCACAGGCGGGCGGCGGCGTAGCGCGGGTCAATTTGGTGTTCGTAAGTGGCGCGGACGGAGTCGTACAATTCTTTTTTTAGTTTTTCGTCGACTTTTTTGCCGGCGCGTTCGAGTTGTTTTAGTTTGATTTCGACGAGCGTGCTGGCCGCAGCGTCGCCGCTCATCACCGCGAAGCGCGCGGTGGGCCACGCAAACATGAATCGCGGATCGTAGGCTTTGCCGCACATGGCATAATTTCCTGCGCCAAAACTTCCGCCGCAAATCACGGTTATTTTCGGGACGACGCTGTTGGCGACGGCGTTCACCATTTTTGCGCCGGCACGGATGATGCCGCTCCATTCCGCATCTTTTCCGACCATAAATCCGTTAACGTCGTGCAGAAAAATCAGCGGGATGCGATTTTGATTGCAGTCGAGAATAAACCGCGCGGCTTTTTCCGCGGACTCCGTGTAAATCACACCGCCGAATTCCATGCGCTTCTGATCCGAGCCGCGCGCTAGAGTCTGCACGTGTTTTTTCTGATTTGCGACGATGCCGACGGCCCAGCCGCCGATTCGCGAATAGCCGCAGAGCAGCGTTTCGCCGTACTCGGCGCGGTACTCTTCGAATTCTCCGGCGTCCACGATGCGGGCAAGGATTTCGCGCATGTCGTATTGCTTGCCCGGGTCGTTGGAGAAAATTCCGTATATCTCCTCGCGTGCATGGAGCGGGTCGCGCGGTTTTACATGGCTGAACGGCGAAGGATTCGGCGCGCCCATTTTGTCCACCAGCGCGCGGATTCGAACGATACACGCGTCATCATCGGTCTCGCGGAAATCCACGGTACCGCTGATCTGTGCGTGCATTTTCGCGCCCCCGAGATCTTCGGCAGAAGTTTTTTGCCCGATCGCCGCTTGCACCAAGGCTGGTCCCGCAAGAAATAATCCAGAACCCTCGGTCATCAAAATGTGATCGCACATGACTGGTAGATACGCACCGCCCGCGACGCACATGCCCATAATCGCGGTGATTTGAGGGATGCCCATGGCGCTCATCACCGCATTGTTTCGAAACACGCGGCCAAAATCATCGGTGTCGGGAAAGACGTCTTCCTGAAGAGGTAAAAACACTCCGGCAGAATCCACTAGATAAATTGTGGGAATTCTATTTTCGATGGCGATATTCTGCGCGCGAATCACTTTTTTCGCGGTCATTGGAAAAAACGCGCCTGCTTTTACGGTCGCATCATTCGCGATGAGCATGAAAGTGCGTCCGCAAACTTTCGCAAGCCCGGTGACGGTTCCAGCCGACGGCGCTCCGCCCCACTCTTCGTACATTTCGAACGCAGCGTAGATTCCGAGTTCGAAGAGCTGCGAACCTGGGTCGATCAGCTTGGCGATGCGTTCCCGCGTGGTCAAGCGGCCCTTCTTGTGCTGCGCTTCAATGGCCTTCGCGCCGCCGCCCTGGCGGATTTGCTCTTCCTCATTCTTGATGTTGGTCATCAAATCGACGATGCCGCGGGCATTCTTTTCAAATTCAGCCGATTTCGAATTGACGTTCGTCTTCAGAACCGAAGCGGACACGCGGCAACCTCACGAACAAACGATCTGGAAGTGTAAGCCAGGATACAGACAGCCCAACAAACCAAGTGTCACAGTATACGAGGTTTGGCCGGGATTGTGCGAACCGGGAAAGTTTCGGGAACGCGAAGACCTCGAGCGTCCGTCGCTGTAGCGCTCGCGGCGCGTACGCTTCGTTGCCGGACACTAACGTCCGTAAGCCAGGCGGTAGACCAGCCAGCAGCAAAGCGAAGTCAAGAAACGGAAGTTGAGGAGCGGGAACAAGACTTCGAGAACAAGCGAGAACATTTGGTCCTCGCTCGAAGAAACAATGGCTGCGGCGAGAGTGAGCGGGAGAGCAAGGAAAATGCAGGAAGTAAAATCCTGAAGGAGCCGCAGAATCACCGGCAGTGGGGGTGAAGCCGCACCCTCGGGCTCGACCGTGAGATGCTTCTGGCGCTCGATGGTTCGGGCGATCAGCCCGACTGCGCCGATGCCAAAGAACATCGGCCAGTGAAAGAAAAAATGTTCGAGAGGGCGGAACAGCCGGACGAGCAGACCGATGCCTGCGCCAAGGAGATACAGTTCCGGGCGCAAAGGGTTTGCCAGATTTCTTACATAGAGAGAATCAAAGAACTGGCTCTTCAAGGATTTTCGTTCGAAAACGGGCATGGATCTATTCCTTATTGTTTATTTATCGCGCGATGGGGCATTCGAAGGCGAAATCAATTCTTGCGGTGAGGAGTCGTCAATATCTGTTCGAAGACAAGCTGGCCCAGGTGCGGGCTCGCAGGTCTTGCCGCTCGCGACCCCGAATCTCGCGAACCGCATGGAAGCGCAATCGCGAGGTATTTGAGCTGACACAGAAGCAAGGTAAGCTATTCCACGGGTTTCTGTGCTGATTACGGCTGGTGACTGTTACCGAAGCATTGCGTCAGATGGCATCGAGAGGAAAAGTCATGAATCGTTTCTGCAGGAAGGAATTTCAGGTTGCGCTGCTGTGCGCGCTAACGATGGTGACGGGCGCATCCGGGCAGACGCAGACACCACCCAAGACGCCAGCGAAGACATCAGCGCAGGCGCCAGCAACTGCGAAACCCGCGGCCAAACCTGCGCCCAAAATGGCGCCGCTGGAAGTGCCAGAGCTGAAGTTCGAAAAATACACGCTCGATAACGGACTGGAAGTTATCCTCTCCGAGGATCATCGGCTGCCAATGGTGGCGGTGAATCTGTGGTATCACGTCGGTCCGGCAAACGAACTGCCCGGGAGAACGGGGTTCGCGCACTTGTTCGAACACATGATGTTCGAAGGATCGAGGCACGTGCCGGGCAGCGCACACTTCCATCAACTCGAAGCGGCAGGCGCTTCGGACATCAACGGAACGACGGATTTTGACCGGACGAATTATTTTGAGACGCTGCCTTCGAATCAACTGGAATTGGCATTGTGGCTGGAATCCGACCGCATGGGTTATCTGCCGGACAAACTGGACCAGGCCAATCTTTCGAATCAACAGGACGTGGTTCGAAACGAGCGGCGGCAAAGCGTGGAGAATGCCCCGTACGGCGTAGTGGAAGAAGGCATGTTTCACCAGCTATTTCCAAAAGAACATCCGTATTACGGCGACGTGATCGGGTCGCACCAGGATATTCAGTCGGCACAGCTCCAGGACGTACGAAATTTCTTCAAACTGTATTACGCGCCAAACAACGCAAGCCTGGCGATCGTCGGCGATTTCGATCCCGAGAAGGCGCGTGAACTGGTGCAGAAATATTTCGGCCCGCTGAAGCGCGGCGAAGACGTGCCCAAGATCAAGGCGCACACACCGCCGATTACCTCCGAGCGGCGCGCCATCATCCAGGACAACGTGCAACTGCCGCGCGTGTACATGGCGTGGCTGACTTCTCCGATTTACAAACCGGGCGACGCGGAAGCGGACCTGGCGGCAACGATTCTGGGAGGAGGGAAGTCCAGCCTGCTATACAAGAAACTGGTATATGAAAAGCAGATTGCACTGGACGTCTCCGCAAACCAGCAGTCGTTGATTCTCGGATCGGTTTTCGAGATTCAAGCGACGGCCAAGCCGGGCGTGAAGCCCGAGGAGCTGGAGAAGGCCATCAACGCGGAACTCGAATTATTCCGCAAAGAGGGTCCGACGGCCGCGGAACTGAGCCGGGCGCAAAACGTCATCGAGTCCAGAATCATCGCGAGACTGGAAACGCTTGGCGGATTTGGGGGCGTGGCGGACCGCCTGAACGGCTACAACCATTATCTGGGCACGCCGGATTTTCTGGCAGCGGACATCGCGCGCTATGAGGATGCGTCCGCCGCGGCGGTAAAAGCGTTTGCGCAGGGCCAGCTCAATCCCAACCAGCGAGTGGTGGTGTATGGAATCCCCGGCAAGCAGGATCTTGGCGCGGAAGTGCCGACTCCGAAAGCGGAGCAGAAGGACACTGCCAAGAACGGCGGGGAGCCTGTAAACGCTGACGCAGCATGGCGAAACGAAGCGCCCAAGCCCGGGCTGGCGGGCGCGCTGCATTTGCCAGTGCCGGAACAATTCAAGCTTTCGAACGGGCTGACGGTGCTTTTCACCGAACGGCCAGGATTGCCACTGGTGGCGGCCGATCTAGTTTTCCGTGCGGGAAGCGGAGCGAATCCCGTGGACCGTCCGGGGCTGGCAAGCGTGACGGCGCGGATGTTGCAGCAAGGAACGACGAAGCGAAACGCGCTGCAGATTGCGGACCGCGCCGCGGATCTCGGCGCAACGCTGGGATCGAATGCTTCGACGGATGATTCCGTGGTATCGACGCGGTCATTGACGCGGAGTTTTCCGGAGGCGCTGGAGTTGCTCGGGGACGTCGCGCTGCATCCCATCTTCCCGCAAACAGAGCTGGAGAGGGTGCGGTCCGAGAGGCTGGCCGCATTGGTTCAGGAAAAAGACGATCCGAATGCGGCGGCGATGCGAGTTGCGCTTCTATCGCTCTATGGCGCACACAGTACGTATGGCTATCCGGGTTCAGGAACGGCCGAGTCCCTCAAAGCGATTTCGCGCGAGGAACTCCAGCACTTTTGGCAGCAATACTATGTTCCGAATGAAGCGGCGCTGGTCGTGGCCGGGAATATCAAGCTGGCAGTGTTGAAGCCGCTACTCGAAAAAGAGTTTGGTGAGTGGAAGGCGAGCAAATCGTCGCTGCCGGCGATCGCCGCGCCGGAGACAACGGATGCGCGGCTGATTATCATAGACCGCCCGGGAGCGCCACAAACTACAGTAACGTGTATCGCAATTGGAGCGGCACGCTCGACACCGGACTATCCGCAGATTGAAGTGATGAACACGGATCTCGGCGGGCTGTTCTCCAGCCGAATCAATATGAACCTGCGCGAGGTGCATGGGTATACGTACGGGGCGGGATCCTTATTTATCTATTACCGCGCTCCGGGACCATTCATTGCGTACTCCGACGTGCGAACGGATGTGACGGCGCCAGCGACTTCGGAAATATTCAACGAATTGAAGCGCGCGCGGGATACGGAGATGATTCCGGCGGAACTGATCCTTTCAAAAGACTCGATTGCGCGATCGCTGCCGGGACGATTCGAACGGGGATCGGAGGCGGCGGGGAGTTTTGCGGAACTTTTCACGTACAATTTGCCGCTGGATTACTTTTCGAATCTGCCGGACAAGATAAATGCGGTTACGGCGGCGCAGGCGCAAGGGGCAGCGCAGAAGTATATTCATCCGGAGAAGATGATCGTGCTGGCGGTTGGCGACCGTTCGAAGATCGAGGATGGGCTGAAGAAGTTGAATTTGGGCAAGGTGGAGATTCGGGATAGTGACGGGAAGATCGTTCCGTAAGCCCTTGTCTTCGGATTGGCGAAGTTTTGCAAAGTAGATTTGACGGGGAGTGCTCCCGTCGATTAAATTTGATCAAGAGCGATCTTGCAAATCTGCGGGGATTGCTCATTTCTTCGTAGGGGGCGCCTGTGCGAACGAACACCAAAGTTCTGGCGGGCGGGTGTGCCTCTGTGGGATGTTTGCAGTAGCAAGGTTGCGCCCTCCCGGTTTTCCCATCGACTAAAACCAATGCAGTTTTGATTTGGCGCTAGCGGCAGCCGTGTGTTGCGTCTTGGTTGCGGGAGAGTATTTGAGTGGCAGAATTTGAAACTCTTCAAAAATGGGGATGGAATTCGTATTTTGAAGCGCTGTGGAATGACGGCGAGCGGAAAAACGCGGTGCCAGCGCGGGTGATTGAGCAGCAACGGAAATTTTGGCGCGTCGCGGGGGAGTTTGGAGAGTGTTGGGGCGAAGCGGCGGGGAAGCTGAGGCTTTGTGCGGATGAAGATGTAGAATGGCCGGCGGTTGGGGACTGGGTGGCGGCGGAAATCGGCGATGAAAGAAGTGCGGCGAGGATCCAGGAAGTTCTGCCACGACGAAGCCGGTTTTTGCGCAAGACTCCAGGGAAAAAGATAGCGCAGCAGGTGATCGCGGCGAACGTGGACACAGCGTTGCTGGTGTGCGCGATGGACGGCCACTTCAACTTGCGACGTGTGGAGCGGTATCTTGCGCAATGCTGGGAGTCGCGCGCGCGGCCGGTGGTGGTGCTGAACAAGGCGGACGCTTGCGCCAATGCCAGCAGCAAGGGCGCGGAGATCGAGCGCGTTGCGCTGGGCGCGGCGGTGTGCGTGGTCAGCGCGAAAACAGGGCAGGGGATGGAAGAGCTCGAAGCGTTTCTCAAGCGTGGGGATACATTGGTGCTGCTGGGGTCCTCGGGAGTGGGCAAATCGACGATCGCAAACCGGCTCGCGGGAGAGCTGCGGCAGGAAGTTCAGCCGGTGCGAGATTCCGACAGCCGCGGGCGGCATACTACTACCAGCCGAACGCTCATTGCCTTGCCGGGCGGAGCATTGCTGATGGATACGCCGGGTCTGCGTGAATTGCAACTGTGGGATGCGGACGAGGGAGTGTCTGAGGTGTTTGCGGAGATCGAGGAGCTGGCGACGGAATGCCGGTTCGGCGATTGCAGGCACGAAGGCGAGCCAGGATGCGCGGTGCAGACGGCAGTGAGCGCGGGGAGGCTGGACGCGGCGCGGCTGGAAAACCGTCGGAAGCTTCTGCGCGAGCAGGAGTTTCTGCGGCGGAAAATCGATCCGGCAGCACGGCATGAGCAAAAAGTGAAGCTCAAACGATTGTTTCGCGGGATTCGGCAGATGTACCGGCGCAAGAATTCAGATTCGGAGGCGGAATGACTGCGCCTCTTCTAGATCTTGAACTGGCGCGCAGGATCGAACTGGCGGAGGCGCTTGCGGCGGTGGAGGGAGCGGAGACGCTGGCGCGTCTGCGGCCGGGAAGCGGAGCCGCGGTTGAGCGGATTGCAGGAGGGTTCGCGGTTTATTGCGGGACGAATTCGCCGATCACGCAGGCGGTGGGAATGGGGCTCGCAGGCGCGGTGAGCGAGGAAGAGTTCGATCGCCTGGAAAATTTCTATCGCAGCCGAGGGGAACCGGTACGGGTGGAGACTTGTCCGCTGGCGGATCACTCGTTCGTCGAGAGATTTGGGAAGCGCGGGTATCGCGTGACGGAGTTTTCCAATGTGATGGTGTTCCCTCTGGATGCCGCGAAAGGAGCACAAGCTTGGCCGGAGCCGCCAGAGGGGATGAGCATTGAAAAGATTGGGCACGAGCAGATCGATTTGTGGACGCTCACGGTGTCACAGGGGTTCGCGGAACATTTTCCGGTGACACAGGAGATTCTCGAGGTGATGAAAATGTTTGCGCTGGGGCCAAGCGCGGAATGCTACTTGGCACGGATTGATGGAAAAGTGGCGGGCGGCGCGACGCTGGCGATTCGCCACGGAGTGGCGGGCTTGTTTGGGGCGAGCACGCTGACGGCGTTTCGCGGGCGCGGAGTGCAAACGGCGCTGTTGCATAAGCGGCTGGCTCGGGCGGCGGAGGCGAGTTGCGAACTGGCAGTATCGCTAGCGGTGCCGGGCAGCACTTCTCAGCGGAACATCGTGCGGCAGGGGTTCAGCGTGCTTTACACGCGGGTGAAATTCGAAAAGGAAATTTAATCGGGCGATCTTGCTAATAGGGTGCAGCGATGTTGCACCCCCTACAAGGAACCGGCGCTAGCGAGCGATGCGTTTGTGGATGAACTCGATGATGTCCTGCGTGGAGGTTCCGGGCAAGAAGATTTCGGCGATGCCTGATTGCTTCAACAAGGCGATGTCGGCTTCAGGGATAATTCCGCCAACGAGTACGGTGACGTCGTTCATGCCTTTTTCGCGGAGCAAGGCCATGAGTTGCGGGCAGATGGTGTTGTGGGCACCGGAGAGGATGGAGAGGCCGATGACGTCGACGTCTTCCTGAACGGCAGCGGAGGCGATCATTTCCGGGGTCTGGCGTAGGCCGGTGTAGATAACCTCCATGCCGGCGTCGCGGAGGGCGCGGGCGATGATTTTTGCCCCGCGGTCGTGGCCATCAAGGCCCGGCTTAGCAATCAAGACTCTTATTTTTTTTTCTGGCATGAGCTAGGTGATGGCGACTTCTTCGTAGGTGCCGAAGAGGAAAATCATATAAGGCGTGGCGTTGCAACCGTTTACGCTTTTTGATCATAGTCTAACTTGGGCAACTTGGGCAACCGCCAACTGATAGGGCTTTGGCCTTTCACTGGTAGGCACTGGCTTCATTGCCACCTCCTGAGCTCACTGATGGTCGCATGTGTCACTGTGTCCACATCCTCTAGTTGACCGTCACGATGACTTGCGTCGAGTGCTGGATCGTCCCCGAAGTGGCCGTCACCGTGACTGTGTAGCTCTGGGTTACTGGGTAGAACTGGCCGACGCGATCAAACGAGTCGCGGCCGGTGAACTCTTGTTTGATCGGCGCACACCCGAGCCCCTCGTAGCGAAAGCTAAGCGTCAATCCACGCTAAGTCCGCGGGAGGTAGAAGTTCT
>DATDGF010000070.1:0-27907 GCA_036522195.1 Candidatus Acidiferrum sp. | reverse complement strand
GGAAGAGCCTGACTCCTCCCACCAGACTAACGATTACTGCCGTTAGCGGATGCGGTGGCGCCGGCGACGTATTGCATTTTGCGGACGTAGCCTTCGAGGGCTTCGCCGCCGTTTTTGGTGAGGCTGCAGATGGTCAGGGGGTACTTGCCTTTAAAGGTTTTGGAGATGACGACGTAGCCGGCTTCTTCGAGCTTGGCGAGGTGGCTGGAGAGATTGCCTTGAGTGAGGCCACATTCGCGCTGGAGGTAGAGGAAGTCGGCTTCGGTGACGGCGTAGAGAATGGTCACGATCATGAGGCGCGCGGGCTCATGAATCACGCGGTCGAGACTAGCGAGGGCTTGCAGGTCCGGCGTCATTTTACTGGCACGCTCGCGACGGGGTTACGCCGAAGGTAGAGGACCAGGGAGACCAGGCCGTCGAGGAGGAACAAGAGGCCGACGCCGAGGATGAAAAAGCCGACGCGAGCGTGCGGGGCGAGCTGCAGAGCGCCTACGGAGAACCCTACAACGGGAAAACCGAGGATGACGAGGAGGGAGACGCTTTTGTCGGCGCGCGTGCCCATCCAGAGGATGATGCCGATGGCGGTGCCGGTGAGAGCGCAGATCCAAGGGGCGTGGACGAACCACAGGCGGCGATTGCGTGCCCAGCGAACGCGCTTGATTTCCGCGATTGCAGGAGCGTTGGGGTCCTGGACGGGCGTCAAGTTCAGATTTGCGTCGCAATAAACGTTGTTCTTAGTGGCAAAGTAAGGCGAGGCGGCGTACCCGGTGCGTGGATAGGTGATGCGTGCCTTCAGCCATTCCAGGATTTGTGGCCCGCGGATCTGGATGAGCAGGTAGGCGCCAAAGGCGACGAAGGAGAGCACAGCGAGCACTGTACTTGCCGGCGTCGCCATGGAAATGAAATAGAAGCCGAAGAGCATGGCAGAAATGCCGATGAGAAGCTGGAGGAGGCCGTCGGCGAACCAGTAGGACCAAGAGCGATTCTCGGCGAGGAAGACGGGAGAGGGTGAGTTGGGCACGTGGGCGCCTTTACGCAATCTAGTTTGCCATACAGACTGAAATTGTTAAGAGGAATCTTAGGAATTTGAGTAGGGCGGACGCAGTGTAGACTGCGGGGCGAGATGATCTGCCCGAGATGCAAAGCAGAGTTTCGGCAGGGATTTACACATTGCGTGGACTGCGACGTGGAACTTGTCCAGAACCAGGCTGAAGCGGTACGCCATCCGCTGGCGAAGAAAATTGCCCTGTCGGAGAAATATGGGACGCGGTTGTGGCGCGGAAGCGATCCACATTTCTACACGGATCTTTTGTGGAGCCTGTGGGACAAAAAGGTCGCCTGTTATGGCGCGCCGGAGAATCCTCCGATTCCCAAGCCCGACCGGGGCCAGCAACCAGTGATCATGGAACCGAGGGGATTTGAAGTGTGGGTGTCGGAAGAGGATTTGTCGCTGGCAAAATGGGTTCTCGATTCTGCGAGCGAAGAGTTCGAGAAAAACCCGCCCGAGGAACGTACTGCAAGCGTAGCGGAGCGCGAAATATCTCCCGGGACCACGGGAATCTGTCCTCTGTGCTTTGCGGAATTCACTACCTCTTCTCTGAATTGTCCAAACTGTGGAGTTCCGCTGCGCCTGCCGCAGCCGGATAAGGCCATTGAGGTTTCGGCTCGATTGCTGTGCAACATCTATCATCCAAAATTCATCGTGGACCTGAGAAAGGCGCTCGAAGCGGCCGGCATCCCTTGCAACAATGCGAATCTCACGAGCGGCGGCATCATACCGGGAGTGTATTACACCCCGAATTACACGGTTGTGGTTCTGGAGCAGGACTTCGAGCGCGCAACAAGAGTGATGTCGCAAGTTTTGCAGCGATGGGAGTTCGAACCCAGCGCAGGTTTCCGTATGGGGAGAGATTCGCTCCTCCCTTACGGGCTGGAGATGGCGGCGAAAAAGGGCTGGGCCCCGGAGGACATTTCAGCTCTGGTTTGGTCCGGCGAGAACCTTGGGTTGGCCGGCGGCATCGGATTGGCGCTGCAGGAGCACAAAATCGCGTACCGTATCGAGAGCCAGCCAGTGGGGATGGCCAAGGTATTTTGTCATCCTGAAGACGAAGCACAGGCGCGGGAAATCGTGCGGGAGATTGTGGAGGGTGTGCCGCCGGAGTGATGTGAGGCGCATAGCCTGAAGGCTGTGCCACTGGAGGCCTTCCTTGACGTGTGATGACGTGCCTCCAGGAAGGATATCCAAGAGAGGACCTTAGGTGTGAAGCAAGCGGCTTTGGGGTTTCGAGTGCATTCGGGGTGGGCGGCGGCGGTGGCGGTCGGCCTGGAGAAAGGTGCGCCGTCGGTGCTTGCGCGGGAACGGGTGCATCTGGTTGAAACTTTCAGTTACACATTCCGGCAGCCGTATCATACGGCGGAGAAGATGGCGCTGGAGGAAGGGTGGAAATTTATTGCTGGCGTCAGAGCGGAAGCGAGACGCCTGGCCCAGAGCGCGATTCGCAGGTTGCAGAGCGAGATGCCTGGGCAAGGGTACAAGCTTGCGCGGTGCGGGCTTCTGCTGGCGTCCGGGAGGCCGCTGCCTGTCCTCGAAAAGGTGCTGGCTTCGCATGCGCTGATTCATACGGCGGATGGCGAGCTGTTCCGCGAGGCGATACTTCACGCTAGCGCGCGATGCGGGCTCACCGAATTTGTTATCAAAGAGAAAGAACTGTTGGATGGCGCTGGCAAGGCATTCCGTCTTGAGCCTGCGGAAATTCTGCGGCGCATTACCGAACTCGGGCGCCCGCTTGGCGCGCCATGGTCGCAGGACGAAAAGCTCTCCACGCTGGCCGCATGGCTGGCGCTGGTTTCAAAGTCCTCTGCGGCGCTTGGTATCAGCTGAAAGTATTCCCCGGTCCGGCGATCCAGAAAAAATGACGGGATTAGCGCGGCCAGGAGAATTTTCCCCAGCTCGCGGTCTGCGGCTCCCAGGGGCCAAAATTCAGCGGCTTCCACGACCAGCTGGCCTTGTGCCGAGAGCACCCATTCGCTGAACCTGCGAACTTCGCCGGATGGTTCGCCTGCAAAAATAAAATAAAGCGGGCGGACCAAGGGGTAGCGGTGCTCCCGAATCTTGTCCGTTGTTGGCGAGAAAGCTTGCCCGGACGAACTTGCCTTAATGCCGATGAATTTCACATTCTGAGTCAGTGCCAGGTTTACGCTGCCATAGCCGATGCCGCTCTTATCCCGTGATACCGCGGCGTACAATTCCGAATTCTTTGCAAACGTAGTTGCCGAAGGGGCGATGCCCTCATCCCCCATAAATTCAGCTTCAATAAATTCTCTGCTGTCGAAGCCGTCATCCCTCCCGTAAATCTTGATCGGAGCGTCATACCCGCCCCCCTGCTTCCAATTCTTCACCGTGCCAGACAAAATTTGCCGCAAATCGAAAATAGAAAGCTCGTGGATGGGATTCGAAGGATGTACCAGAATTCCGACGACCTCTGTGGTCACGGGAATCTGCACGAATTTTGTCGAGCGCCTGTCGCGCAACGCCAGGATTTCCCCGCCCAGCACTTGCCGGGAACTTTGTGCAATCTCCGCTCTTCCTTCGACGATTCCTTTGGTGGGTGCCGAAGGGGCAACGGTAAATGAAGTATCCGCGTGCTTCTTGTGGTACCACTCGATCAAGCGTTGCGTGCATACTGCCATGGTAGGGGAACCTCGATCCGAACAATATTTGCTTTCGTCCGCCCAAAGCTTCCTGAAGCGCTTAAAAGAATCCCGACAAATAGCACTGAGCACCGGTTCATTTCCCATTCTCCTGTTTGGTATGGCTGCTAGTTTATTTTATCGGGGCGAGAGGCTGAAGCGGACGAGGTCTTGCCGGCGCGTGCTCAGCAAACAAGGTAATATCGGAAACTTGCAGCCTCATATGCGTTGGGGAATTTCCTATTCGATGGCAAGGGCGGCATTCGATTTTCCACCCGGACGGGGCAGTACTTCTTGACTTGTTTTCATTGTCTGTGATTCCGTATGTCTGCGTGGGAGTAAGAAAGCGAATGAGCGTGGAACAGATCAAGACGGTGGCGGTGCTGGGTGCGGGGACGATGGGGAATGGGATTGCGCATGTGTTTGCGCGGTCGGGGTATGCGGTGATTTTGCGGGATGTGGAGCAGCGATTTCTGGACCGGGGGATGGAGACGATTCGGAAGAATCTGGACCGGGAGGTGAAGAAGGGGAAGATTACCGAGGCGGAGAAAGGAACTGTGCTGGGGCGGTTGCAGCCGGTGACGGATATGGGTGGGATTGCGGCGGCGGATTTTGTGGTGGAGGCGGTGCCAGAGAAGATTGAGATTAAGCGCGCGGTGCTGGTCGAAGCGGACAGGATTTTGCGGCCGGAGGTGATTATTGCGAGCAATACTTCGTCGATTTCGGTGACTACGCTGGCGGGGTTGACGAAGAGGCCGGACCGGTTTGTGGGGATGCACTTCATGAATCCCGTGCCGGTGATGATGCTGGTGGAGGTGATTCGGGCGCTGCAGACGAGCGACGCCACATTTGGGACGACGATGAAGCTGGCGGAAAAGCTGGGGAAGAAGCCGGTGGCGGTGAATGATGCGCCGGGGTTTGTTTCGAATCGCGTGCTGATGCCGCTCATCAACGAGGCGGCGTATTGCGTGATGGAGAGTGTGGCTACGGCGGAAGCGGTGGACGAGGTGATGAAAACCGGGATGAATCATCCGATGGGGCCGCTGGAGCTGGCGGATTTTATCGGGCTGGATGTTTGCGTGGACATTATGTATGTGCTGCAGGAAGGGCTGGGCGATCCGAAGTATCGGGCTTGTCCGTTGCTGAAGAAATATGTTGCGGCGGGTTGGCTGGGGCGAAAGTCGGGACGAGGATTTTACACTTACCCTTAGAAATTCGTTGACCGGAAAAGCGGCCAGACTCCCCGACAGGTCGGGGTAAACTCCAGGCAAGCCCACAACTGAGTTTTGCCTAACCATGAGATAATCTGTTGCATTGGAATTCGTGGCGGGCAAGTACCGCGCGAGGTATAGAGCCAATGAAATCCGACGTTTTCAAAGTCGCCATCGAGCCCGATAAATTCGAAGATGGGCGGGACGCCTGGCATGTCTCCTGTCCAGCGCTCAAAGGTTGCCTCACCTGGGGCCACAGCTATGAGGAAGCACTCGCAAATATCCGCGAGGCCATTGACCTTTACGTTCCAGACCTTCTCGAAGCCGGGCAGGCAATTCCTCTGGATCAAGGCACCATCGAGCTGTCGGAACCTGCCGTCCTTGTCAATGTATGACGGGTGTCCCACGGGGCCTATCGGCTCGCCGATTCATCGTGCTTTGGAAAGTGACGGATTCGCGCTTCAACGAGTACGCCGCAGTTATCGCATTTACCGGCACGCCGACGGGCGTCGTGGTGGTGGCTTATCACGCTTTGAACGACACATTTCCAATGGGCACATTACGAGCGATGATTGCGGACGCGGGGTGGCAGGAAGACGATTTGTTGAGACTTGGCCTGAGGGAATAGTTGGGCTGGTGAGGGGTAGGAAAAGCGGCGGCCAGCCGCCGCACTCCAAGGGGCGAACATAAGGCGAAAAATGATGTTTGCTTTTTGTTCGCCATGGTGGTAGTTTGGGTCTCGTTGATTTCAACAGGTGCGCCATGCGGGGTTTTTCGAGCAGTGTTCTAAGCTGCCTGGAACGTGAGAGACTCGAAGAGGAGCTCTCCGAGGCGCGCGACCGGGGGCGCAATGTATCCCGGTTGCGGCATCTGACCCCTCCGGAACGGAGGGTGTTGGAGGATCGCGAACAGGCGGCGCAGATGCGGCTGAGGGACCACGACGCGGAGCACGGTTGTCAGCGATAAGCGAGTTTCAAGCGGCACGAGGCTGATTGGCAAAAAGGGATGGCGCGAATGTAAATTTAGTGGTAAACTACACACTTAGTAAACTCATGGAACACGGGCGATGCGCTTTCCCGGCGCGAAGCCCGAGCGATTGGCCCCGCAGGCCCGCCTAAAGCGGGCAGGCCCAGATTCCTAATTTCCTCCACCGAGGTGTGACATGACTGAAGAGAAAGACAGATTGCTGGCAGCGGCGATATCGCAGATTGAAAAGGACCACGGCAAGGGCGCGATCATGCGGCTGGGCAGCAGAGATGTTCTGGTGCCGGTCAGCGTGATTCCCAGCGGATGCTTGTCGATTGATGCGGCACTGGGCGTCGGCGGCTTCCCGCGCGGGCGGGTGATCGAGATTTACGGGCCGGAATCTGGCGGCAAGACGACCATGACGCTACATGTGATCGCGGAAGCGCAGAAGCTGGGCGGGCAGGCGGCGTTCATCGATGCGGAGCACGCGCTGGACCCGGTGTACGCGCGCAAGCTAGGCGTGGATGTGGACAATCTGCTGGTGTCGCAGCCGGACAACGGCGAGCAGGCGCTGGAGATTGCGGAGACGCTGATTCGCTCGGGCGGCGTGGATATCGTCGTGGTGGACTCGGTTGCGGCGCTGGTGCCGAAAGCAGAACTTGAAGGAGACATGGGTGATCCGCAGATGGGCCTGCAGGCGCGGCTGATGTCTCAGGCGCTGCGCAAGCTGACGGGCATCGTTTCGAAATCGCGGACTTGCCTCATTTTCATCAACCAGATTCGCGAAAAGATCGGCGTGATGTTCGGCAATCCGGAAACCACAACTGGGGGCCGCGCGCTGAAGTTTTATGCGTCGATGCGCGTGGATATCCGGCGCATCCAGGCGATTAAGGAAGGCGACAAAGTGGTGGGGTCGCGCACGCGGGCGAAAGTGGTGAAGAACAAGGTGGCGGCGCCGTTCCGCGAGGCGGAGTTCGACATCGTTTATGGCGAAGGAATTTCGCGCGAAGGCGACCTCATTGACCTTGGCGTGGAGAAGGGCGTGCTAGAAAAGAGCGGCACTTGGATCAGCTTCGGCGGCGAGCGCATGGGGCAGGGCCGGGAGAATGCGCGTATTTTCCTGAAAGAGAACAAGGACATCCGCGACAAGTTGGAAAATGTCTTGCGGAAGAAACTGGAAATCCCGGTGCCCGGCGGCAATTCGAGTGCGACGACGGGAACGAATGGCCATGCGGCTGGGGCACACGCCGAGAAGCCGCCGATCAAAGCCTCCGCCGCCACGGCGGGTGCGGACGCTTCCAAGGCGCGCCCGACGCGGTAAGTGCAATTCTCAGATGGGAAGATTGGCCCTTCTGCCAAACGCAGGAGGGCCAAAGGTTTTTACAGCCGGCCGCGCTGCGAAAGTTCGGCATGCCATCAGAGATGTTTGTTCGACCGGAGCCTGCTGGTAAACTTTCCTTTGGTAGTCTGGCGAGGGAAAAGTGTCGAGCCACAATGAAGCTGTTCGCGAATCGTTTACCACGCAGGCGAAAGCATTCGCATCGAATCCGTGGGTTACGAATGAAGAGCGCATCCGGCGGCTAGTAGCGGCGGCGTGTCTGAAGGGTGATGAACGCGTCCTGGATATTGCGACCGGGCCGGGTTATATCGCAGAAGCATTTGCGAAGGCCTCGCGGGAAGTGATCGGCGTGGATTTGACGGCGGCGATGTTGGCGATTGGGGAAGAGCGGACCAAGCAGAACGGTGTGGCCAACGTCTCGTTTCGAATTGGGGATGCGCAAAACCTGCCGTTCGAGGACGAACAGTTCGATGTCGCTGTGAGCAGGCTGGCGCTGCACCACATGCAGGAGCCCGGGCGAGTGGTGCGCGAAATGGCGCGCGCGTGCCGGCGGGGAGGCACCATTCTGATTGAAGATATTTACGCGAGTGAGCATCCGGAGCGCGCGAAATATCAGGACCACTGGGAAAACCTGCGCGATCCTTCGCACGTGCGAGTGCTGCCAATGAGTGAGCATTTGCGCCTTTTCCGGGAGGCGGGATTGGAGACCGACGCGGTGAAGACATTCGATGATCTTTGCCCCGAGGTGGGGCGCTGGCTGGCTACCACGAAGGGTTCCCCAGAGAGGAACGATGAGGTTCGCAGGCTACTCGAGGAAGACCGAGAGCACGACCTGAGTGGAACGCAGCCGTTTCATGATGCGACGGGCAAACTTTACTTCCATGCCCGGACGGCCATCTTCACTGGGCGCAAGTTCAGGTGACTGCCCCGACGGGCAGCTATTCAAAACAAAGCACATAGCCTCGTACTGGGCCTGAATGTCTATTGCGGTTTAGCGTCCCAAGAGTCTAGTATGTGTCTCATCCTGAGAGCGGGTGTCTTTCTCAGGTGGAGAATCTGCGGCACGCGCCGGCGCTAAGTTGCATCAAATCAAAGGCGTCGTTGAGTGGTGGGCCGTGTGCAAAGGTTCTGGACGCCGCGGTTTAGCGGTACGGAGTCATTGGCGGCAACGAACGAGCGTCATGAGTGCTTGTTGACCGCGAGGACTGCGTGAGGTAAAACTCTCGCCTGGGCGTGATTCGGCGCGAGGGAGGCCAAGCTGGGTTCGGGGCCTGCGGACATTCTGAAAGAGGCAATTATTTTGAAGCAATTCGCAAAAGCAAGTCTAGCGTCGGTGCTGGCGACACTCTTCGCCATTCCACTGCCTGCTGCGCCGGGCGCAGCAGCGGTGACTTCGCGAGCGCACAAATCATCTTCCCGGTATCGCGGCGTCCCGACATTTGCGGATTCCTCCAAGGCCGACGACGGCACATATGACGATCCGATGGTCCGTGCGGCTGCGATAGCCGCTCTGGGCCGCTACAACGGAGCGGTGGTAGCCGTGGATCCGAACACGGGGCGCATCCTCACGGTCGTAAATCAGAAAATCGCGTTTGGCGAGGGCTACATTCCCTGCTCGACGATCAAGCCGACCATTGCACTCGCAGCGCTCGAAGAGAATGTCATTACGCGCGACACCATGCTCAAGGTGAGTCGCCGCAAGTATATGAACCTGACGGAGGCGATGGCGCACTCCAACAACGTATTTTTTGAGCAGCTCGGCACGCGCATGGGATTCGATACGGTTTCCAAGTATGGCCGTCTGCTCGGGCTGGGCGAACTCGCGGGCTACAATCTGCCTGATGAGCATCCGGGCTCTTTTCCCATCACAGCGCCGGAGCATGGCGGAGTCGCGCGGATGTCCAGTTTTGGCGAAGGGATTCAAGTTACGCCGCTGCAGTTAGCGTCACTGGCGGCTGCGTTCGCCAACGGCGGAACGCTCTACTACTTGCAATACCCGCACAGCGAGGAAGAAGTTCAGAACTTCACGCCGCGCGTGAAGCGCGAACTGAACATCGCGCAGATCCTTCCGGAGATTCGCGAGGGCTTGCTGGCTGCGGTTCTGTATGGCACGGGGAAATCAAGCTTCGATAGCGGCGGCGATGAATTGCCCCTGGGCAAGACCGGCACCTGCGACGATCACACCACGCCGTCGAAAATCGGATGGTTTCTGACTTACGCGGACGAAGCGCATCCGAGGATCGCGCTGGCTGTGCTGCTGCGTGGGAATACCCGCAGCGTGAAGGGTCCTACGGCCGCGGTGGTCGCCGGCAGGATCTACCGTAAACTGCGCGAGCAGAATTATTTTTCTGACGCCCCGCACACGGTTGCCTTGAACGCCGGCAACTGATCCAATTCGAAAGTTGATGTTTTGCCTGATTCGATTTCCGATGGGGTCCTGGCTAACCTAAGCCGGAGTTTGTTCGCATTGGAACGGCTCGACGTGCATCTGGAGCGGCTAAAGACTGAACGAGTCCGTAGGTTCCAGAATTGCCTAGTTAAGCGTGCAGATCTAGGATTTGAGAAGGCCCATCATCGCGATCTTCACTCCTTGCCTTCTCTCATTGTGCCGAATTTCAGTGACTTCAAGCAGTTGAACGATTGAGCGCAGCCTTCGCGAATGGTGTTTGACGCGAACTTGATGTTGAGACACAAGAGATACGTGCGTTACTCTGCCAAGACAGGTGCAGAGAGTTGTTCCAGCGAGTGGGGCGCCATCGAATCCTAGTGGCGAGTGGCTTGGGGGAAATGTGAAACGTAGTTTCTTACTAGTGCTGATGTTGGTATGTGCCGCCGGCGCTGCCGCACTTGGATACGCATTCAAGCAGAGGCTGGCCACAACCGCGGAATTCGAACGCCAGGTAAAGCTGGCCAAGGAAGAGGCGGCCCGCATCCGCGAAGAAGTGATCCTTCCCACGGAAAAGAAAGTTCCGACGGGGGAAAATTTCGTCGCGGCCCTCCAGAAATTTGGCTTGAGCCCGGAAGAAGCGGCGAACGCCTCCGCGGCAGCCCAACGCGCGTTCAACCTGCGCCAGGTGCGCGCGGGCAACATGATTACCGTGGGGCGCTCGGTGGAAGGCACGCTGCGGGAGATTGACTACAAGATCGATCCCGACCGCATGTTGAAGATCGTTCCGGAGGACAGCGGATTCACGGCGCAGATCAAGGAGATTCCTTCAAAAACGGAAATCGATGCAGTCGCCGGCCGCGTGGACGATTCGCTCTTCAATGCCGTGGAAGATGCGGGTGAATCGGCCGAGTTGGCGATGCGCCTGGCCCAGATTTTCGGATATGACCTCGATTTTTATACCGACCCGCGCAAGGGGGACACGTTCAGCATCGTGCTGGAAAAGAAAAAATATGCCAACGGGCAGACAGCCGGGTACGGAAGGATTCTCGCTGCCGAATACGAAAACGCGGGGAAAAAATACCAGGCCTTGCTTTTCCACGATCCAACCGGGCGGCCTGCGTATTACTCGGCCGATGGAAAGTCGTTGCAGAAGGCCTTTCTCCACTCGCCACTGAAATTCGGGGCGCCCGTGACTTCGCACTTCAGCAAGGCACGGTTCCATCCGATTCTAAAGACCTATCGCCCGCACATGGGGACGGATTACGGCGCGCCAGTGGGGACACCCGTGCAGACGATCGGAAGCGGCCGCGTGGTGTTTGCCGGCCGTAAGGGCGGCGAGGGCAACATGGTGCAGATCGCGCACTCCAACGGATATGAGACGATGTACCTCCATTTGTCACGCATGTTCGTGCGCACCGGGGAACACGTCGAAATCGGGAAGACCATCGGCCTGGTGGGGAGCACGGGCCTATCCACGGGCCCGCACCTCGACTTCCGCATCATGGAGAAAGGGCAATACAAGAACTTCGAGAAGCTGGGGCTGCCGCCATCGGATCCCGTTTCGAAGAAAAATATGCCGGAGTTTGCGGCGCTAAGGGAGAAGTGGCTCCCGGCGCTGAAGAACCCTGGCGTCCTGCAGGCCAACGTCGTTCCTTCCAGCAACGTAGAAGGACACTAGTTGTTGTGGAAAAGAAAGCTTCTCTTCAACTCCCCGCAAAACAAAAGGGCAATCTTCAGTAGATAATCGGAAGTTTCGAAAAGTCGGAAGCCGATTCGTCCGTCACACGGAGGACCAGCAAAGTGCGATCGTCATGCGGGGAATTTCCAACGCCGCCATGAAGGTCGGTTGCCCGGAGAATGTGTTCCGCGATGCTGCCTGCTGAGTCTTCAGGAGAAAGCCCCGCGAGAATGTCCGCGAGACGTTCGGGACCAAACTCCTCCTTATCGGCATTTTCCGATTCCAGAATGCCATCCGAGGCGAAGAGCGCAACGTCTCCCGGTTGCAGGTCAAGGGTCATCTCGTCGTAGTCAGTTCCCGGGAGCAGGCCGAGCGGCACGCCTTCCAAACGGATCGGCTGAACCACGCCATCGCGAACGAGAAGAGGATAGGGCCCGCCGGCATTCGAAAGTGTAAGCCGCCGTGTCGGCGCATCGTAGACGGCGAACAGCATGGCGATGAAGCGCGAGTCAAGCCGCGCGCCAAGAAGGCGCTGATTCAGGAGCGCGAGCATCTCCGCCGGCGCGCCGTTATGGTCGACGACGATTTCGCGAATCGTGCCGATGGCCAGCGAAGCATAGAGCGCCGCCGCGGTTCCTTTACCAGATACATCGCCGAGCGCAAACGCCAGCCGGCCTTTGCCATACGGAAGAAAATCGTAAAAATCCCCACCCAGTTCGCGCGCGGGGACGTACGCGGCCGCGAGATCGAGACCTGGGACCTCGCGCGCTCCGGTCGGTAGAAGCTGCCGCTGGATTTCCCGTGCGGTGTCGAGTTCGTTCCGCAGCCGCTGCTCGCCTTCGCGCGCCTCCTTGTAAAGCCGTGCGTTTTCCAGCGCGATCGCTACATATGAGCCCAGGGTGACGAGCATGCGTTCATGTTCCGCCGTGAAGGCGTGTGGAACGGTGCTCTCCAGATCCATGACGCCGATGAGACGATCCCGCAAAAAAAGAGGAATGACGAGCTCAGAACGCGCTTCCACTCCCGACTCGCAGAGGATGTAGCGCGGATCATCCCGGACGTCGTTGATCCGCAAGGCACGGCGCTGGCCCGCCGCAGTGCCCGTCAAGCCCTGGTGAAGCGGCAGCTGAAGACGAACAGGGATGGATTCGTCGCTGCGCATGGCAAATACGCTTTCCAGGAGCTGCGTCTGCTCGTTCCAGAGCATCACGCTAAAGGTGTGGTAGTTGACCAACTTCTTGACGCGCTGTGCGACGCGAAGGAGAAGTTCTTCTCGCTCGAGGATGGAAGTAAGCTCGCGACTCACCTCATACAAGAGCAGAAGCGTTTTGGCCTGCTCCGGATGCGACAGAAAGAGACTCTGTGGTACAGGATCGGCATCACCCATGAGGGCGAAACCTCCGAGTTTTGAAGCATCTACCATGACGGGGATACTCCGCGGTTGCCTCTATTTGATGTAACAGAACGGCGGAGGTTTCACAATTTAATTTGAGAGGAGTTACTGGAGAATCGAATGTGCACGATTACCTGGGGACCCGTTTTTGAAAAAGCGACTTACTGCAGCCCTCCAGCGAAAGAAGTTCCGGCTCATCCAGTCCATATCGTTTCAGCGCCGTCTGGTAGCCTTTCCAATTGAAAGGGCGATGGCGCTTCGCCATGGTCCGGAAGCAGCGGTCGAAGAAGTAGAAACCGATGCCGAAGTTGGTGTCCATGAACCCTTCCCGGTCCACGCTACGGTGATGGATATCGTGCAACCTCCGCGCGTTCAAGAACCACGTGCAGAGAATAGGAACCCTGGTCATCCAGAAATCTTCGATGTGCATACGGTCATGCAGGTAGCTGAACATGAGGATGGGCCAGGCAAGCAGCGTGCAGAGCGCAAGGACCTGATATGCCAGTGGAACTCCCAGCAACGCCATCACTCCCCAACAGAAAAAGAGAATGATGGCGGATGGCACCAGCCACTCGAGCCCGACATTGCCCAGGGAGAAGCGGCTGTCGGTCGCGTCGTGATAGTCCTCGGCACGCATGGGTTGCCGGGGGCCATAGATCAGAAAATGGTGGATCAGATGGCCCCGGCTGAGGGCTGGGATTCTGTCGCTGTGCAGAAGACGGTGCAACCAGTAACCGGCAAACTCCGCGACGACGATGGAGTCCAGCAGTGTCGCGACGACGCCAACGAAGGTTACATGCAGGTATTTGTAGAACATTGCGCAGGCCTCATAGTTTTCCGGAATTCTTCGTCCGGTGTGATGACCCTACGCGGTGAACAAAGGAAGCTCAAGCGACAAGGAACGCCAAGGTGCGGGAAGGTCGGTATGTCGTACAATGTCGCGGCAGATTGTTCTTTGGTGATTGAAACTAAAGGACTTACAGGAGCTAGATGTGTCGCGTCCCTTACTGCAAATAGGTTATAAAGGACCTGGGAAAGACATCGCGCAGGTAAAAGAAAAAGCGCCACACCCTATTCTGCTGAGGCGCCATTTTCAAACTCCCGTGCAATCTATTTGCTTGCTGGAAAGGAATCTACTTCACTTCCCAGGTGTCACCGGCACGCAGAAGTTTGCTCAAGTCGCCGCGGCCGCGCTTGGCGATGACATTCTGAACCTGCTGATTCATTACCTCCTCATAGCGGGGCACATTGCCCCAGGCGCGGAAAACGCCGATGGGCGTGGGGAAATCCGTCATGTGCTCCATGTGCGAGAGTTGGAAAGCGTAGGATGGCCGCGGGTGGTGCATATCGTGAACGACCAGGTCAGACTCGGTGATGCCGTTGCCGAGTTGCACGACTTCGAAGTCGCCGTCCGGCTTGCGACGAATCCCTTTGTCGCGGTTCTTCCCGAAGACCAGCGGCTTGCCGTGTTCGAGTTGAAGGACGTGCTCGCTGCGGGCGTCGCGGTCGGTGAGTGAGAACCACGCACCGTCGTTGAAGATGTTGCAGTTCTGCAAGATTTCCACGTAAGCCGAACCCTTGTGCGCGGCGGCGTGCTTCAACGTGTCTTTCAGGTGGCCCTGAAAAACATCAACAGAGCGGGCTACAAACGTCGCCTCGGATCCAATCGCCAGCGAAACGGGATTGAAAGGCCGGTCCAAAGAGCCAAACGGCGTCGATTTGGCTTTCTTGTTGAGTTCCGAAGTCGGCGAGTACTGGCCTTTCGTCAGCCCGTAAATTTTGTTGTTGAACAGCAAGACCTTGATGCCGACATTTCTGCGGAGCATATGAATCGTGTGGTTGCCACCAATCGAAAGCGCATCTCCGTCTCCCGTGGCGACCCAAACTTCCAGGTCGGGGCGAATGGCTTTGATACCGGTGGCCACCGCGGGTGCGCGGCCGTGAATTGTGTGGAAGCCGAAAGTGTTCATGTAATAGGGGAAGCGGCTGGAGCAGCCGATGCCGGAAACGATGACGAAATTTTCACGCTTGATGCCGAGCTCCGGAAAAACGGCCTGGACCGCCGAGAGAATCGCGTAGTCGCCGCATCCCGGGCACCAGCGCACTTCCTGGTCGGTTTGAAAATCCTTTTTCGTCAGAGGAGGCGGCAGAGTTGCTGTTCCCATGTTCGGTTCTCCTAGAGGCCCAACATCTCCTCGATTTTTTGTTCGAGTTCGGCTTGCTTGAACGGGCGGCCCTGAATTTTGTTGAGGCCCACGGCGTCTACGAGATACTTCGCACGCAGAACCCACAGGAGCTGGCCCATGTTGAGCTCGGGGACGAGGATTCTCTTATAGCGTTTGAAAATGTCTCCCAGATTTGACGGAAGCGGATTGAGATAGCGCAGGTGCAAATGGCCGATTTTCCGGCCTTTGGCGCGCTGGGCCTTGAGCGCGGAGGTGATGGATCCGGCCGTCGAGCCCCAGCCCACGATCAGCAAATCGCCTTCGGGATCGCCGGCCGGCAATTCGTTGGGGATTTCCTGTGCCACCGCCGCAACCTTCGCGGCGCGGATGCGCACCATGTTTTCGTGGTTCAGCGGTTCGTAGTTTATATTTCCGGTGGGGTCCTGCTTCTCAAGGCCGCCGATGCGATGCTCAAGTCCGGGTGTTCCGGGAACCGCCCACGGCCGTGCGAGAGTCTGTGGGTCGCGCCTGTAGGGTTGGAACCCGATGGGATCGGTCGCAAATGTCACGGGAAAATCCGGAATGTCACTCAACTCCGGAATTCTCCAAGGCTCCGCGCCGTTGGCAAGGTAACCGTCGGAGAGAATGATGACCGGCACCATGTACTTGATGGCGATGCGGCTGGCTTCTACGGCCACCCAGAAGCAATCTGCCGGAGTCGAGGCAGCGAGCACAGGAATCGGCGCTTCTGAGTTGCGGCCAAAGAGCGCTTGCAACAGGTCGGCTTGCTCGGTCTTGGTTGGCAAACCGGTGGACGGTCCGCCGCGCTGGATGTCGCAAATAACAAGTGGAATCTCGACGGCCACTGCAAGCCCCATCGCTTCCGTTTTCAACGCCATTCCCGGGCCGGAGGTGGTGGTGATGGCCAGCGCACCGGCATAGGCCGCTCCGATGGCCGATGTGATGGCGGCAATCTCATCTTCGGCCTGAAAGGTCATCACGCCGAAGTCTTTATACTGGGAAAGCTCGTGCAAAATATCCGACGCCGGAGTGATCGGGTAGCTGCCCTGGAAAAGTGTGAGACCTGATTTTTGGGATGCGGTCACAAACCCCAGCGCCAGCGCCTGATTGCCGCTCATGCTGCGATACAAACCTGGCGTGAGCTGCGCCGGTGGAATTTCATAACTGATTTGAAACGCTTCGGTCGCTTCGCAGTAAGAATAACCCCCTTTGAGCGCGAGTTTGTTGGCCTCGATGAGCAGCGGCTTATTCTTGAATTTATCTTCGATCCAGCGAACGGTCGGCTCCATCGAGCGGTTGTAGAGCCAGTAGCACATGCCCAGCGCGAAGAAGTTCTTGCAGCGATCCATGGACTTTGCGTCGAGGCCGAGATGCTCCAGCGAACGCCGCGTCAGCCGTTCGAGCTCCACGGGGAAGAGCCGGAACTTATCCAGCGAATGATCCTCCAGCGCATTCGAAGTCACTTGCGCTTTGCGGAGATCGTTTTCCGTGAAGCTGTCGCTGTTGACGATCAGGATCCCGTTGGCTTTCAGGTCAGCTACGTTCACCTTCAAGGCGGCCGGGTTCATCGCGATCAGCACGTCGATGGCATCGCCCGGCGTGTGAACTTCATTCGAAGAGAAGTGCAGCTGGAATCCGCTGACACCGGGAATGGTTCCTGCAGGAGCGCGAATCTCGGCGGGGTAGTCCGGGAAGGTAGCAATGTCGTTGCCGTAGAGGGCAGCGGTGTTCGTGAACTGGTTGCCGGTGATCTGCATGCCGTCGCCGGAATCGCCCGCGAAACGGATCACTGCCTGATCGATCACTTCGCGCTTGTGCTTTACCAGTGGAATTTCTGCGAGTGTAGACATGCTTGCCCGAACCCTCCCCTGATCGATGAACTCCCCAACTTCCCCCAGGGGAGCACGGCTCCATTCAAGAGAAGAGGCGGTGCGGTGAAAGGATGGCTTCGAAAGCAGCCCGCCAGGAGCCGACATCTAGAGGATATCATACCGGTGCGCGCGCGGTGATCAGAGAGGCAGTTGAGCAACAGTGTGTTCAACTGGAAAGCCTGTAAATGTCGTTTTCTCCTGGAGATCAGTAGTGACCCCGGACACAGACGAGAAGTAAGACGAAGTGCCGGGCAGAGTACAGAGTCAAATCGCGATAGGGTGCTCGCCGGCAAGCCGGAAAAAGAATCTGTTGACGTTCGCTTTCTTTTCGCCTAAAGTGCCTGTGGATAACTTTTGCAGATGGAGGCGCGAAGATGGCCCTGACGAAACGACAAAAAGAAGTCCTCGACTACCTCGTGGCTTTTGAGACCAAGCATGGTTACGCGCCAAGCTTTGAAGAGATTGGCAAGGGCCTGAAACTCACGTCGCTCGCGACGGTGCACAAGCACATCACCACGCTGGAAAAGAAGGGCTTCATCCGCCGCGGCTACAACCAGAGCCGCTCCATCGAAATTGTCCAATTGCCCAAGTCCGTGAAGGATCAGGTGATGGAGCGCAAGATCCAGGAACTTCCACTTGTAGGCCGTATCGCGGCGGGCCGTCCGCTGGAAGCGGTTGAAGAGCGAGAGACGCTTTCCCTTGGGGATTTCGCACGTGGCGGGAATTCTTTTGTACTCCAAGTCAAAGGCAGTTCCATGATCGAAGACCACATCATGGACGGCGATTATGTTGTGTGCGAGCAGACCCAGGTAGCGAACGCTGGCGACATCGTCGTTGCTCTCGTCAACGGGGATGAAGCTACCCTGAAGCGTTTTTATCGCGAGGGGGCGGGCAAGATTCGCCTGCAACCCGCCAATTCCGAGATGGCTCCCATTCTCGTTGCGGCCAACGACGTAAGAATCCAGGGCCGCGTCATCGGCGTGCTGAGAAAATACTAGGCGTGATTCGCGGGACCAGCCTCTTTCGAGCATCACGCTGAGCTGTTGCGCAGTTGCTTTGAATGGCTTCCTTTCCCCCCCAGCAGTACCTAACTCCATTTTCGCTGCGAGTCGTTTTGTGCCAGAATTCAAATGCGAGCAGAGAAGTTCTGAAACAGCTATTCTTGCAGTCCTTGCCGCATGCGTCTCTGCAGGAATGCAAGGCCTGAGAACGAAGGATTTAAGAACAACAGGCGCAGGAAGAGGCCGCAAGCTTGCCTTCAAAACGCGAACGCATTCTAATCGTCGGCGCCGAAGCGGACTTACGCGGTTCGCTTGAAGGATTGCTGCGTTCCGCTGGCTACGAGGTTGCGGTTTCGCCCTCTCAAGCAGAGGGTTTTAAATTCATTCGAGACGCAGGCGTGGACCTTCTGCTTCTCTCCGCGGACATCGCCGACATCCAGTGCTGTGACGCGCTTGCCGAAGTCAAAGGTAATTCTTTGACTGCCGATACGCGCGTGGTTCTGCTGACCCGGGGCGGCGGAGCGGAGCGGGCACGCGCCCTGGAGCTCGGCGCCGACGAGGTTCTCTCCACGCCGTGGGAACCTGCCGAATTGCTCGCGCGCGTGCGTGCACAATTGCGAGGGAAGCATTCGATCGAAGAACTGCGGGAAAAAACCAGGATCGCCGACGAAGGGCGAGAGATGGCGCAGACCGCATTCCAGGCGCTAGCTGTAACCGAAAAGATGACTCGCGATGCCTTTTCGCTTGAGCGCGCTCTGAAAATCGGGGTATCAGCGCTCTTCGCCGTCGCGTTAGTAATTGCAGGAATCTTTTTTCTTTTTTCCCACCGTGCGAATAAGGAAGCGAACCGCGCTTATTCCGTGATCGCCCAGCTCGAGCGCGGCGTTCACCGTCAGGAACAGTTGGTCGCGGCCGCACGCAGCGCGCGTGCTGAGATGCAGCAATCCGATGTCCTTGTCCAGAAGCAACAGCTCCAGCAGCAATCGGAAGAGCTGCGGCAGAAAATCTCGAGCGCCGAGCCCGGCGAGGTCTCTTCACTTCGCAAGCAGCTTGCGGAGACCACCACGCGCCTCCAGCGTGTGGAGACCGAGTCACAGAGCGCGGAAGAGGTGATTCGCGCCTATGCACCCAGCGTCTGCCTCCTCCATGTTTCGGTGTCCTTTATTGACCGGGACACTGGCCGTCCGTTGCGCTACGGAGGGATTAATCCCAATGGAGAGCCGCTGCAGGACAGTGAGGGCAATCCTATTTACACTCTGGAAGGCCGCGCGCCGGAAGTTCGCGCGGACTTCTTCGGCACCGGGTTCATCGCCGGCGAAGGCCGTATTCTCACCAATCATCACGTCGTGCAACCGTGGTGGAAGAATGACGAACTTGCCGCCGTTCTCAGCCAGGGGTTGAATCCAGGCATCGCCGAACTCACCGCCTATTTTCCCGACGCCACGGCTGGCATTCCCGTCAGCATTTCCCAGATTTCTGAAGAAGCGGATCTCGCGACCGTAAAAGGCGATTTGTCCGGTTTGAAAAAACCTATCCTGAAGCTGGACGGGCGCAAGGAAGCAGCGGTCAGCGGGCAGACGTTGCTCTCTTTGGGCTATGCCACCGGAATCAGCGCGATTCTGGCGCGCGCCGGCGAGGATGCCGTGAGCGACATCGCCAAAACCACAGGCGGAAATCCGAAAAAAGTGGTCGACGAACTGCTCCGCCGCAAACTGATTCGCCCGCTGGTCACACAAGGGCACATCGGCGACGTGCTGCCTGACAAGATTGTGTATGACGCGCAGACCACTTCCGGAGGTTCGGGCGGCCCGCTTATCAATCGCGATGGAGAAGTGATTGGAGTGACGTTTGCGGTGGTCAGAGGATTTGGCGGTTCAAATTTTGGTGTTCCGATTCGTTTTGCCCAGCCCCTCTTGAAGCCATGAGGGGGCAGCCCGTGCACTTTGTGAAGAAGAGGTTTCTGCGAGGCTCCTATTCGCCTTTCGAGAAAATGAAGCGGCCGTTCGAACGGCTCCGACGAATATTCGTCTGCATCTTGGCGCTCGCGCTTGTTTGGCCGGCTCCCGCACAGGGATACGCGGTGCTCGCGCATGAGGCCATCATCGATGCCGTCTGGGAGATAAATCTCAAACCCCTGCTCTTGATGCGATTTCCGCAAGCCACGGAAGAGGAGCTCAGCGGGGCCCAGGCCTACGCCTACGGCGGCTCCATTATTCAGGACATGGGGTACTACCCTTACGGCAGTCCTTTTTTCAGTGAACTGACCCACTACGTGCGCAGTGGTGATTTCATACTGGCTCTCCTGCACGATTCGAAAGATTTAGATGAGTATGCATTTGCCCTGGGGTCGCTGGCTCACTACGCCGCTGACAACAACGGCCACCGCATGGCCACCAACCGCGCTGTTCCCATCCTTTATCCGAAACTCAAGAAGAAGTATGGAGACAGCGTCTCTTACGAAGAAGATCCGCTAGCCCATGCAAAAACGGAGTTCGGCTTCGATGTGCTGGAGGTAGCACAGGAAAGCTACGCCCCTGACGGTTACCACGACTTCATCGGGTTCGAAGTGTCTCAGCCCGTGCTCAATCAGGCGTTTCGGGAGACTTACGGGCTGGAAATGAAGGACATCCTCTCCAACGAAACTAAAGCGCTCAACTCTTACCGCCGCGGGGTGAGCAAAACGATTCCAAAAGCTACCAAGATCGCGTGGACGCTGAAGAAGGACGAAATCAAGGACGACTTGCCGGGGATGACGCAGAGAAAATTCCGCTACAACCTTTCGCGTTCGAACTATGAAAAGGACTGGGGCAAGGACTATCAGAAGCCGACCTTTGGCGAAAAATTTCTCGCGTTTCTTTACCGCATTATTCCCAAATTCGGGCCGCTCAAGGTTCTCCAGTTCAAGACGCCTACTCCGGAAACACAGCGGATGTTTCGGGCAAGCTTCAATGCCACTCTGGATCGTTATCGCGAGCTGCTCACGGCATGGGGCGACGGAAAACTGGCATTGCCGAATGACAACTTTGACTTGGGCGAGGAAGCCGGGCCCGGCAAATACAAATTGAACGACGATGCGCAAGCCGAGCTGCTGGACAGGCTGGCGGCACAAAAATTCGCGGGGACGCCGCCGGAGATGCGCGAAGAGTTATTGAGCTTTTTCTCCGATCCGGCCGCAGCGTATGCCACGAAGAGCAATCCGAAGGCTTGGGCGAAAGTCCAAGAGCAGCTGGAACAATTGAAGGCTGCCGTGCCGGCCCCGGCGGAGGCCGGTTCATCGGCAACCCCACCGCAGGCGCGCACTCCGATGCAATAGGCCAATCCCGAAACTGTCCTGCCATGCTTTTTTCACGGACACCATGAATTTTCTTTGTGGGGAAGATTAGAAAAAGCGCAGCCGGGTCGCGACGTGTTCGTGAAAACAATGTAGAATTTCGCGCGATGTATTTTTTTGTTCCAGATATGAAGAAGGCCAAACCCATTCATAAACTGCTCGCCGCCAATCGCAGCGAGATCGCCATTCGCATCTTCCGGGCCGCGAACGAACTCGGCTTGCGAACGGTAGCGATTTATTCGCAAGAGGATCGTCTGGCGCTGCACCGCTTCAAAGCCGATGAGGCTTACCGGATCGGCGCCGGCAAAGGCCCTGTAGAGGCTTATCTGGACATCTCCGGAATCATCGCACTCGCGAAAGAAAAAGGTGTGGACGCCATCCACCCCGGTTACGGTTTTCTTTCCGAGAATCCCGCATTCGCCCGCGCCTGCCAGAAAGCCAGCATTACCTTCATCGGTCCGCGCCCTGAGCTGCTGGAACTGCTCGGAGACAAGATCGCGGCACGCAGGCTTGCGGCTTCCGCCGGAGTTCCTGTCTTGCCCGGGACCGAGAACCCTGTCAAGTCTGTTGCGGAAGCGCGCACGATCGCGCAGGAAATTGGTTATCCCGTCATTGTGAAAGCCGCGATGGGTGGAGGCGGGCGCGGCATGCGCGTCGTCCGCGATGGCTCGCAGCTCGAAACGCTGCTCGAAGAAGCCCAGGGCGAAGCGCGCTCCGCTTTCGGCGACGCTTCTGTGTTTCTGGAAAAATATCTGTGTCGTGCGCGGCATCTCGAAGTCCAGATTCTCGCTGACCAACACGGGAGTTTGCTGCACCTCTACGAGCGCGACTGCTCCGTGCAACGCCGCCACCAGAAAGTGGTCGAGGTCGCTCCGGCAGCGAATCTTTCCGCGAGCATTCGCAGCGAACTGTGCGACGCGGCTGTGCAGCTCGCGCGCAAAGCCAGCTATCACAACGCCGGCACGGTCGAGTTTCTCTTCGACGTCGACTCGCAGAAGTGGTATTTCATCGAGGTCAATCCCCGCATCCAGGTCGAGCATACGGTGACCGAAATGATCACCGGCATCGATCTTGTACGCTCGCAGATTCTCGTCGCACAAGGCCACAAACTGCATGAGCCGCCGATGTCTTTACCGAAGCAGGAGAGCGTTCCGCTGAATGGCGCTGCTCTGCAATGCCGCGTGACCACCGAAGATCCGGAAAAGAATTTCGCGCCGGACTACGGAAAAATCTCCACGTATCGTTCCCCCGCTGGCTTCGGAATTCGCCTCGACGGCGGCACCGCCTATGCCGGCGCGATGCTTGCGGCGTATTACGATTCGCTGCTCGTCAAAGTCACCGCGTGGGGTTCGAATCTGCCCGAGGCATGCCAGCGCATGGACCGCGCGCTCCGGGAATTCCGCATTCGCGGCGTAAAAACGAATATTCCGTTTGTCGAAAACGTCGTGAACCACCCGAAGTTCCGCGCGGGCGAGGTGACGACTTCCTTTCTCGATGAGTCTCCCGAATTATTCCGCTTTCCGAGCCGCGGTGACCGCGCCACCAAGCTGCTCTCCTATGTTGGCGATGTGATACTCAACGGCAACCCGGAAGTGAAAGGGAAGCAGGCTCCGCAAGAATTTGAAACGCCCGTGATTCCCGCCGCCGCGGGAATCGTCCCGTCGCCGGGAACGCGGCAACTTCTCCAAAAACTTGGCCCCAACAAATTTGCCGCCTGGGCGCGCAAAGAGAAACGACTGCTGATCACGGATACGACTTTTCGCGACGCTCATCAATCGCTGATGGCTACACGCGCCCGTACCTTCGATCTGCTTGCCACCGCAAACGCGGTTGCGCAGCACCTGCCGAATCTTTTCTCTCTGGAGATGTGGGGCGGCGCCACGTTTGACACGGCGCTTCGCTTTCTCCATGAAGATCCCTGGCAGCGCTTGCGCGAACTCCGGCAGCGCATCCCTAATATTTGTTTCCAGATGCTGCTTCGCGGGGCTAACGCGGTCGGTTACGCTTCGTATCCCGATAACGTCATCATCGAGTTTGTCCGCGAAGCCCATGCGCAGGGCATCGATATTTTCCGCATTTTCGATTCGCTCAATTCCATCGAGAACATGCGCGTTTCCATCGACGCAGTTCTCGAAACCGGAGCTGTTTGCGAGCCGGCCATCTGCTACACCGGCGACATTCTCGACAAAGGCCGGCCGAAATACTCGCTGAAATATTACGTCGCGATGGCCAGACAGCTCGAAAGACGCGGCGCACATTTTCTTGCCATCAAAGATATGGCCGGCCTGTGCAAACCGTATGCCGCGTTCGAACTGGTGAAAACGCTGCGCGAGGAAATTGCTATCCCGATCCATTTTCACACACACGATACCAGCGGCATCAGCGCCGCTTCCGTGCTGAAAGCGGCGGACGCCGGAGTTGATGTTGCGGACGCCGCCGTTGCAGCGATGAGCGGCGGCACCAGCCAGCCAAATCTCAATTCCATCGTCGAAGCTCTGCGCCATACGCCGCGCGACACGCAACTCGCCCGCGAAACGCTCAACGAGTGTTCCGATTATTGGGAGACGGTCCGAAGTTATTACTTGCCGTTCGACTCCGGACCCAAGGCCGGCTCAGCCCGCCTATATCAACACGAAATTCCCGGCGGGCAGTACACCAACCTGCGCGAGCAGGCCGCAGCCATGGGCCTGGGCCATCGCTGGCGCGAAGCGGAAAAAATGTACGCCGAAGTGAATCAGCTTTTCGGCGACATTGTGAAAGTGACTCCCTCGAGTAAGGTCGTCGGTGACATGACGCTCTTCCTCATGGCCAAAGAAATGCAACCCGCGGACATTTTGAAGCTCGACGAGAAACACGACGTTTCATTTCCGAATTCAGTTGCCGAGATGTTTTCCGGAGTTCTCGGTGTCCCACCCGGCGGTTGGCCGAAGAAGCTGCAAAGAATCATTCTGCGCGGCCAGGCCCCGCTGAAAGGACGCCCCGGTGCGAATTTGGAAGCAGTGAAGTTGGACGAAGAGCAAAAATCGCTGGAGAAGAAGCTCGGCCATGCCATCCGCCGCGATGACTTGTTGAGCTACCTGCTCTATCCCGAAGTTTTCACGAAATACGACAAGTTCCGGCAGAGCTATTCCGACGTCAGCGTCTTGCCAACGCCCACATTTTTCTACGGACTGAAATCGGGTGAAGAAATCACCGTCGAAATTGAATCCGGCAAATCGCTGATCATCAAATTCCTGACCATCAGTGAGCCTCATCCCGACGGCACCCGAACGCTCTTCTTCGAATTGAACGGCCAGCCGCGCGAAGTGAACGTCCGCGATCGCGCGCTGCGAGTCGTTGAGCGCGCCCATCCAAAGGCCGATCCTGCCGATCCCGGCCAGGTGGCCGCTCCAACCGCTGGCGTAATCAGCGGCATCGCCGTGCAGGCCAATCACACTGTGGAACGCGGCGCAAAACTTCTTACCCTCGAAGCCATGAAAATGCAGTCCAATATCTACGCTCCAATTTCAGGCCGCATCGTCAAACTAATGGTGACTTCCGGACAGCATGTCGAGGCGAAAGATCTTCTGGTGACCATCGCACCGTGAGTTCCGGACAGCTCCGCAAGCTCGAAAAGTTTCGCTCGCGTTTCCTGCGCAATCAGCGCGACATCATCATTTACACTCCGCCTGGGTACCCGGAACAGTCGTGGCGGCATTTTCCCGTTCTCTACCTTCAGGATGGCCAGAATCTTTTCGATGGCGCCACCTCTTTCATTCCCGGGCAGGATTGGCACGTCGGCCAGACCGCGGATCAATGCATTGGGGGCGGAACGGTCGAGCCGCTCATCATCGTGGGAATCTACAACACCAAAGCGCGCATCCGCGAGTACACGCCAACGCCCGTACCCAGGCTTGGCGGTGGACGCGCCGATCGCTACGCAAAGTTCCTTGTGGAGGAAGTGAAGTCCTTCGTCGATCGCGAATATCGAACCCTCTCGAATTTTCAAAATACAGGAATCGGCGGCTCGTCGCTGGGAGGCCTCGTCTCTCTCTACCTTGGCCTCAAGCATTCACGCGTCTTTGGCAAGATTGCCGCTTTATCCCCGTCCGTCTGGTGGAACCAGCTCGTGATTCAACGCTTTGTTCAGAAGACGAGCATCGAACCCCGCCCGCGCATCTGGCTCGACATCGGAACCCGGGAAGGACCGCGCATCGTGCCAGACGTGGAGAAATTCCGCGACGGGTTGCTGGAAAAAGGCTGGCAGCTCGATCGCGACCTGCACTATGAACGCGTCGAAGGCGCGGAACACAACGAACTCGCCTGGGCCCAGCGCGTCGGCCCCGTGCTGGAATTTCTTTATCCGGCGCGCTAGCCCGCTGTATAATCCGCGCTCAAGTCGTGCAGTTTTCAGGGAGCGTTGAATGCAGGAAGGCCGGCCTCTCACCATCCTCTGTGTCAGCTCCTACGAAAAGGGCCAGGAATTCATCCGCACCTGCAAGGCCATTGGCTGCCGCGTTCTGCTTCTGACCGTAGAGAAATTCCGCAACGCCAACTGGCCGTTCGAATGCATCGATCATGTTTTCACCATGCCGGAAGATCTCCCGCTGCAAGGACTGATCTATTCCGTGAGCTACTTCGCGCGCTCTCGGCAGATTGACCGCATCGTCGCGCTCGATGAATTCGACATGGAAAATGTTTCCGCGCTGCGCGAACACCTGCGCATTCCGGGCATGGGCCTTACCACTATCCGTTATTTTCGCGACAAGCTGGCCATGCGATCGCGGGCCAGGGAAGCGGGCGTTCTCGTGCCCGAGTTCGTCCATGTCCTCAATTACGACAATCTTCGCGAATTCATGGTACGCGTTCCCGGCCCGTGGCTTCTTAAACCGCGCTCGCAAGCCTCCGGGATCGGCATGAAAAAGATTCATTCCCCCGACGAGCTATGGCCGTGGCTGGACCAGCTCGGCGATCAACAGTCTTTTTATCTGCTGGAGCAATTCATCCCCGGTACTGTCTTTCACGTCGACAGCGTCGGGTCCGAGCGCGGTGTCGTTTTCGCGGCTGCCCATGCCTACGGAACCCCGCCGCTGGATACCTCGCATCACGGCGGGGTATTCACCACGAGCACGCTTCCGCATGACGCAGAAGAAACCAAAACACTGGAACAGCTCAATCGCAATTTGCTGGAGGGTCTCGGTTTTGTCCGGGGCGTAACGCACGCCGAATTTCTGAAGTCGCATGCCGACGGCAAATTCTATTTCATCGAAGTCGCCGCGCGCGTCGGCGGCGCCTACATTTCGGACTTGATCGAAGCGGCCAGCGGCATCAACCTCTGGCGCGAATGGGCGCGCCTGGAAGTAGGGGCAGGGAAGCAGCCCTACGAGCTTCCTCCGATGCGTCGCGACTACGCCGGCGTAGTTCTTTCGCTCGCGCGGCAGGAAACTCCTGACACGCCTGCCTACACTGATCCGGAAATCGTCTATCGCATCACGAAATACCACCACGTTGGTTTCGTCCTTAAGTCGCCCAGCCACGAGCGAATCCAGCAATTGCTTGATTCCTATTCCCGCCGCTTCCACGAAGATTTCGTCGCCACCCAGCCCGTGCCAGACAAGCCCACGGCTTAAATTGAAGGGGCAGATTGGTGGTGTGCCAACTTCCCGAAGCACGTTATCCGCGCAATTAATTCGATCTGTTTGTGGCGGTGGTGCAATTCATGGCCAGAGCCACCAACGCTGAAAATCGAGTACCAAAACTTATCCCCGTATCGCGCCGCGGCGAAACCAGAACCAATTATTATGCCCACGATGGCCCAGTCGAGGACGGCGAAGACTCTATGAAATTGAACGAGGTCAAGACTCACAAATACCCCAAACACGGCCCCGCAAACAAAACGCACCCAAAACTCGATTCGGTCGGTCTTAGGAAAAGTCTCGGAAATGTTGTCGTTCGACTTGTAGGTCGAAGGAGGTGCCCAGCGGAATCGCCTCGATGAAATAGCGTAAGGGTGCAGCCTCAATTTTCGAGTAAGCGTCGAGTTTCATCATCCAATCCGAGTCAGCGTGAGCCGCGGATTCGGTTGCGTAGCGATCGGGATGCCATCTCTTCACCAGACGTCGATATGCCTGTTTGATGGAATGTGATGGGGCAGAGAGCGGAACGTCGAGTATCTGGTAAGCGCGTTTCAGTTCGGAGGGCTGAAACTCAGTCAAAGACATATGTGTCTCATAGTTCTAGTCAATCGTTGAGCTGATACGACTATCGATCACAAGAAAACTTGTTAGTGCCCGATTAATCAGCGCATCAGGAGTTGTCCCGTCTCTTCGAAGCTTTCTGCGAGGCTTTCTGCACTTTACATTTTCGCGCCAGTCCAGCAGACTTTCCATGGATGGCCTCCTAGCCTTGGCGCATCCTGTCCCAAAGTCTAGTAACTGTCTGGAACAGCGTTTTCACACTTTAATTGCTGCGCGCGCTCCCGGGGAATACAGTTTAGAGTACCCCAGCCGGAAGTCTGCGCGGGCTGGTGCTGTCCTTTTGGGAGGACCGATGTGGGGCAATAAGAAACCGGATGCGCCGCAATCGGGGCAACCGGATCCAAGAAACTTTCAAACGAATCAGCCGCCGAAGAACGCTCCGGCGACTTGGGAGGGAACAACCGCAATGAGTACAGATGCCATGCGTCCTTTGGGCTCGACCGCGGACCGCTCGACTGCGCGGCTCGGGGCCAGTCTGCACGTGAAAGGCGAAATCTCCGGCAATGAAGATCTGCTGATCGATGGTTCGGTCGAAGGACTGATCCAGCTTGATGAGCGGAAGCTGACCGTCGGGGCCACTGCAAAAGTAACCGCCGACATCATTGCCCGCGAGGTC
>DATDGF010000069.1:0-38199 GCA_036522195.1 Candidatus Acidiferrum sp. | reverse complement strand
CCTGGAAGCCGAGCTACTCGGGGAGGTCCTCAGTTCCGAGCCACGAGGGATGTTCGTGGCGTTCATTCACGGCAAGCGGTATGACGACAAGGAGATTTATTCGCTCGATCCCAACGCGGATTCGAGTCAAGTAGACTTCTGGACCTATGACGATAACAAGTGGGGCGATTGGGCGTCCTTCGGCTTTTCCAAGCCACAGCCCAAGGAGTCCGTCGGCCGCGCCATGCGCATCGAGCACCATCAACTAGAGACTTCCCTGGAAAAAAGCGGCAATCTCTCCGGGAAGGCGACAACCACTTTTGTCTCCTTGCGTAATGGATTGCGTGTGGTGCCTTTCTCACTGTTTCACACTCTTCGTGTGCAGTCTGTAACGGCCGAAGGCCAACCTCTTGCGTTCATCCAGGAAGACAAGAACGACGATGCGGACTTTGCGGTGATTTTGCCCAAGCCGCTGGCAGCGGGCGAGAAGTTCAGTGTGACGACGACGTACAGCGGCAAGGAAGCGGTCTCCAACGAAGGCGGCGGCAACTACTTCCCGATCGCACGTCAGAATTGGTATCCCAATAGTGTGGGTTCCGCGTTTGGTGAGTATGCCTCTTATGACATGGACTTTCGCATTCCCAAGGGGATGAAGATCGCCGTTACGGGGGCGCTCGTAAGCGACAGCAACGACGGGGGACAAAACATCACAGTCTGGAAGAGCGAAGTTCCTCAGACGGTTGCCGGATTCAGTTTCGGAAGGTTTAAAGTTGAGGAAGCAAGGCTCAAGAAGCCCGAGGTTTTCATTCAATCATTTGCCAACGAGGATTCTCCGGGCTGGGTGAATTCGCTGCAGCGCTCCGCCAACGGCGATTTGCCGGGGGAACGTCCGCTGCAAGCGACCTTGGGCACGATGAACACGACGTCGCTCAACAAGAAGGCGCTTGCCGAAGGAGAGCTTGCGGTCGAACTCTACACGGATTATTTCGGACCCTCGTCGTTTTCACATCTCCAGATTACCCAGCAAACAGCCTGTAACTTCGGCCAGGCGTGGCCCGGACTGGTGTGGATTCCCATCTGCTATTACTTTGACGCCACGGTCAGACATCAACTGGGCCTGGACTGGGGCGATCGCGGGTATTGGAAGGTCGTTACACCGCACGAGATCGCGCACCAATGGTGGGGCCACACCGTGGGATTTAGTTCCAGCCGCGACCAGTGGATGAGCGAGGGGTTCGCAGACATGTCCGCATCGCTGTACCTCAGCATGATCGAAAAAGATCCCAAGAAGTTCGTCGCATTCTGGAATGATGAACGTCAATTGCTCCTCGATCGCGATTCGCAAGGCTATCGAGCGATTGATGTCGGCCCTCTGACCATGGGCTACCGTGCCAGCAACTCGCGCACGGGCGGCGGCATTACCCGGCGGCTCATTTACCCGAAGGGCGCGTATGTGCTGCACATGATCCGCATGATGATGTACGACAGCCGCAACGGGGATAAGCAATTCAAGGAGACTATGCAGGATTTCGTAAACACCTACCGCGGGAAAGCCGCCTCGACCGAGGATTTCAAGGAGATGGTGGAAAAGCACATGACGGGGGCGATGGACCTCGACGGAAATCACAAGATGGATTGGTTCTTCAACCAGTATGTTTATGGCACAGGAATTTCACAGTACACGTTTCGCTCCACAGCGGAAGCGACTCCCGATGGCAAGACGAGGCTCAAGGCGGAATTAACTCGCACGGGAGTCCCCGGCACCTGGAAAGATGTCGTGCCGATCTACGGTCACGTGGGTGACAAGAGTATGCGACTCGGAAGTATTTCCGCCAAGCATGCCGTAGAGACCATCGATGTAACGCTGCCCGGGAAAGTCGATCGCCTGACGATAAACGATTTCGACGATCTTCTTGTGGATGTAAAGCAATAATTCCCCACGAAGACGGAATCACGGTCCGGCGTTGGCGCGCGACGGCGTTCTTTTCTGCTGGGATTAGGATCGTGGAATGAAACGCAGGGCGGCGGAATTCATGCAGTAGCGGAGGCCGGTGGGTTCGGGGCCGTCGGTGAAGACGTGGCCAAGGTGGGCGTCGCAGAGAGTGCAGGTCACTTCGGTTCGAAGAGCACCCATGCTGAAGTCTTTTTTCTCGCGGACATTCTCCTTGGCGATGGGCTCCCAGAAGCTGGGCCAGCCGGTGGCGGAATCGAACTTTGAGCGGGAATCAAAAAGCGCGCTGTCGCAATCGATGCAGCGGTAGAGACCGAGGGAGTGCTCATCGTAGAGGGCGCCGGAGAAGGCGAATTCGGTGGCGGCGCGCCGGGTGACGTCGTACTGCAGAGGCGTTAACTGTTTCTTCCAGTCCTCTTTGGTTTTTTGAATCTTCGGCAGAGTGAATGTGCCGAGCTGCTTGCCATCGTCAGCGAACTTTACGATTTTGACCGGACCAGGGTCGCCGGCTGGATCGGAATCATCCGCGAAAGCCGAAAGGCAGACTCGTTCCACACCGACCAGCAAGCCGTAGCCGGCAAGCGTTGCGGCGCCGTAAATGAGGCCCCTACGGGTGAACTCTTTCATGGCGAACGATCCGTCGAAAAAAAACTACTTTGCGGCGCTCATCGGCGGCGGAGGCATGAGCGGCAGCCGCTTGGCTTCGCCGCGGGCTCCGCGGACTTCCAGCTCTTCAAAGAAAAGTGATGGCGCTACCACCGAGGCGGGCAAGCCGCCTTGGGCGGAGCCAAACGCTCCGAAAGCGGTGCCGGAAAAGCCGGTGACCTGGCTCTGCATGTAGTTGTAAACGAAATTGTCGTTGCCGATGGCGGCGATGTTGCGCAAAGCGCGGGTGTTCAACCCGATGATGCGCGCGCCGCGGACCATTTCTTCGCGCCCGGTATCCGGATAGATGCGGTAAACGACCAGCGGCAAGCGATCGCCGGTGCCAGCGCCGCCGCCGTAACTGGCCAGGAGTTCAGAGAACTCTTCCTGGTGGAGCAGGCTGAGAGAGGGATTGTCCATTTCGCGGACGATGATGCAATAGTTCAGCTTTTCCGCGCGGCAGGCGTCCAGGAATTTTTTCTTCATCTCCGCGGGAGAAAGAGTTTCCGAGGAGGTGAAAAAAGTGTTGCTCATGGTGGGCTTGGAATCGTTCAGAAACGCGGCGCGTCCGTGGCCGTTGGATTCGCCGAAGTCCGGCCCGGGGCGGCGAGACATCAATTCGCCCTTGAGGTTTCCGTTCTCTACGAGCGTGACTTTCTCCGCGCGAACACCTTCGTTATCGACTGCATATCCGCCGAGAAGAGGTGTGCCCTTAAATTCCTTGGCTCCGGGGTCATCGACCACAGTGACACTCGTGGGCAGAATTCTTGCGCCGATTCTCCCAACCCAATCACTCTTACCGCCTAGTCCGCTCAAAAGCTGTTCCATTACAGGAGTAAAGGAAACTGGCGGCCGCGCACCATTCACGGCAGGACCAAGAACCTGCGCGAGAAGAGGCGCCGCAGCGCGGGCTTCAAAGAGAACGGGACCGGTGTAATCCTGCGCAGGGGGAGCGGCGCGGAGAGCCATCAATTCCGTGGCCGCGACATTCAAGCCTTTGCGAACGGCGTCGACGCCTGGAAGATCCGCGGGTTTCGGCGCGTAGGTAGCGTAAAGATTGTTCAGGGGCACGCCATCGTCGGCGAGAGCGTTCATTCCGGATTCGATGGCGGCGTAGGTGCGGTTCTGGCGAATTTCCGTACCTTCGCTGGTAAGAAGATACTCCGTCGCATAGACGAGGTAATAGGTGACCCGCGATTCATAAATTAGAGGAAAGACACGAAGTGCAGCCGAAGTTTCCCGTGCTTCCTGATCCCAGTTGCGGTTGGTCCAATCGGGGGTGAGCAAGGGCTCGATGAGTTTCACGGGATCGGCTTTGGAGAAATCGTCGATATCCGATTGGCGAGCCAGGCTACTGAGATAGGCCTGCTTCCGGGAGTAAGTTTCCACGGCTTCCTTGAAGGCCTGATCGGTGGCGATCCACAGATCCTGGCGGAGCGAATCATAGTCACGGTCGATGCCGACGGAGCCGGTGGGCCCGATGAAACCGCGGAAGCCGTCATCGCTAACGAAATTCGAACTGTCCAGCTTGTAACTGCCCACGCGGGCTTGCACATCCATGAAGCGGTTGCGCGCCGACGTGCTGGAGAAGATGGTGCCGAATTCCGCGACGACTTCGCGCACATCGAGGTCGAGCAAGCGGTATTCGAGGTAGTAAGGACGGACGGGTTTGTCGGTGCCGGGAATTTTCAGTTCGAGGCGGGTTTTGGCGCGAGCCATTTCGTCACGCATCGCCTGGAGCGTGTGGTCGTTGTCCTGTTGAGCGAATGCGCGGGGAGCGGTAGCACAACTCAGCGCCGCGAGAAGAAGACCGCTGGCAATCCTGTTCAAAAGCCTCACAGTTGGCCTCCGGTTTTTACGGTGTCGTGCGCCGGCGGGGGCAGAATCGGTGGCCGATCCGTGGAGCTTTCCTTTTTCTGCACTTCGAGTTCGGAGGTCAGAATAGCCGGGGAAGCGGCGGAGACCGGCACGGAGCCGGACTCTGCGCCGCAGTAGCCGTTGAACACTTCCGGCGTATCGCCGGTCGCGACGATTTTTGTCAAGGCCGCAAGCGGCGTACCGACGATATCGACTCCACGGACCAACTCGTCCGGGCGCCCGTCAGGGAAAACTTTGTAAACCACGAGCGGGAGCACCTGAAAGGCTTGCGGCTGGCCGCGGCCAGTAAAGGTAAATCCGCCGGCGATGTCGTCGATCAACAAGCCGTAGGGCTTCCCCTGGGCTTTGATGAGTTCGATGAGCTGGGCGCGAAGTTCCGCGTTGCTCACCATTTTGCTGCTGGTGACGATCAGATTGCCTTGACGCGAAACGGGTGTCGCGCCCAATTGCCGCCTTCCATGACCGTTCGAATTGGGGAAGCCCGTCAGCGGCGAGCGCGACATTTCGAAATTTTTCAGGATGCCGTGATCCACGAGCACGACGCGTCGCGCGGGCACGCCTTCGTCATCGTATTGGTAGTAGCCCAGCAGGTCCTGCGTGCCGAGCTTCTTCAAGGTGGTGTCATCGGCGATGCTGAGGAAACTGGGAAGGATCTGTTCGCCGACTTTTTTGGAGAATGTTTGTCCTTCGGTGACGTCCTTTTGACGATGGCCTTCGGCGCGATGGCCGAATACCTCATGAAAAAATACCGCGGCAGCACGGCCGGTCAGCAGGGCCGGGCCAACGATCGGATCGTTGATGGGCGCGGCGACCAGGCCCTCCAGTTCTTTGCGCATGGTGGCGCCCGCGGCGTAGACGGCTTTGTCATCCGGGGCCTCGGAAGGATTCACCCAATCGAAATTGTAGTAGCGGTCAATGTCCATGCCGTCCGGGGCTTTACCTTGAATAAAAAGCTCGAGACGGTAGCGAATCTGCCCGAACTGCAATTGCGTGCCTTCGCTGGTGACCTGAAAGGCGTTCTGGGCCTGGGCGGTAAAGGTGACGATGGAATTGATGATGGAGGGTGATTCGCGGAAGGACTTGGTATAGGCGCGAACTTTTTCTTCCCAGGGCTTGCGGTCGACCGAAATCGAAGTGAGCGGGCCGATGTAGGTGTGTGGTTGTTCGCGCGAAAAATCCGGCGCGCGGCCTTCCGCAGTTTCGACTTTCACTTCTTTTCCCGTCTTGATCTTGATCAACGCTTCGGAGGCGGCGCGGTATTGCTTGTCGGTTTCCAGCCAGATGGCGCGGCGCAGAACTTCGGCGTCGTCGTCGATGGGTACAGGCGTGCCGGGGCCGCCGCTCTGCATCTGGCGTTCGCCGACTTTGTGGGAATTGTCGAGGTTGTAGCTGCCGGTGCGAACCGAAACTTCCAGCCAGCGGTTGCGGGCGGCGTCGCTGCTCAGGAGCGCTCCGTTGGAGCCGGAGACGTTGACGCGCTGGGTATCGGTGATGGTGTAACTCAGGTAGTAGGCCGGGGGATCCAGCGTGCCTAGGGTTTTCAGGGAGCGTTCGAGTTCCGTTTGCAGCGCTGCGAGGAGCGGGGAGCGCTTCCCTTGTGCATTGGGAGGAGCGGCTTGCGCTACCTGCAACGGCGAGCGCTTCCCTTGTGCATCGGGAGGAGCCGCTTGCTCCACTTGCGCGTTGGCAGGGGCCACAGTTCCAAGCAGAATCAGTGCGAATAGCAGGGAATTCACGCGACTACGAATCGAAATGGTCAAAAGGAGCCTCACTTGCTATTAGACGGGGTGGCGAAACACCCAGTATACGCTACCGCAGAGGGCCGTACAAACCGCCCGAAAGGCAGGTTCTATCATTTCACGTAACACTTCTATTGGACGGCTCGAGCGGCCGCATCGTTGCACCAAATCCGCGCCAAGCTTGCGCTGGGAACGAACGGCCCTGGCTCCGATAAAGTAGCCAGGGCCACGGAAGCGAGTTTTGAGAAAAATCGTCTTAAGAAATTTAGGGGCACTGTCCCGTTGCAGGATTCGGCTTGCAGCCGATCTGCACTGTACGCCCCGGGCGAGTCAGACCGACTCCTAAACCTACGCCGACAGCGGCGCCGACGATCGCAATCGTCCCGAAAACGCCGAGATGAGGGCCAGCCGGATTGGGACCCACGGAACTTCCTGCGTCGGTATCCTTGGTGGTTGCTACCAGCAGGTCGAGCGGTGCCTGCGCCGGCGGAGTTGGTCCGGCATTGTCGCCGTTGCGGACGTTGGTCATCTGCCCAGCTTTGACCAGGACGCAGACGCCCGCCAGATTGCAGACCTTCACCAGGCCCTCGAACACGATCACGTTCATGGTGCTGGTCGAGTTGTCGTAACCGGTGAAGAAATCCGTTCCGACGACACCCGCGACGCCAGCCGGAGTGCGCACTTCGAACTTACCGTCAGGTTTGGCGATTTTTTGCGCTTGCGTGCGGAGCTTGCCGTAGGTGAGCTCCAGCTCGGTCTGCTGTGCGCCGGCGTCGTGCTTGACGACCTTCATGGAGGATTCCGAGCCCACGTTGAGGACGGAGCCGTCGTCCAGGGCGATTCGCGCGCGGGCGTTCACCTGGGTGTTGACGAGGTCTTGCCAATCCACGACGGATTTTGCGGACGCCGAGACGGTCTTCGAGCCGCGCGCAATGCTGACCGCGGGAATCACGCGCGAGACTTCACCGGCGCGCTGTCCGCCCGTCTGGGGCGCTGCCCAGACGTCCGCCGGGATTGTAAGCAAGAATGAGAGAAATACGGGCAAGGCCAGGGCCGAAGGGGACTTAGTGTGCATCGAGGATTCTCCTGAATAAATAACGTTCCGGAACGCAATTGCCTGTATCTATCGTAGTTACTGGAGAGCGCCAGAGCTGTCAATCGCATTCCCGGAGCCTTTTGCCCACTCTCTACATGGCGGTGTGAGCACATTGCCGGGGTATCAACTAGCCGGAGTAGTGGAACAGAGCTGCTGCCATATCGTCGTGCTGCTCGCGGCCTTGCGAAAAATCTTGAACCGCGGAAAAAATTCTTCCCAATATTTCCGTTGGCGATAAATGGTGCTGATTCCTGCAGAGGTCCTGGAGGCGTTCGAGCCCGAACTGCTCGCCATCCCGGTCGAACGCTTCTGTAATGCCATCGGTGCAGAAGAGGACGGAATCGCCGGGACTTAGACGCCCAGGGGGAATGCCCGCGAGGCCGAGCGAGCGGCAACCATCGGCACAGAGATGAAAAGGGCCGGGCATGCCGGCGCTGGCGATATGCAATTCACCGCTACGGGGATCGAATACCGCATATTGAATGGCCGCGTGGCGCCGGGGCATGCCGCGGATCATCAGGCGGCGGTTGAAAGTGGCAAGAGTATCGCTCTGGGACGCACCGGTTTTGTGGACGCCGCGCAAGGTCCCCACGGCCAATGCAGCGTAGAGCGCGGCTGACAGGCCTTTGCCAGAGACATCACAGAGGTAGAGACCGATGGTCCCGTCGAGGAGCTCGAAATAGTCCAGAAAGTCGCCGCCCACGACTGAAACTGGCTGGAATTCGTGGGAGATGGTTACGAGTTTCGTGCGCAGCGATTCCGCAGGCAGCATGACCGCTTGGATGGTGCGAGCTTTTTCGAGCTCCTCGTCTCTGAGCTTTTCAATGCCATGCAGCTCGAGCAGCGGCACAGTCCGGTTTATTCGCTTGTCCAAGGGGTACGATTCACCGGGAAGGAGGATTCGGCGGTAATGTGGAGTCTAGCAGAGCGGTTTGTGGGCGCAGGGAAAAAGAGCGGGGTTGTTTCCTTATGCACCTTTGAATGAGGTTTGCTTGCGAGTGGCGCGGCTGGAGGCCAGAATTGAATCATGAGATTGCTTGTCGGAATTCTGGTGGCTGCCGCGCTATTTTTTGTCATCTACCGCGCTTATTTGAAGAAGATGCCGACCACGGATGAAGGCACGGCGCCGACGCAGGCAATCAGCCTCACCGGCGTGCGCAGCGATCTCTTGCAGATCGCGCAAGCTGAACGCGGGTATGTAGCGACGAACGGGCATTGCGGTACGCTCGACGAACTCCTCTCCAGCAATTCCATTTCGATGGCCCGCAGCGAGCGCGACGGATATTCCTATTCACTGGAATGCTCCGGGGGCGAGTTCACCGTCACCGCGCACCACTCTTCGGCGCCAGCCGGGTCTCCCATCCGCTATCCCAACCTGGCGATCGACTCAAGCATGCAAGTTCACGAAGTCAACTGACCTTCGGTCAGGAAACCAGCGCGGCACGGGGGCGAGTCAGAATCCCGTCTAAATTCCGGGAACTTTCAAGCTACCCCTGGCGTACTTCCTATTGAAAGCGGTTCCCACGATAAACGACGCCTCACTGGCGCATTTATGAGAGAAGGAGCACAGCATGGGCGGAGAATTGATTGGATTGGTGGCGGTGATTCTGGGGATGGGCGTTCCCCTCGGCGCGCTCTATACCTATTACCGCGTGCGCAGGCTTCGCAGCGAAGAGCGGCTGGCAGCGATTGCGCGAGGAGTGGAGATTCCGATGGAGCCGGAGCTGAATCAGGCGGGGCGTTCCCGGCGCGCGGGGATCTTGCTGGTCAGCGGAGCACTCGGCTACATTCTTACTTTCGGGCTGATCGCGCAGCTCCAGGGGGATCGAGACCTCTGGACGGTGGCGGCGTTTGGCATTATTCCGCTGGCGGTGGGAATCGGATATTTCCTGGATTGGTCCATGATCCGGCGAGACGCTCGCGCGTAGAGCCAGGCTAGCCATTCAACAGTTCGGGAGCTCTCCCCGTGTTGGTCGAGGAGAGCTCCCGCCTTCCTGATTTATTTTGCGCTGTGACGGCTCATGGTGCCCGTTTCTGATCCACCACCAGCACGCCGGCCTCGGCGTAGTTCGTCGGCGGGACGTCGTGAAACGATACGTGGATGTTTTCGCGTTTTGCCTTGCCATCCTCGATCAGTACGGAGGTAAAGCGCTCGGCGATTTTGCGTTTTTGCTCTGGCGTGCGTCCCTCGACCCAAATGATTTGGACATGCGGCATGGTTTTCCTCCCTGGCTTCGTGCTCCGAACCGTATTTCGCTGAAAACGCAGGCATTCTATCCGTCGGGAGAGCTTCCCGCAAAGGTCGCGGCGCGCTGTGCTAGAATTACCTACCCATGCATCCGGCGATTCCTCACCTGATTGAGCTCCAGCGCGTTGACCACCAGATTGCCGTTTTGCGAGCAGAGCTCGAGGCTTTTCCGAAGCGTGTTATGGATGCCGATGCCAAACTGACCGTCGCGCGCGGGGAACTTGCCGCAGCAAAGGCGACCCACACGGAAGGCGCGGCGGAACGCAAGAAACTTGAGTTCGACGTCCAACAGTGGAAAGACCGCGCTCGAAAGTACCGTGATCAGAGCGGGGCGGTAAAAACCAACGAGTCCTTCAAAGCGCTGCAGCATGAAATCGCTACCGCGGAAGCGGAAGTGGCCAAGGCGGAAGACCGCCAGCTCGAAGTTATGATGGCCGGCGAAGACCTGGAGCGGCGAGTGAAATTGGCCGAAGGCCGGTTAAAAGAAGCCGAGCAAGCGGTGGCCGCCGAACGAAAAGTGATTCACGCGCAAGCGGCGGAGAAGAAAAAGCAGCTCGAAGCGGTGCTTGCCGAACGCGAGCGCATCATCGCTCCCGTGCCGGAAGACTTGCGGGAGCTTTTCGCGCGCATCGCCAAGCGCCATAACGGAACGGCCATGGCCGAGGCGCGCGATGGGCAATGCCGCGGTTGCGGCATGCGTGTCCTGCCGCATATCCTTCAGGAACTGCGCACGGAGACGAATGAAGAAGTTTTTCGCTGCGAGAGCTGCGGTCTGATCCAGTACTCGATGGAACCGATTCCCGTGGCGAATCCCGCGGGTGGTTCCCCGAACGCATCCTCGACAGCCGCAGCAAATTCCTGATGCCACCGCGCAAACCTACAACACGGGGCAAAGGCCTGTTTCCCGAGACGGCTGCGGAGCCGAAACCGGCCGCGGCTGCGTTTCGTGTGAATATTGACGGGGGCTCGCGCGGCAATCCGGGCCCGGCGGCTTATGGGGTGGTCATTCGCGATGGGAGCGGCGAACTGGTCGCCACGCTGAAGAAGTATATCGGCCGGTTTTCCAACAATGTTGCGGAGTACTACGGGCTGATCGCGGCACTCGATTACGCGCAGGAGCACAAGATCCGGGCACTGCGCGTAGAGAGCGATTCGGAGCTCCTGGTGAAGCAGATGCGCGGGCAGTACAAAGTGAAAAGCCCAGATCTACAGCCGCTATTCGAACGCGCCAAGAAAATGTCGCTGGGGTTTGAATCGTTCCGCATCGATCACGTCTATCGTGAACAGAACCGCGAAGCGGATGCGCTTGCCAACGAAGCACTGGACGCCTCGGAGGGTGTTACCCCTCGCGCGCCCGCGGCGAAGAAAGCGGAAGCCCACGCCGCGAAACCCGAGCCCACCACCGGCAAGCCGGAACCTCGCAAGGTCCAGGCGCGTTTTCGTAGCGGAGTACTTTATCTTCTGGAAGATGTCGAATTGCCGGACGGCATGGTGGTGGATGTTTCCATTCACCTGCGTCCGAAGCCTGTGGCCTGAGCCGGGTCTTGATTATTTCAAGGAATAGGAACGATAGAGAGTATCGCGCTGGGCAGGGATGAAGCCGGCGTCGCAGATGATGCGGCGGAGTTCGCCTTCGTTGGTGCGATTTCTTACGCCGGCGGCGAAGACGACATTTTCTTCGATGAGGATGCTGCCGACATCGTCGGCGCCAAACTGCAGCCCGACCTGGCAGACCTTGATTCCCGGGGTGAGCCAGCTGGACTGGATATGGTCGAAATTGTCGAGATAGAGGCGGCTGACGGCGAGCGTTTTCAGATAATCGACCGCGGTGGTTTCCTGGATTTTCTTGCCAAGCGCGGTATTTTCCGCGGCGAAAACCCACGGAATGAAGGCCGTGAATCCTCCGGTATCTTCCTGAATTCGGCGGATCCTCTCCAGGTGATTCACGCGATGGCGCAGCTCTTCACCGCAGCCGAACATCATGGTGGCGGTGGTGCGCAGTCCGAGCGAATGCGCCACGCGGTGCATTTCTTCCCAGTCGTCGCTGGTACACTTCAGCCGCGCAATCTTCGCGCGAACTTCATCGTCTAGAATTTCGGCGCCTCCGCCGGGAATGGATTGCAGCCCGGCGTCCATCAGTCGCTGGATGGTTTCGCGGATGCTGATTTCGCTTACCTCCGCGATACACAAAATTTCCGGCGCGGAAAAACAGTGCAGATGAATCTGCGGGTAACGCGCCTTCAGAGATCGCAACAAATTTTCGTAGTAGCCGATTTGCAAGTCGGGATGCAATCCGCCCTGGAGAAGGATTCCGGTGCCGCCGAGGGCGAGCATTTCGTCGATTTTCTGGTAGATCTGTTCGAACGAGAGAATGTAGCCGTCTTTCGAACCGAGCGGAGCGTAGAAGGCGCAGAAGGAGCAGTATTCCGTGCAGAAATTCGTGTAGTTGATGTTGCGGTCGATTTGATAGGTGACGACGCGGGGGTCGTTTTTCTTCAGGCGCATTTGGTGCGCGGCCATTCCGATGCCCACCAGGTCATCGGATTCGAGCATATCCAGTGCTTCTTGTTTCGTCAGTCCCACGGTGGTTCCTTTTGAAGTGCGCTAATCCATTGTAACGAATAATCCGGTCGAACTCGAAACTACGCGGACAAGGGTAAAACCGCGCGGCTACGACTTCAGCGGCATTGTTTTCATGTCGGCCCAGGCGATCGGCTTTGCGCGCGGGATCAAGCCGAGCTTCGCAGCATGCTGATAATACAAGTCCAGTCCACGGAGATTTTCGGCGTCGAGAGAGAAGTCAATGTTGCGGCGGAGGTAGGATTCGAGGGCAGGCACGGGCAATTCCAGTTCGCGCGCGGCGTCCAAGCAGATTTCCGGGATGCGTGACAATCCAAAGTTGCGCGAGGCGATGAAATCGGCGGTCATTTCCGGAGTGGCGGCGTCCCGCTGTGCGGCCCAGACCGCGAGGACCGCGGGCAGCCCTGTTAGAATTCGCCATTCGCTTACCACGTCGTAGACGTAGAGCAGTTCGGAGCTGGTGATTCCAAGCGCGGCCGCCGGGCAGATGGTTTGTCCTCCTGCCCCGGGCCGGCCGTCTTTTTCGATGGCGAGGGAAATCCACAGGGCGGGGTCACCAATGAGCAGTGCTGCGTCCGCGCGCTTCAGCATTTCAGCCAGATCGGGGGCAGCTTCAAAGAATTTCGGGGCGATCTTCCATTTCTCCGCGCATAGGATGCGAGTGAGAGCTTGCGTGCTGCGTGAACTGCGATCCAGCGCAAGGCCCGTCACCTCTCCGATGGGTGTCTTGGAGATGAGAAGCAAACTGCGCACCCGCTTTTTAGAGGCGATGGCCATGTCCGGCAGGATCATCAGGTCGTCGATGCGCTGGTATTCGATAGCCGGGATGATGGCGACGTCCGCGCGGCCGGCGCGCAAATCCTCGGCGCACTGGGAGGGGAAGGTGAAGTACAAATCGTATTTTCCGCTGAGCGGGCCGTGGGTGAAGCCCCAAACGAGCGGCGCGGTGTTCAGGTATTGAACGATGGAGATGCGAAGTTTGGTCACGATTCGGGTGCTCGCGGAAGGTTCAGTATAGCAGAGAGGAATTTCTTCTGCGGTAGCCGTACTATGAGGTAAAACCGTTCGATACCTTTGGAGGATTTGAAAATGCTGAAGCTCTCGCGCTGGTTCTTGCTGGCTCTTGCGATCTGCCTGCTGGCAGAGATAGTTCAAGCTTTATGAATTGGATAGGTGGCTCGACGCTCAAATGGTGAGCCGCCAACCGATACTCGAACCAGCGCACGCGGCCTTTGCATCTCGGCAAATCGCGCAATTTCAAAAAGATCCGAAGAAGATGGACCTTACGCCTCCCGCCGAGCCACCCGATGGCCCGCCCATCGGAACCGACGACGATTGGGATGGCTGGGACTGAAATTTTGCTCGGAATGCGCGTGACCAATCCCTTCGGCTGTCGTCTATAGCGGCAGGGAGGGCCCTTATGTCCAAACGCGACCTCGCTTTCTTGGTTTCTGCGAGTGCCTTGCTTGCCCTGGTTCTCACCGGCGCACGAGCGGCCTCGCGCCACCATTCCGTTAGCATTTCCGACGGCCACAAGCAGCCCGTGACCGATTGCTCCGATCTCCGCATCCGGTTTGATGAGCGGGATGCCGTGGTGCGCTCCGAAGAACACAATCTGACCAAGGCGGAAGCTCCCAGCCTGGAGATTCGACCGCACACCAATGGCGGAGTGCAGATTGTCGGCTGGGAGAAAGACACCTATTCCGTGACGGCGTGCAAGGCCGCGTCGGGCTCCGGCGCTGACGCGGAGCGAATCCTCTCGCAGATCACCATGTCCATCGACAAAGGCAAGGTCTCCACGCAAGGGCCCGGTTCTGACGATGATTGGGCAGTCTACCTGCTGATTCGCGCGCCGAAATCTGCGGTGCTTGATCTCGAGACGAAGAATGGACCGATTTCCTTGTACGACGTGGACGGCAAATTGAAGGCGCGCGTCCACAACGGCCCGATCAGCCTGAAAAATTTCTCCGGGGAAGCGGACATCACGGCCGTGAATGGCCCGATCAGTTTGGAAGGTAGCAACGGCAACGTGCGTGTGCACACGGAAAACGGCCCGATCTCCGTGGCGCTGACGGGGACGATGTGGAACGGCACGGGCCTTTCCGCCGATGCGCAAAATGGTCCGTTGACGCTGACGGTGCCCAAGGGCTATCAGTCGAGTTTCGTAGTGGAATCGAGGAACTACTCGCCGGTAAGCTGCAAGGCATCCATTTGCGAAAATGCGCGGAAAACGTGGGATGACAATAATCGGCGCATTGAATATGGAAGCATGCCGGCGATGATCCGTTTGTCCACAGTGAACGGACCTGTGTCTGTCCGTGATTCGAAAGAGACGTTGTAGGAAGCGGAAGCGTCGCTGAAGGACGGCTCCACGATTCTTCAACCTTCCGGGATGGACGCGCTCTGGCGCTTGCGGATAAGATTTGGCGCATGCTGCTTGAGGAACGCGTAGCCCATCCCACTACCGAAGAACAAGCCGTTCGAATGGCGCGCGAATTTTACGGGCTTGAAGTAACGGCGCGGGCGCTGCCGGGCGAATACGACGATAATTTCCGGCTGGAAGCAAAAGATGGCCGCGCGTTCGTGCTGAAGGTGATGCACCCAGCGCGGGAGCGCGCCTTCATCGATCTGCAATGCCAGGCGCTGCGTCACCTGGCGCAGCGGGCGCCTCATTTGAACTTGCCTCGTGTGGTAGCGAATCGCAGCGATGAACTGTTTAGCTCGACTGCCGCGGCGGACGGTTCGAATCGCCTGGTTTGGCTGCTGACTTTCGTGAAAGGAACGGTCCTTGCGGAAGTGCGTCCGCATGCGCCGGAGCTGCTCGGCGATCTCGGCCGCTGCCTCGGAGAGATGGACGCGGCGCTGCAGTCGTTTTCGCATCCTGCCGCGCATCGCGATTTGAAATGGGATTCTTCCCGAGCCGCTTGGATCAAGGAGTATGTTCAGCACATCGCGAATTCGAATCGCCGCGCCCTCGTCGAGAAATCTCTCAGACTGTACGAAGCGGAAGTGGTTCCGGCGCTGCCACGGCTGCGCCGTAGCGTGATTTACGGCGATGCCAACGACTACAACGTGCTGGTCAGCGAGCCCTGGCCGCAGCCGCGCACGGTCTCGAGCGTGATCGATTTTGGCGACATGCACTACGGGCTCACGGTCTCAGAGCCGGCGATTGCCGCGGCTTACGCCATTCTTGGAAAGAGAAATCCGCTGGAAGCTGCCGCTTCGATCGTCGCGGGATATCATTCTGCATTTGCGCTGGATGAACTAGAGCTATCGGTGCTTTTCCCGCTCATCTGCGCGCGGCTGGCGGTGAGCGTCACCAACTCAGCCCATCGCAAGACGCTGATGACGGACGACGCTTACGTCACGGTCAGTGAAGGGCCGGCCTGGGAAGCACTCGAGCGCCTCGCGAAAGTTCACCCGCATTTTGCCCACTACAGCTTTCGTGCGGCTTGCGGCTTCCCGCCGGTTCCGAAAGGGGAAGCGGTGGAACGCTGCTTGCGTGCGAACGCCAGTTCTGCGGCGTCGATCCTGGATATTGATTTGCGAACGGCGCCGAGCATTGTTTTTGATTTAAGCGTGGGCAGCGCATTTCTCGGGGCTGATCCTTCTGCCGCGGAGACCAGCGCGCTTACCGAGAGAATATTCCGCGAGATGAAACGCACAGAGGTGAACGTCGGCGTGGGGCGTTACGATGAGGCGCGAATGCTTTACACGTCGGCTCTCTTTGGAGAGAGCGACGATGCTACTCACGAGCGCCGCACGATTCACCTGGGGATCGACCTTTTCGTCGAGCCGGGCACTCCATTGCGAGCGCCACTGGATAGCGTGGTTGAAATTGTCGCGAACAATACGGCCCGGCTGGATTATGGCCCGCTGGTTATCCTGAGGCACGAAACGAGTGATGGCGAAGAGTTTTTCACTCTCTACGGTGATCTGACAAGAGACACGCTCAGCCGCTTGAAGGTGGGGCAGCGCGTGGGGCGCGGACAAGTGTTTGCGCGCGTTGGATCAGCGCAGGAAAATGGTGGCTGGACACCGCACGTTCATTTTCAAATCATCCTCGATCTGCTCGAGGTCGGCGCAGATTTTCCTGGGGTCGCGTACGCCTCCGAGCGTCGCGTCTGGACTAGCCTCTCGCCTGATCCAAATCTTCTGCTTGGGATTCCCGCGGAGCGATTTCCGGCCAAGGAGCTGGAGCTCGCGGAGACGCTCGCACGGCGCCACGCGCTTCTTGGAAAAAACTTGGGTATCTCTTACCAGCGCCCGCTCAAAATTGTGCGCGGTTGGATGCAATATCTCTACGACGAGACGGGCCGCGCCTATCTCGACGTTTACAACAATGTGCCGCTCGTCGGGCACAGCCATCCGCGCGTAGTCAAAGCAGCGCGAGACCAGCTTGCGCTGCTCAATACCAATACGCGCTATCTCCACGACAACGTAAATCATTATGCTGAGCGCCTGACCCGGCTGCTTCCGGAACCGTTGCGCGTTTGTTTTTTCGTGAATTCCGGCAGCGAGGCGAACGAACTGGCTTTGCGGCTGGCGCGGGCACATACGAAGCGCGAAGACGTCATCGTGCTCGAGCACGCTTATCACGGGCACACGAACACGCTGATCGACATCAGCCCATATAAATTTGACGGTCCGGGTGGGAACGGAAAGAAGCCGTGGGTTCACGTCGCGCCGCTCGCTGACGATTACCGCGGCCTGTATCGCCGCGACGACAAAGAAGCAGGAGCGAAATACGCGCGGCTTGTGGAGAAGATTCTCTCGCGCACGAGGTCGGAGGGTTGCGGAGTTGCCGCCTATATTGCGGAAACGCTGCCCAGCGTCGGTGGACAAGTCGTTTTCCCGCCAGGTTACCTCGCGGAAGTTTATGCCCACGTGCGCGCCTCGGGAGCGGTGTGCATCGCGGATGAGGTGCAGGTCGGGTTTGGACGGCTGGGAGCGGATTTCTGGGGATTCGAAACGCAAGGCGTGATTCCCGACATTGTAGTTCTCGGAAAGTCGATCGGAAACGCATTTCCTCTCGCCGCGGTCGTCACCACACAGGAAATCGCCAATTCGTTCAACAACGGCATGGAGTTTTTCAGCACGTTTGGCGGCAATCCGGTGGCGTGCGCGGCGGGTCTCGCGGTACTGGATGTCCTCGAAGAAGAACATTTGCAAGACCACGCCTTGCGCGTGGGCGCTCATCTCATGAGTGGCTTGAAGGCTCTGCAAGCGCGGCACGTTTTGATGGGCGACGTGCGCGGCTCCGGACTCTTTCTGGGGATCGATCTGGTGCTCGATCACGACACGCGAGAGCCTGCCCCTTTGCAGGCTTCCTACGTGGTCAACCGCCTTCGTGAGTGCGGCATTCTTGCGGGGACCGATGGCCCGCACCACAACGTTATCAAGCTGCGACCACCGCTGGTCTTCTCCAAAGCGGATGCCGATCTGTTCATCAAAACACTTGACGCCGTGCTTCAGGAAGACGCCGCGCAACCTGGCACCTGATTCAATAGTCTTCAGCGCGCCAGTTGTTCAGAGCACTCCCATGGATTCGCGGATCAGTGAGAATGCATTTGTCCAATAATGTGCGATCCGGCTGGCCATTCTTTCCGGCCATCCGAATTGCTACGGCAAGCGTCTCATGTACCGTCCGTGCCCGCGGGCGATAGACATGCGGACAACAAAGCGTTATCTTTTCCAGTGGCAACTGCCGTGTCCTGCCTACCCCGGCCGCTGGACGCGCAAAGGTGCACGGGCCATGTTCAAGATCCGTTGTTTGTCCCTCCTCGTTCTGCTTTTGCCAGCATCGATACAACTGGGTTTGGCACAGTCCAGCCCCGTACATGACGCTCCCTCCCCTGCCATTTCCGAAACTCACGTGACTTGTGACGCGGCACCACGCGCAGACGTCCTCGGCGTCCTGTGTTCGCCTCCGATCTTCCCCGAGGAGGACAATGCCCTGGCAGCCGAGGTGTTTTTCGCAAAAATCCCTCTCCATCTGCCCAGTGGCACGGCGCTGCGCATTGCGCTCGACGAGCGCACGCGCGTTGATCACCCGGGACGAATGGTTCACGGAAAAATTGTCGATTCGGTTTACGCTTTTGACCAGCCGGTAATTCCCGCCGGGAGCATCGTAAGCGGCCGGGTCACCAATATCGCTCCTGTATCGGGAGTAAAACGCGCGCTTGCTTATGCCAACGGCGACTTTTCGCCCTTCCATCAATATGAGGTCACCTTTGAGACGCTCACTCTGCCCGATGGCAAGATTTTCCCCATAAAAACCACGGTTTCAACGGGAACTGCGGAAGTGGTGCACCTCGTGAGCAACCCCGATAAAGCCAAACAGAAGAGCGTGGCAGGGCGCGCGTCCGACAGCGCCAAGCAGGAAGCCAAAGGCAAAATACAAGAAGCGAAGGGCCAGGCACACGAGACGTGGAATGAGGTCACCGCGCCGGGGCGCATGGATCGCATCAAGAAATTCCTGCTTGCGCAATCCCCATATCGCCACCAGTACATGGAGCCGGGTACACGCTTTGTGGCGGACCTCGACGTGCCGCTCGATTTTGGCGACACGATGCGCACCGGCGAGGAGCTTGCCGCTTTAGGAGGCGCGCCCCAGCCAGACAGCACGCTCAGAGCGCGGCTAGCCGCGGAGGTCAGTTCCGAGACCGCTACGTACGGCACGGTGGTCACCGCCATATTGACCGAGCCACTGTATTCCCCGGCGCACCAATTATTGCTTCCCGCTGATAGCCGTCTGATCGGCAAAGTGGTGCAAGCAAAACCCGCGCAAAAGCTGCATCGCAACGGCGAGCTACGAGTGGTCTTCGAGCGCATCGAAACTTCCGAGGAGGCGGTTCAGGTGATGTCCCAGTTGCAAGCGCGGGCCGAACATGCCCCGGCAACCTCCCAAGGCATGACCGGCAATCTCGAAGGCCTCGAAGTGGCTCGCAGCGCCCACATAAAGCTCGATGAAGAAGGCGGAGCGCGCACCACAGACAGCAAAACGCGCTATCTATCCACCGGGCTCGCAATCTTGCTGGCCGCAGCGGCGGCGCATCCGGATGCCGAGCATGGGACGGTAGACGCTGGCGGCGATCCCGGCGTGCGGACAGCTGCCGGCGGCTCCGGCTTTCGTTTGACTGGCGCGCTGCTGAGTCTGGTGGTGAAGTCCACGCCGGTTTCAATGGCCTTCGGCGCGTATGGCGCTTCGGCGTCAGTCTATTCGAATTTTCTTTCCCGCGGGCACGACGTCGTCCTGCCCAAAGACACGCCGCTCGAAATCGGGTTCGGTAAACCGCATCCCGCACCAGCGGCACAGCCGAAGTCGCCCTGAACGCCCAGTTGCGAACACATTTATAAATAACTATAACTTAACAGGTCGGTTACTCTAACGTACGCTCGCCTCGCAATGGAGCTGGATGCATCCCTCTCGTGGCTCGCGCTGGCGCTGACACCCGGCCTGGCTTCCCGTTTGTCTGCGCGCGTGCTGCGCAAGTTTGGTTCACCGGACGGCGTTTTTCGAGCGCCCCTGCCGCAACTGGAATCGTGCAACCTTCCCGGACCCGTGGTGCAGTCCATCGCAAAGAAGGAACTTTGCGAAAAAGTTCTCGAACGCGGGGCTATCGTAAGTGAGTTTCCGTTGCAAACGCATCCGGCGCCGGAGAATTTTCCGGTGCGAAATCGCATCGTCGCAGGATTGCCGCTTGGAGTACTGGTGATTGAAGGCGCGCAATACAGTGGGTCGCTGATCACCGCGCGATTGGCGATGGAATTCGGCAGGGAAGTGTTTGGCGTGCCCGGCAATGTGACGCAGCCCGTCAGCTTTGCGCCGAACCAGCTCATCAAACAAGGGGCGAAGCTGGTCACTTCCGCCGAAGACGTGATCGAAGAGCTGCCCACTCCCGTCCGCGCCGCGCTTGTTCAGGCGGAAAAACCCGAATCCGAACAGCGCAATCTACTGGCAGTCGCGTCGCTGAACGCGATCGAAAAAAAACTCTATGAACTGCTGAGCGCTGAGGAGCCGATGCCGATTGACGACATTGTGGCGCGCTCTGGCTTGAACTCTTCCGAAGTTCTGGCTACGCTGTTTGATCTGGAGATGAAAGGCATCATCCGGCAATTGCCGGGCAAACAGTTCAGCAAAGTGTTGCTGTAAAGGAAGCTAGAGATTGCATCGCCTTCCGCCAGGCGGGCATCCAATAGCTCAAACGCATCCACAAGGGCAGTTGCCGCATCCATGTGTTAGCACTGGTCTGGCCGAGCCCATCTATATAAGGTAGCGAGAAGGACACACGCCGCCGCGTTCGACCCTTCCGGCAGAACATTACGGAGTTACAAAAGCAAGATGGCACGTTCGCTCGTCATAGTCGAATCGCCCGCAAAGGCGAAAACGATCAACAAGTATTTGGGACGCAACTTTACCGTCAAGGCGTCCATCGGCCACGTCATGGACCTGCCGAAAAAGACGATTGGCATTCGCCTGCCCGGCGAGGATCCCTCCGGTCGCAAGAAGAAAAAGAAGAAGAAGGGCGCGAAGAAAGGCCCCCAGGCAGAAGAGAAGAACACCAAGAAGCCCATTACTCTGGATGACGACAAGATTTTCGAGCCCACCCTGCAAATCATCGCCGGCAAGGGCAAGGTTATTAACGATCTTCGCAAGGCCGCGTACACCGCCGATGCTATCTATCTGGCGGGCGACCCGGACCGCGAAGGAGAAGCGATTTCGGCGCACCTGGCCATGGTGCTGTCGAAGCCTTCGAAGTTCACAGAGCAGGAACCCAGCGTTTCGCGGTTTAAAAAGAAGGATGCGAAGCCCGAAGAGCAGGTCAAAGGGGAAGATGCCGCTCCGAAGAAGGAACCTGTCGCGATCGATCCGAAAAAGATTTTTCGCGTTACCTTCAATGAAATTACGCCAAAGGCGATTCGCGCGGCTTTCGACAAGCCCCGTCAGGTAGATACGAATCTGGTGGATGCTCAACAAGCGCGGCGCGTGCTAGATCGTATCGTGGGTTACAAGATTTCTCCCATTCTCTGGGATAAAGTGCGGCGTGGTCTTTCCGCAGGGCGCGTGCAGACGGTCGCGCTGCGGCTGATTGTGGAGCGCGAACTTTTGATCCGAGCGTTCGTGCCGCAGGAGTACTGGACCATTCACGCGATGCTGGACGCCGGGCAGCCGCCGCTGTTTGAAGCCAAACTTTTCAAGTACAAAGGCGAGGACATTGAAGTAAAGGACCAGGCGGCAGCGGACAAGATTGTTGACGCGGTCAGCAAGTCCAAATGGCAGGTCGCGTCGGTTGCTCAAAAAGAAAAGAAGCGCAATCCTCCGCCGCCGTTTACAACTTCGAAGCTGCAGCAGGCGGCCTACAACCGGTTGCGTTATACCGCCAAGCGCACCATGTCACTCGCGCAGAAACTCTATGAAGGCGTGGAGCTTGGTGAAGAAGGCTCAGTCGCGCTGATAACCTACATGCGCACCGATTCCGTCCATGTTTCGAACGACGCGCTGGCCCAGGTTCGGGAATTGATCCCCGAGCGCTTTGGTTCGAACTACCTTCCGGAAAAGCCCAACTACTACAAGTCGAAGAAGGACGCGCAAGAAGCTCACGAGGCGGTGCGCCCGACGGATGCCATGCGCGCTCCGGAAGATGTTCGCAAGTATCTCGAAGAAGACCTTTTCAAGCTCTACCAGCTGATCTGGCAGCGCTTTGTCGCCTCGCAGATGCTCCCGGCAATCTTTGATCAGACGACCATCGACATTTCCGCCGGCGATTACACTTTCCGGGCCACGGGCTCCGTGCAGAAATTCGATGGTTACCTCCGCGTCTATCAAATGCCTGCGTCGATTGCGGACCGCGAGGACGACGAAAAGGATGACGAAGGAGAGGGGCGGACGCTCCCCCAGGTTAAAGAAGGGCAAATTCTCCGCTTGGACAAGATTCGCCCGGACCAGCACTTCACCGAGCCGCCGCCGCGCTTCAACGACGCTACGCTGGTGAAGGAACTTGAGGAAGACGGCATCGGGCGGCCTTCGACGTATGCTTCGATCATTTCCACGATTGTCGAACGCGAATACGTCACCAAGGATCAAGGGCGCTTTTCGCCCACGATGCTCGGCGAGCGCGTCAGCACGCTGCTGGTGAAAAGCTTCGAAGACATCTTCGACGTGACGTTCACAGCGCGCCTCGAAGAGGAGCTCGACGAAATCGAAGAAGGCAAGCTGCCCTGGCGCGAAGCGGTCAAAGAATTCTGGGAAAAATTCGTCGTGGATCTCGATAAGGCCGGCGACGAAATGCTTTCGTACAAAGCAGGCATACCCACGGGAAAAAAGTGCGAGAAGTGCGGCGAAGGCGAGCTGCTGGAGCGCATCAGCCGGCACGGTTTCTTCCTCGGCTGCTCGCGCTATCCCGAGTGCGATTTCATTCAGGACCTTTCCCCCGAACTTCCCGAAGAAACCAGCGGGGAACCGAAGATCGAGTATTGCGACAATTGCGGCAAGGAGATGGCCATCAAGCGCGGCCGCTTCGGCACTTTCCTGGCGTGCAAGGGTTATCCGGACTGCAAGACCACGCGTCGTCTCGTTCAGGGCACGCGCATCGCGCACCAGCCGGACGAGCCGCTGGATGAAAAATGCACCCTGTGCGGCAACGGCTTGATCAAAAAGCACGGGCGCTTTGGCGAGTTCATCGGTTGCAGCGGCTATCCGAAGTGCAAGTACACGCGGCCGATCACCATGGGCATCAAATGCCCGAAGTGCAATGAAGGCGAGTTCGTGCGCCGCGGCAGCGCCGGCAAAGCCGGCCGCGGACGTCCGCGCATTTTCTATGGCTGCTCGCGCTATCCGGATTGCGACTTCACTACTCCGCACATGCCGATCGCCGAGCCATGCCCGAAGTGTGGAGCACCATTCATCGTCGAAAAGCGCACCAAGATCGGTGCCGTCCACGCGTGCCTCAAGGAAGGTTGCGACTGGGAGCAGCTGGTTCCCGAAACGTCTCCGCAAACACAGCCCGAGGAAGTTCCCGTCCCCGTGGCATCCAAGCCCTGAAGTATCTGCATCCAAAGCAACAGCCGCGCGATTCTGCTTCTTGCGGATTCGCGCGCGCATATACTGTAGCTGGGCCTTCACCACGGGAGATCTGGCAGCGAATGAAAGCAGCCATCGTTAAGTATCTGGAATATCTGCGATCGGTAAGAAACTCCTCGCCTCACACGATCCTGAACTACGGCAAAGACCTCGACCAGTTTCTGACTTTTCTTTCTCCGCCGGGCGCGCAGCCGCCGACGCTCACCGCCGTCGGGCATGCGATAATCCGCGAATTCGTCGCGCACTTGCACGACCAGGGTTTGCAGAAGAGTTCCATCGCGCGAAAGCTTGCGGCGTTGCGGTCATTCTTCAAGTACTGCGTCCGCGAAGGACATTTGAAGGAGAACCCTGCGCGGCTGGTTCCCACTCCCAAGCTGCCAAAACGTATCCCCTCGGTCCTCTCGGCGGAAGAAATGAATGGCTTTCTGAACCAGCTGGTGGGAAACGGCCCAGCAGATTCCGGCGTTCCTGCTACTTCCAGAAAGCGGCTACCGCCTGCCGCCGCGCCGGGCGCCTCGGCCGTAACGCGAGACGTAAGGAAAAACCGCGGCATTATCGAACAGGGTCTGCTCCTTCGACGCGATCGCGCGCTTCTGGAACTGCTCTACGCCGCTGGACTCCGCGTCAGCGAGCTTACCGGGCTGAACCTCGTGGACATGGAGCAGAAAGAGCGCATGTTGCGCGTGCGCGGAAAAGGCAACAAGGAACGAATCGTGCCCTACGGCGGCAAAGCGCAAGAAGCGCTCGACAAATATTGGCCGCTTCGCGAACAGCTCCTGCTGCGAACCGCCGGCACCGGGGCGAGCCGCCGCTCGGCTCCGCACACAGAAGCTGTCTTCTTGAATTATTCCGGCCGGCGCCTCACGCAACGTTCCGTCGGTCGCATCGTCAAGAAATACGTGCGCATGGTGAATACCAATTGGGACCTTCACCCTCATTCCCTCCGGCACGCGTTTGCCACTCACCTGCTCGCCGATGGCGCTGATCTCCGTGCGATTCAGGAGCTCCTCGGCCACCAGTCGCTCTCCACCACGCAAAAATATACGCACGCTTCCATCCGCCAATTGATGGAAATCTACGACAAGGCACACCCGCACGCCTGATTCCCGCATCTATTGAAGTTTGGTGGCTGGCCTGAGATAACCTTTGGGAGCCGCGAGGAGTTTAGAGTGGCACTGCGCATTCCGATTTCGATGCTGCTTGGCCTGCTCGTCTGCGCCGCGTGGGCGGCACCAGCGAGCGCTCAGGATAACTACGAAATCCAGGTTTACGGCTCCGATTTGGTTGATCCGGGGCACACCATGGTCGAACTCCACAGTAATTTCACTTTTCAAGGCACCAAGACCATGGAAAATGGCCTCGCTCCCACGAACCACCAGCTGCATGAAACGATTGAGATCACCCACGGTTTTACGGACTGGTTCGAAACCGGCTTCTATATTTTTACCTCCGCCCAGAACGGCGATGGCTGGGATTGGGTCGGCGACCACATCCGGCCGCGGGTGCGCATTCCGAGAAAATGGAACTGGCCGGTGGGCCTCAGCCTTTCGAACGAGATTGGTTACCAGCGCCGCAAATTTTCCGCCGACACCTGGACCTGGGAGATGCGCCCGATCATCGACAAGCAGGCCGGCCGCTGGTACTTCTCCTTCAATCCCACGTTCGACAAGTCCTTGCATGGTGAAAACGTCAATCAGGGCTTTGTCTTTTCGCCCAACGCGAAAATCAGCTACGACTTCACGAAAAAAATCACTGGTGGCATCGAGTATTACGGCTCCCTCGGCCCCGCCACGGACTTCCTGCCGACGTTTCAGCAGCAGCAACAGATCTTTCCCGCCATCGACCTGAATCTCTCTCCCAGGTGGGAAATCAACTTTGGAGTTGGCGTCGGTGTGACCCGCTCGACCGATCACTTGATCGCCAAAACAATCATCGGCTACCGTTTCGATTTCTGACCGTTTCACCAATCAGGGAGAACGGCTCGAGTGTTACTTCGGAGAAATTCGGCCGCGCGCTCGTTGCACTCCTGCCAGGCATCTTCTTCATTGTGTGGGCTGTGCCGGCCAGAAGCGATAAACCGCATCTTGGCGTGCGGAAGCGCTTGCCGCACACGATCCATCTCGCCCGGCTCCGTGCGCGGATCCAGGCTCCCGTGAATGAATAGAGTCGGCACTTCAAGCTCGCCCAATCGGCCGTCGTAAAGATCCTCATCCGTCCGTTGGACATTGTCAGCGATTCGAAACCAGGCCGAACAGTTGCGGCGCAACACGGTCGGCCAGTTTGTTTCTCCGTGATCTCTGGCGAGCAGCTTGCGGGTTTCTTCGCCCAGTTCTTCCGGGTGCGCCGCAAAGCGCTCGAAAAAAGAACGTGAGCCGGGCTTTCTTCGCAGGAAATGGAAGGCCTCCAGAATCAAGCCCGCGCAGCGATCCGGCGCCGTCAGCCCTATCATCGCGACAATCACTGCGCCGTCACTGTGGCCCCACAGAAAAGCGCTCTCGATTCCGAGCGCGTCGAGAAACAAGACTGTCTCCGCCGCGGCCCGGCGATGAAAATCCAGCGGCATGTCGCTGGTAACCCGCGTGGAGTGTCCATAGCCGGAGCGGTCAGGAATCAGAATCCGAAATGCGCGTTCGAACGCCGCAATCTGCCGATCGAATGGATAAACGCCATATCCCCACCCGCCATGTAGAAAAACAAGCGGGCGGCCACTGCCGAACTCACGGTAATGGATGCTGACGGGACTGTGGTCAGGTGCATGGGGAGAGTGGATCAATTCCAGGGCTGGCAATTAGTTTTGCCTTTCCCGGAGAAAATGCGGAGAAACAATCGTGGCAGCTGCACTCTTGGTCAGAATCACGTCCGTACATTACGACAGGGAATTCCTGGACTCAAGCACCGGGAAAGCGGAAACGGCTGGCAGCAGACGCTGCCAGCCGCTCCTGATTTCAGTTTTAGGATGCTGCCGAATTACCGGTGTCCACCACCGTGGCCTCCACCACCGCCGTGGAAACCTCCACCAGCGCCACCATGGAAACCACCGCCGCTGCTAAATCCAGCACCGCCATGGATGCCGCCGCTAACGGATCCTCGGGCCATCGGGGTGCCATGAACGGCACCATGGTAAGGAACGCCGACTGGCGGACGGCCAACATAGCCCGGACGTCCGTAGTAACCGCCACGTCCATAGTAGCCCCCACGCCCGTAGTAGCCGCCGTGGCCATAATAGCCGCGGCCATAATAACCAGGACCGTAGAACCCGTGGAACCAGGGGCCAGCGCCGATAAAGACTCCGCCTACAAACCATTGCGGGCCGTAGTAGCCGTAGGGCGCGCAAGCATAGGGGTAATACCCATAGTAGCCGTAGTCACACACAGGCGCGACGTAGCCTCCATACGCAGGGCCAACCCCGACGCCAACCATAACCTGTGCATGAGACGGAGCTGCGGCCGGAAGCATACAAATTGCAAGTAAAGCAAGATATTTGAGATAACGCATTTTGTTTGACCTCGCCGAATCCCGAATATTGCTCCAGAGTCTATCAGGATCCGAGCGCTTTCAGGCGCCCCAGACCTAGCCAGGGCGCCCACACATAGTTTAACTTCAAAAGGGAAAAAAAGTTGCGGTCTACGCCCTGACGCTGAGCGGGAAGAACTTAGCTACGCGCTCCGTTACTCTGCTGCCAGGCAATTCGTTCGTTGACGATTTGGGCCAGAAACCTCTATAATGATAGTTTGCCTTTAGCTCTTGGAGGACAGATGTACGCCGTTATTCAGACCGGGGGAAAGCAATATCGTGTCGCACCGGGCGACACCATTCGCATCGAGCGGGTTGACGGAGCAGTCGGAGAAAAGGTCAATTTTGGCTCTGTTTTGGCCGTCCATACGGACGACAAGAAAGTGTTGTTGGGCGATGATGCCGGCAAAGCCAGCGTAAGCGGCAAAATTGTCGCGCAGGGCCGCGCCAAAAAAATCACCGTGCTCAAGTTCAAAAAGGGCAATCAGTACAAGATTTCCCGCGGCCACCGGCAGAACTATACGGCCGTTGAAGTCGGAGATATCAAGCTCTAGTTTCTTTCCAGCCTGAAGTCTACAAAAACTGGATGGCTGCAAAAAAAGGATTACGTCATGGCACATAAGAAGGGCGGCGGCTCCTCTACAAACGGCCGCGATTCACACGGACAAAGGCTGGGCGTCAAGCGCTTCGGCGGTGAGCTCGTCAACGCCGGCACCATCCTGGTGCGCCAGCGCGGAACGAAGCACCAGGCCGGCGAAAACGTTGGTCAGGGCAAGGACGACACGCTTTTTGCGCTCGTCACTGGTCATGTCAAGTTTGTGGACCGGGGCCGCCACGGGCGCTTCATCACCGTGGAGCCAGCTGCGCAAGCGAAGACCGCCGCAAACTAGCAGTATCAGTGGCACAGACATTAGTCTGTGCTTGTTGATGCCGCTGCCCAGTGTCCCTTTTCGCGGTCCGGCCCCCTGGACCGCGTTTTTTGTTTCAGCGCGTTTACTGCCCGGAAACACAAGTCAGCGGTCCACCTGAAAAGAATTTTTTGTAGGCGCTGCGCCCGTGGGCAGGGATGATGGCCAGTCCCGGCACTTTTTCATGCAGTTCGCTGAGCCGCCCGACGATCTGGTTTGCGAGCGTCACGTCATTGTCGCTATCGCGCAGGATCACTGATTTGCCCACGCGCTCTTCGAATCCGCGCTCGTCGTCAACGGCGTCGCCGGCGTAAAACAGGCGCCGCGTTGGCGACAGGTTCACAAAGATGCCGACACTCCCGGGCGTATGCCCGCGCAGTGGCACGACGACCACCGAGCCGTCCTTGTAGAGGTCGGCGCTCTCGTCAAACGTTTCGTACGGCGTCGCATCGAATTTCAGTGTGGGCGCGCCAACGGGCGGAAACTTTTGTGTGTGCGCGGCAATCGTGAATCCTTTGGCCTGGGCTTCAGGATCGTTCGCGAATTGCAGCTCTTCGCGCGTCAGAAGCACAGGCATTTGCGGCAGGTCCATCAGTCCGCCCGCATGGTCAAGATGCACATGCGAAAGGATGACCCAGCGCACTTTGGCGGGATCTTCGCCGACGCGCCGCAGCAGATTCGGCAGCGAAACCTTGGGATTCAGCTCTCCCGCGAGGGATTTGAGTTTGAGCCGCAGCCAGAGCGGATAGACACCGACTTCGTCGTCGAAATGACTGGAGTTGCCGGTGTCAATTAGCAGGTCGCCCGCGGGATGTCTTACCAGGATGCTTCCGGCGGTTGAGCCAAAGGAGAAGTTGCTGAAGGTTTTTCCGGTTTCAACCCAGCACACGGAGAGGCCGGGAATCGTGGAAATCGCTGGCGCGACCAGCGCGTGCGGCGCCGCCGCGGGAAGAGGTGCTCTCCGAAAGTAGAGTAAGTAGAGAGAAGCAGCCACCATGGCGATGAGGGTGAGAAGCAGCTGTACAAAAAGCCTGAGTACGCGGAGCATCGGTGCGCGGCCTCCGTTCCGGCATTGCGCGATTCGGCAGTTCGCTTATGTTATCGTTTTCTCGGGTGACCGCATAGCAGTCACCCTGTCTGGAGTTTCTCGTGTTTGTTGATGAAGCCAAAATATTCGTGAAGGCCGGCAACGGCGGCAACGGCTGTATCGCGTTCCGCCGCGAAAAATATGTGCCACGCGGAGGCCCTTCGGGCGGCGACGGCGGCCACGGCGGGAGCATCTATCTCGAGGCGAACCTGAACGACAACACACTGCTCCGCTACCGCTACAATCGCGAATTCAAGGCCGACCGCGGCCGCCACGGCGAAGGCTCCAACTGCACGGGCTACTCGGGCGAGGACATGATTCTGCAGGTTCCCGTCGGCACGCTGGTGTTTGACGATCACACCGGAGAAACCGTCGCCGATCTCGCCACTCCGGGAGAGCGCGTGCTGGTCGTGCATGGTGGGCGCGGCGGACGCGGCAATCAGCATTTCGCGAAGCCCTGGCATCAAGCTCCGCGCGAACACGAAGATGGCTTTCCGGGCGAAGAACGCCACCTTCGGCTCGAACTGAAACTACTCGCTGACGTCGGGCTCGTCGGTTTTCCCAATGCGGGCAAATCGACATTGATTTCCGTGATTTCCGCGGCGCGACCGAAAATCGCCAACTACCCTTTCACCACGCTGGAGCCCAATCTCGGGGTCGTCAATGCCGATGGCGGTACCGGCGGCCACGGCACAGAGCTCGGCCGTACCTTTGTCGTCGCTGATCTCCCCGGACTCATCGAGGGTGCGCATGAAGGCGCCGGCCTCGGCATTCGCTTCCTCCGCCACGTCGAACGCACGCGGCTTCTGGTCCATCTGATTGATACCAGCGATTCGAATGCGGACGACCCGGTTCACTCCTTCGAAGTCATCAACGGCGAGCTTGCCGCTTTCAGCGCATCGCTTACCGAAAAACCCATGATCGTCGTGGCCACTAAGCTAGACGCCACCACGGATCGCACGCGCCTCGAAGCGCTGCGCGATTTTTGCAAGCAGCGTGGGCTGGAGTTCCACTCCATTTCCGCTGCCGCCGGTGACGGAGTGAAAGACCTCGTTCGTTCCATCGCCGATGCCTTGGACAAGATTCCTCGTGCGGTGCACGATTCTTCGCTGGACCTGCCGCTTCCCTCACCGGAAAATGACGAAAACGAGTCAGGCCACGATTCGTTGCCCGCGCCCGTCAAGAAATCGTGAGAAAATCAGTCAGGGTTAATCTCCGAGCTGCTCCTGTCTTCCGGACATCTGCAATTCGGATGCTTTAAAACAGCAATTTGCAGCGGCGTCTGGAAAAGCCATTGGGATAAAATGTGGTTCTATCTGACTTAGAAACTAAGAACTGACGACTAACAATTGTCCTGGGAGACTCATTGACCACCGCGCAAGCGCACCGCACCGCCGCCAAACACCATCCCCGCCGTATCGCGCTCTTTGGTGGTTCCTTCGACCCCATTCACAACGGCCACCTTTCCGTCGCGCGCGCCGCCGACCGCCGTTTTAACTTCGACGAAATCCATTTCATTCCAGCCAGCCGGCCGCCGCACAAATTGAAGCAGCACCTGGCTCCGTTCCCCCATCGTTTTGCCATGGTCTCGCTGGCCTGCACCGAGCATCCTCATTTTGTCCCGTCGCTTGCCGAAGCCGGCGAAGATTTCAGCGGCACGCAGCTGCATTATTCCGTTGATACCGTGCGCTACTTCCGCCACGTCTATCACGGACACGGCGACCGCATCTATTTCATCATTGGCGCCGACGCGTTTCTGGACATTCCCATGTGGAAGGAGTACGAAACGCTGCTTGGGCTCTGCGATTTCATCATTGCCAATCGCCCCGGTATCCGCACCGAAGCGCTGCGCCTGGTCATTCCGCCAGACCTCATGGCGCGGCCCGATGGCAAAAGAGAGGGCGCCAACGGGCATCCCTCGCAGGTGGTCGCGCAGCTCCAGCGCAGCACCGTCTACCTCCTCGAAAACGTTTCGAGCGAGGTGTCCGCTACCGACATTCGCCGGCGCAGCAACCGCGGCCAGGCCATTCATGGACTTGTTTCCGCGCGCGTCGAGGAATACATTCTCAAACAAGGCCTATATCGATGAAATTGGAATCCTTTCCACAGGGCGTACGCCTCGCCGTCGAGGCCGCTCAAAACAAAAAAGCCGCCGGCATCACCGTTCTCGACCTGAGTGGCGTCGCTGCCTTCACGGAATATTTTGTCATCTGCACGGGCTTCAGCACCCCGCAGGTGCAGGCCATCTGCACCGAAATCGAAGGACAGCTCCACAAGACTCTCGGCCGTTCGCCCGAGCATCGAGAAGGTCATCGCTCCGTCGAGTGGGCACTGCTCGATTTCGGTGGCTTCGTCGTACACGTTTTCAGCGAGCAGGCCCGCCGCTACTACGATCTCGAGCGCCTGTGGCGCTCCGCCCCCAAGCTGGAAATCCCTGACGAAGGACCATCTTCCGGTAGACAGATGGAGCATTCATCATACGAACAAGAACCATTTTCCGATGAAGCGGTTTCCGGTCGTCCGCTCGGTGGTCGTTCACAACCATGACCACGGAACGACTGCCGTGGATCGCTGAAGATCCCGTGGCCCTTCGTCTCTTTGAACTAGCCGAAAAAGTGGCCGTCGCTCCGACTACCCTGCTGATCACCGGCGAAAGCGGCACCGGCAAGGACCACCTCGCCCGTCTGGTGCATGAACTCGGCCCCCGCCGCGATGCGCCGTTCCTGAAAATCGATTGCGCCAGCCTCCCGCCCCATCTCGTCGAAAGCGAACTGTTTGGCCACGAGCGCGGTGCTTTTACCGGTGCTGTCGAGCGCAAGCTCGGCCGCTTTGAACTCGGCGGCAATGGCACCATCGTTCTCGATGAAGTCGCTGCCCTTTCCACCGCCGCGCAAGGGAAACTCCTGCGCGTATTGCAGGAACGCACGTTCGAACGCCTGGGCGGCACCGAGACGCTGCACATCGAAGCGCGCCTCATCGCCCTTACCAACGTCGATCTTCCCGCCGCCGTGAAGGCCGGCACCTTCCGCGAAGATCTTTATTTCCGTTTGAATGTCCTGATGCTCACAGTCCCGCCACTGCGCGAGCGCCGCGCGGACATTTTGTTGCTCGCCGATCATCTTCTGGTAACGCTTCGCGTCATCCACGCTCGCGCTAACGCGCAATTGAGCGAGGCATCGCGCCGCATGCTTGCCGCCTACTCCTGGCCGGGAAATATCCGCGAGCTTCGCAACGCGCTGGAACGAGCGGTGGTCTTCTCTCGCGGCAGCCGCTCCACGCCTCCCGGCGGCAACGATGTCCTCGAACCTGCAAATTTTCCGGAAAGTGTTCGCGCTTCGGCTCCCGGTGCGGTGGGCTCCATCTCCGGCTTGCGCTCGCTCGAAGAAGTCGAACGCGAAGTCATCGCCGCCACGCTCGAGGCCACGCATTACCAGATCAGCCGCTCAGCCGAAGCCCTCGGCATCAGCCGCAAGACGCTCCTCGAAAAACGCAAGAAATACGGCTTGAAGTGAGCACCGTTAAGAATCTCTCTTAGTGTGAAATAGAACGCTCATGAAAATTCGGCTCTTCATGCTCGGAAAAACGCGCCGCCCGGAAATGCGTGCCATCCTTGACGACTACGTAAACCGCATCAGCCGCTCTTGTCCAGTCGAAATCAGCGAAGTCCGCGACGGCGACGCCGCTATCAAAAAACTCGATGCCGATCGCGCCGCCATGGTAATCCTTCTCGATGCCGCCGGGAAAAATCTCGATTCGAACGCCCTCGCCAAATGGCTTGGCGAACTCCGCGACCGCGGCACCCGCGAACTCATCTTCCTTTGCGGCGATGCCGATGGCTTCCCGGAGAATCTCCGCCAGCGCGCCCACCAGAAACTTTCGCTCAGCGCCATGACCTTCTCCCACGAACTCGCACGCGTCATGCTCGCCGAGCAGCTCTACCGCGCCTTTGCCATCCTCTCCGGCAGCCCCTACCCGAAATAGCCCGCGTAGTGTAAAACTAGAGCCCATGTCCATTCGTATCTCTCCCGACGCCAATCGGCCCTCCGCCACCATCGAAATCCCTCTCGAAACTCCCCTCCCCGATTACGACTTGCACCAACTCGAGCAGCCCACTCCCCGCGACGTCGACGCCGTCCTCGTTTCCCAGGGCTTCCGCGATCTTGTCGACGACGCCCGCGGCGTCCTCATGGATCTCCTCGCTCATCCGCCTTTCCAGCAGGACTTCCCGGAAAACGCCAATCTCGATTTCACACATTCGGCGCCACCGCCGCTCGAACTCACCCAACTCACCGGCGCCATCTGCCCCGGCGATGACGAATCCTACCGCCCCGGCCTATGGATCGTCCTCCAGGATCCTCACGCCAAGCCCGGATCCTCCCTTACCGCGTTCGCACAAGAGCGCATCGCCGCCATCGTCAACGAATTCGTCAAACGCCTTCAACTCGCTTAGAAGGATCCTCTGGGCAGCAGGAGAGTTTACGGCCACTGTCAGGCCGCAGGCCCGGGTTGATATTCAATGCAAGAATATTTTCGATTTCCGGGTGTGACCAGCCGGAAGGAAACATTGTTGTCGGACTGCCTGGCTGCTTCGAGAATTTCCGCTAATTCCTGCACCGTGATCTCAGTATCCACTTGAACATTGAGCACAAGCCGATGACGTTCTCTTAAAATCAGGGAAAGTCGCTCAGTTAGTCGATTCTTGGGTACCGGTTCTAAGTTCAATCGAAGCGCGCGGTCGGCTGAGATGTGAAGGACGAGTGGGATGTTAAATTCACAGTTCTCCGGAGGGACTGAGCTGCCCACTTCCAACAAAAATCCTGTCGAACGAAGCGATCGAAAATGTCGCTCAAGTTGGAACGCAAGGACAGCGAAGAATACGATAATCATGGCCCAATGGAATGATTTCCTTCGCATATCGCTCCACCATTTACAACTTGACGCTTCACACATCCCAGAAGTTGCCAGAGAATTGCATCCCGCTTGACCTTTGTCACGCGACTCCTCAAACTCTAATCCTTTCGCACTGCCTCGAAATTGTTCATAAGACCAGACGCCATGCCTGAAGAAAAAGGACTTCTGATCGTTTACACCGGCCCGGGCAAAGGCAAGACCACCTGTGCCCTGGGCACGGCGTTTCGCGCTGTCGGCCAGGGCCTGCGCGTCCTGATGGTCCAGTTCATCAAAGGCTCCTGGCATTACGGCGAACTCGACGCCGCCAAGATGCTGGGCGACGACCGATTCGAAATCCGCCCCATGGGCCGCGGCTTCGTCAAAATCGGCGGCGCCGAAACCGATCCTGAAGACATCAAGCTGGCCCAGGAATGCTGGCAAGCGGGTCGCGACGCCATTTACAGTGGCAAGTACGACCTCGTCGTCCTCGACGAAATCAATTACACCATCAGCTACAAAATGCTCGACGCAGACGAAGTGGTCGTCGCGCTGAAAGACCGGCCCGAGCGCGTCCACGTCATCTGCACCGGCCGCAGCGCCCATCCCAAGCTCGTCGAGCTCGCCGACCTGGTAACGGAAATGCGCGAGGTGAAACACCCCTACACCAAGGGTATACTGGCCCAACGGGGGATCGACTACTAGAAGTCCGAAGTTAGAAACTGGAGATTCGAAGCGAGCGGCCCAGCACCCAGTGCCACTCTTTCTTTCACTGAAAACTTATAACTGAGAACTGACAACTTTCTTCTATGGCCTGGTTCAAGCGCGAAAAAAAATCGATCGAACAGACCACCCCGCCCGAAGAGCGCCGCGTGCGCACCGAAGGCCTTTGGGTCAAGTGTGAATCCTGCCGCACGATTGTCTTTCGCAAGGATCTCGAAGCGAATCTCTACGTCTGCCCCAAGTGCCAGCACCACTTTCGAATGAGCGCCAAACAGCGCCTGGAAATGCTCCTCGACGGCCGCTGGACGGAACACGACGGCGGCATGATGTCCACCGATCCGCTCAAGTTTGTGGACACCAAGCCCTACGCCCGTCGCATCAAGGAAGCGCAAAAGAAACTCGGCATGAACGATGCCATCATTACCGCCGAAGGCCAGCTCAATGGCAGGCCCGTCGTTCTGTGCGCCATGGAGTTTGGTTTTATCGGCGGCTCCATGGGCGCGGTCGTCGGCGAAAAAGTCACCCGCGGCATCGAGCTGTCCATCGAAACGCGTCAGCCGTTCATCGCCGTCTCGTGTTCCGGCGGCGCTCGCATGATGGAAGGCACCATCAGCCTGATGCAACTCGCCAAAGTTTCCGCCGCGCTCGCCAAACTCGACGAAGAAAAACTCCCTTATATCTCCTTGCTCACCGATCCCACAACTGGGGGCGTCACCGCCAGCTTCGCCATGCTCGGCGATCTCAACATCGCGGAACCCGGCGCGCTCATCGGATTTGCCGGCCCTCGCGTCATTGAGCAGACCATCCGCCAGAAACTTCCCGAAGGATTTCAACGCTCCGAGTTCCTTTTGGAGCATGGCTTCCTCGATGCCGTCGTCCATCGCAAGGAATTGAAATCCTTCATCAGCAACTCTCTCGATCTCCTTTTGACCTGAGATGAATTACGACGCAGCGGTTCGTTATCTGCTTTCTCTTGGAAGGGAACTCGCCGCGCCCACGCAAGCCGCGGCCGCGAAGTTCGATCTCGAGAACATCACCATTCTCGCCGAGCGCCTCGGCCGCCCGGACCGCGCCTATCCCAGCGCGCACATCGCCGGCACGAATGGCAAGGGATCCACCGCCGCGTTTCTTGAATCCATTTTCCGCCACGCCGGCTTTCGAACCGGCTTAAACACTTCGCCGCATCTGGAGAAAATCAACGAGCGCATCCGCATCAATGGTGTTGAGATAAGCGATGATGCTTTCGCGGAAACTCTCTCGCGCATTGGCACGCTGATCGAAGAGCTCCTCGCCGCAGGAAAAATCCGCGCGCACCCCACCTACTTTGAATGCGTCACCGCCATGGCTTTCGAATTCTTTGCCCGCCAGCGCGTCGAATTCGGTGTCTTCGAAGTCGGTCTCGGCGGCCGCCTGGATGCCACCAATATTCTTCGTCCCGTCGTTTCCATCATTACCCGCATCGATTTCGATCATGAAAACTTTCTCGGCCATTCGCTCCAGGAAATCGCCGGCGAAAAAGCCGGCATCCTGAAACGCGAAGTGCCGCTCATTCTCGCCGAACAGCGCCCCGAAGCACGCGAAGTCATTCTTGCTCGCGCCAAGGAACTCGGCTGCCCGCTCTTCGAGACAGATAAGGTCTTTCACATTGATAGCGAATCCATGCAAGACGGCCGTGTGCGCGCGCGCGTCACGGAACCCGCTTCGGGGACCACGTTCGAACTGGCTCCCAACCTTCCCGGCCGCTTCCAATTGCAAAACGCCCTCAACGCCTTCGCCGCCGCGCGCTTTCTACAGCACCGCGGCTTTCGAATCTCCAACGAAGCCATAACCCAAGGTATCGCCAATGTTGTCTGGCCCGGCCGCCTCGAAAAACTTCAATCCCATCCCGACATTTATCTCGACGGCGCGCACAATCCCTCCGCCGCCCGAGAACTCACCGCCTTTCTCGAGCAAAATTTCTCCGGCCGCAGAATCTGGTTCATCTACGGTGCTCTCCGCGACAAAGCCGTCGACGAAGTCGCGGGGCTCCTCTTCCCCCGCGCCGAGGAAGTCATCTTCACCGCTCCTCGTACGCCGCGTGCCGTCTCCGCCGCGCAACTCGCAGAAATCGCCGGTCATTATGCCGCCCGGTTTTCCGTTGTTCCCGAAGCCGAGCAAGCTCTCGACTATGCCTTGGCGAAATCCGCGCCCGACGACGCAATTTTCATTACGGGTTCACTCTATTTAGTCGGCCAGCTCCGCCACTACTGGAAACAGCGCGCCCAAGTCGCCACACGCTGAAAAAAACCGTAGAATACTGCCCTTGATGCGAGGCAATCATTGGCTATCCGCCTTATGGGAATAAAGAACCAAGACAGTAAGCTGAGAGAATGGAGACCCATTCATAGCTTGGTCTTCACAATTCTAGGATTGATGTTCGTAAGCACGGGCGCGCTCCCCTTGCTCCGTGGTCGAATTCACTATCAAACATATTGGGGTGGGGCTGGTTTCGCCCCTTTTGCCATTTTTATCGGACTTCTGTCTTGGGTTGGAGTACTTACGCACTGGAAGAAAAGATAGTGGGAATAGAGGCAACGAGACCCGTGAAAAACCGCAATCGCATGGTCAAACACCCTCTCGTCGGCATCATCATGGGTTCTGGCTCGGACTGGGACACCATGAAATTCGCCTCCAAGACGCTCAGCGCACTCCATGTTCCACATGAAACACGCGTTGTCTCCGCCCACCGCACACCCGACCTTCTCTTCGAATATGCGGAGACCGCCGAAAAGCGCGGCATCGAAGTCATCATAGCTGGCGCAGGCGGTGCCGCTCATCTTCCCGGAATGACTGCCTCGAAAACAGTTCTTCCGGTCCTTGGCGTCCCCGTCGAATCCAAAGCCCTCAAAGGTCTCGATTCGCTCCTCTCCATCGCGCAAATGCCAGGCGGCATTCCCGTTGGGACGCTCTCCATCGGCAGATCCGGCGCCGTTAACGCCGCACTGCTCGCTGCTGCCATCCTCGGCGCAAAGCACCGTGCAGTCCGTGAAGCACTTCGAAGATTCCGTTCCGATCAGACTGGCCGAGTTCTGGCCCGCCCCGATCCTTCCGCCGCCTCATCAGCAAAGAAGAAAGGGAAGCGCGCGTGACCATCGGCATCCTCGGCGGCGGACAGCTCGGCTACATGCTGGCCCTCGCGGGCTATCCGCTCGGCCTGCGCTTCCGCTTCCTCGATCCTTCGCCCGAAGCTCCCGTCGGCCGCATCGCGCAACGCGTCACCGCCGATTTTGACGACCTCGCCGCACTTGAGAGATTTTGCGGCGGCCTGGAGCTGGTCACCTACGAATTCGAAAACGTTCCCGTTGACGCCGCGAAATTCCTTGCCGAGCGTGTTCCCGTTTATCCACCGCCCGCTGCCCTGGAAGCCGCGCAGGATCGCCTCAACGAAAAGAGTCTCTTCCAGAAGCTTGCCATCGCCACGACCGAATTCGTCTCCGTCCCCAAGTCCAGCGCGCTCGACGCCGCGGTAAAAGAACTGGGCCTCCCCGCCGTCCTCAAAACTTGCCGTCTCGGTTACGACGGCAAAGGCCAGTGGCTTCTTCGCACTGCCGAAGATGTCGCGAAAGCCAAGTCCGAGCTGCCCCCCGTCCCTCTCATCCTCGAACGCTTCGTGCCCTTCACGCGCGAGCTCTCTGTCCTCGCCGTGCGTTCCCGCGCCGGCGAAATCGCTTTTTATCCCCTCGTTGAAAATCATCATCGCGGCGGCATCCTCCGCCTTTCGCTCGCGCCCGCCCCGCGCCTCGAGCCGCCCGTCCAGCGCGCCGCCGAAGACGCCGCCCGCCGCGTTCTCGAGTCGCTGGACTACGTCGGCGTCCTCGCCATCGAATTCTTCGAGTGCCAGGG
>DATDGF010000068.1:0-25259 GCA_036522195.1 Candidatus Acidiferrum sp. | reverse complement strand
CGTGTGGGCTACCCTTTCGGCGACCGACTCCGACCAATGCGCTGGGATCGCTGGGTCAGAGATCTTGACCCACGGGCCACGTTTTCCACAGACGTCCTAGTACATCGGTACTTCGCAAAATTGAATCGTTTTTGTACCCGGAGTCCTATTGTTCCCTGGGCCCCTCCCGGATACACTCTCTCTTTGACTAGGAGGACTTCCTTGACTGGCTCCGAACGCCGCACCACCCAGCGCTTTTCCATGCGGCTGCCGCTCACCGTCCGTTGGACTACGGGGGCTGCGGTTGGTGAGACCAGCACCGAATCCCGGGATGTCAGCTCCCGCGGTGTCTACTTCTTCCTGCAAAAAGACGTGAAGGAAGGCTCACCGGTTGAAATTCTTCTAACCCTGCCGAACGAGATCACCCTGGCAGGACCCGTCCGCGTACGCTGCCTCGGCCGCGTCCAGCGCACCGAGTCGCGCGATGAAGGCGCCGTCGGCGTAGTTGCCGCCATCGAGCGCTATGAATTCTTGCGCGGCGACGAAGAAAAGTAGATTCGCGAAGTGCAAACTTGAGTTTTCCTCTGACGAGTTTCTTGCTCGCTCACTGCGGAGGCGGGCAGGATAAGCCGGGGTGCCTTGGCCCCTCAGCGAAGCCCCCGGCTCACTTTTTCTTTTGTTAGTTTTTCTTGCTATGCACGGCGTCTCACCCAAATATTCTTGCGAAGATTTTTTCAGCGCGCTCACTGCGACATCGCTGTCGCGGCGCGAACCAATCAATGCAAATTTGTTGTTCGCTGCTTTTCCACCACTAAGGAATTCGATCATCCAAACCTGCGGAATTTCTGCCAGAACGCGGGCCAGGGTTCGCGCAAATCGCGACACACCAGAATGTCAGGATGGTCGCGCGATTCCTCGTTGATGACGCCAAACCTGTTCGAATTTCTGGCGCTCACAATGCAACTTCGAAATAGTTCATTTCCCTCATCGAGGTCGAAGCCGATCAAGATCACCGTTTGCGGCTGTTTTTGATCGTAGCCGCGGTACCAAATCGAATTGGTGCCACTCATGGCGTGCGGCAATCCCAATCCCGGACCATACAAATTCATGGCGCCGGCCTCTCCATAGTTCCCAGTGAGGATTCCCGTTTTCACGCGCTCCTCTGGCGGAAGAGAGTTGTAAACGTTGGCCACCGTTTGAGCCAGCTCATCCCAGCCGATCTCTTCCCGGAATTGATCGTGCATTTTGCTGGTCACGTTCCAAAGGGCTGAGCCGAACGGAGCAACCGGGATGACGAACAAGATGAACGCAATGCCTCCCGAAAATATTCCGGCCCACTGAACGCCTTGCGCAAGTCTTGCCCACCCAGGGCGCAATCCGTTGATCCACCTGCCCCATAGTACGCTGCCTGCCGCGATCAGGACGGGATACAACGGCGCGGTGTAATAAAATCGCGCCCGCGCAAAATAGAACAACGCAAACGCCACTACGAAGGTCCACGCCAAGAGGCGATAGCGCCGCGCTTCTTCGCTAATCAGGTAGAACCACAAACCAAGGAATGCCAGCGGAACGGTGACGACGTTGATGCATAAGAACAGTTGTTGCCCCAGGAAGCCGCGCGCGCGTCCTTGCCGTACGTCCCGCGCGTGAATATGAGCGAGGAAATCGAGCGAGATGAAATGATGCTGTGCCTGCCAGATGAGGTTGGGCAAGAAGAGCAACAGCGAAACGGCTGCTCCCGCCCACAACCATCCACTCCGCAGGTGGCGCCGGGCATTCGAGAGCGGAACGCCACCGACAACTCCGAGGGCTAAGAATCCCATCGTGTAGCGCGTTTCCATTCCCAGGCCCAGCGCGGCGCCGATCGCAAGCCACCACCGCGGATTCTCTGACTTCAGAAGGCGCACCAAAAAGTAAGTGACGAGCACGCCCCACAAATAGTCGAATGAAACGTATTGAAAGACGGCCCCCTGCGTCAGCGAAATCGGGGAAATGGCCACAGCAATAGCAGTTAAAACCTGCTCGCGGCGACCGCCTCCCAATTCCCGAGTGATCAACCCAGCCACAACCATCGCGGCGCTGACCGCAACGGCAGCGAAGAAGCGGAAGCCCACTAAGGACGTTCCAAAGAGGGTTAGCTCCAGCCGGCCGATGAGCGGCGTGACCGGGGGGTAGACCACGAATCCCCAATCCAGGTGGCGCGCGTCGTCGAGAGTCTGAAGCTCGTCGCGGTGAAATCCGTATTGCCCGTTGCTCAGGCAGTGTAGAGCCACACGGATAACGGCGAGCAGCAGGAGGATGGCCAAGTCCGAGCGAAAAAATGCCATGAGCCACTTGCGCATCGTCACTTTCCGTTTCGCTTTCTTCGCCGACTTGTGTTCCGCGACCTGGAGAGTGTAACCGAGCTTTTATGGTCCTGGTCCCGGGAAATCCGTCCCTGTTCAAAAGCGGGCAGGAGGATTTTTGGCTGGTTCATGGCGCGAAAGTATAGTGAATTTTCGCCGGATGGGAAGAGCATTCCTCGTGCTCCCAAAATCACTTTTTCCGCAGCTGCGGCGCGCAAATGGACTCATTAAATGATGAAAACCGGGTTATGGTAAAAGGCCGAAGACGGTGAGTTCGGTGCGTGTGCCGACATAGACTTTGCCATTGGCAATGGTGGGCACGGTGAACTTGACGGCGTTGCCGGCTTTGTCGCGGCCGGCGACAGCCTGTGAGCTGTTCCAGAGTTCACTGGCCAGATTCGTCGCATCATAAGCGTGGAGAATTGCTGGGCCATTTGAACAGCAGGGCGTCCCATAGGTGGTGGCATCAATCGCCCAAACAATACCGTTGGCAGTGACGAGGATACCGCGGGAGATGCGCCCGGGAAGCCGTAAGAAGTAGGGGATTGAGAAGCTGCGGAAGGGTGGAACATTCCCGTGGCGGTGTTGAAAGAATAGGTTTTGAGGTGACCGCTCACTCCTGCGAGGTATAGCGAGTTGCTCCAAAATGCGGCGGTAGCAAAGATGCTTTGGCCAAAGGCGAGGGTTTGGACCACCTGATTTGTGGTGTTGAACTTCCCCATATTGTCGCGGTTCAGCAGGAACAAGTTGCCTTCCTTGCCGCCACCGATCACCAGATGCGGCACAGGGCCGGAATCGGTGTCGCCTCCTTCGAGCGAACTTTCGTCGGCGGGAGTAAACCAATCCGCTACTGAAACCCCGCCGGAAGTGCTGAGCTTCAGCAAGGTGTCGCCGTAATCCGACTTCGCGGTTCCGTCGTAGGTGCCATTACCGGTTATGAGGTAGAGATTGTTGCTTCCACCGGACATCCAGATCCCGGAACGCGAGACGTTGGGGGATTTTCCGAAGGCCAAGAGTGTGGGCGGTGTCGCGCGAGTCTGTTGTTGGTCGCGCCTGGCATCAGCCGCGGCGCTACTCGAAAACCGCGCGACTGTACTTGCGCATGGAGAATACCGGCGAGAAAGCTCGGCAATCATTAGAATGATTTCCCCTAGACACAAAAGGCCTACGGTGCCCGACGACGCAGCACAAATGAGCACGGCCGTGACAGTTGCAAGCAGGTGTCCGGCGGACGGGTGGGCTGAAAACCAAAAATCCGACGAGCGGCACGATCCCTTGGTTCGAAGGCTTATCGTTAGTCAGGTCATGAACCTGGGAATGGTTGCTACGGGTTCAATGCCTCCCGCATCCTAAACTTCGAAAGAAAGGGTGTCTGTTCACTCTCGCACATATTTCACCAGCAGGAGGGGCACCACAGGATCAGAGCATAAGAATGGCGAAGCGCTGGCTACTTTTGGGAAACAGAGGGAGAAAAGGCAGTGGAAGGAAACGTTCGAATTGGCTACAAGTGAATTCAGGTTCGAATGGACTGGTTCAGTATCTGTGAAGCCGGGAGATTCCGGAGACGTGCCAAGGAGGCGCCATGAGAAAGATGTACATGTTGGCGGCAGCGGTGTTGATGATGGGGACGCCGGCCGCGGCCAAGGAGCCTCGTGCGGGGACGATTGTCTCCGAGACGTCGGTGGGCTGCGGGTCTCAAATAAAGAACAAGAAAGAGACGACAGAACTGCTCTGCCAGGAGTATGTGGTGCGTACGGAGACGACGGAGTACCACATCCGGCAAGAGAAGCATGCGGGGCAAGAACTGATTCCGGTGAACACCAGCATCGAATTCACACTGGACAGAGATAAGATGAAGTTCAAAGCTAACGGGAAGAAATACGAGTACCAAGTGGTTTCCGAGACGGCGGTGGCGACAGCAAAGCCATGAGTGGGGTCTCGCGGAGCGCACTATGAATAGCGAGCATCGCCGCATTCACTGACTTTTCCGACTTGCTCTATTGTGTCTAGGCGAAAGAGGGCACGAAGCGCTCAAGATTTCTTACCATTTCGCAAGTCGCCGCCTGCGATTTGCTTCGATCCACGAAGCGACTAACGGTCCAAACTCCCTTAAGAGACCTCGCGTGGTATCGTGGGCAGCTTTCCCCCGGGGCTGAAGAGGTTGGCCGCGCCGCCGATGCAGGCTCGGCACCTTCCAGAACATGAAGGATCGAGGCCAGATGTTACCCATCCGCCGCCTGTACTTGTGGGCAGGCGATTTTCGCGGGGCATCTGGGGGAGGATGGAACGGTCCTGGAAGCAACCCAGCCTGAAGCGGGGGAGCGTTCGAATCCGACGGGACGCGGAACCGTAGATGCATTTGAAGTGTTAGCGCGCGCAACGAGGCGCAAGAGTGGGCCCAAGGGCGGGGGAAAAAGTTCGAGATGGCTCTGGATCTAGCAGAAATCAAAAAAGTAGTGCCGGCTGGTGATCGCGCTCCGGAAGAGGTTCCCGGCGGAGAGGAATGCATTGGGATTTCGCTGATTGATCTGGCGGAGATCCTGGATCAGCACAAAATCTGGATGGAATCGGGCGGGGAATCGGGGACGAAGGCGGACTTGAGCGGGATCAATCTTTCGAAAGCGGACCTGACGGGCGTCAATCTACAGGGCGCACACCTGCACCGAACCAACCTGGTGGGCGCGGATCTTTCGATGGCAAATTTGCGCGGAGCGAGCCTGGTGCGCGCGGACCTGCAGAATGCGAACCTGCTGGGCACGGAACTGCGCGGCGCGAACCTGATGGGGGCGAACGCCTACGGCGCGGACGGATTGTGGTTTGGCCGGCTGGGCGGAACGAATTTATTTGATGCGGTGCTGCCGGAATCCATCTCTGCGGTGGACAGTTCGAAAGCGATCGGTGATGCGACGAAAGTGGCGCGCGTGTTTTATTTCATGACGGTGGGGGCAAGCCTGCTGTGCTGCTTGCTGATTGCGTTCACGACGGACTTGCGGTTGCTGCTGAATTCCTCGGCGCTTCCGTTTTCGCGGCTGACCACGATTCTGCCGATGAGCGGGCTTTATCTTGGTGGGCCACTGGTTTTGCTGGCGCTATCGTTGAGATTCCATTTTCTGCTGCTGCGATTGTGGGGAAGCATGGCGGCGCTACCCGCCGTTTTTCCGGATGGACAAACATTGGAACGAGATGGACCGTGGTATTTGATGGGGCTGGTACGACGGCATTTCCGGTGGCAAGGAGATACGAAGTCACCGATGACGGCATTCGAAACGGTGCTTTCAACGGTGCTGGCGTACTGGATTGTGCCGGCGACTTTAATTCTCTTCTGGGTGCGGTATTTGGCGCGGCAGGATTTCCGGGGCACGCTGCTGCATGTGGCGGTAATCACGGCTTCGGTAGCGTCGGCGACGTGCCTGCCGTTCGTGGTATCGCGGGTGCTACGGCCAGGAGATTTGCGGCTGCCGAAATCGAAGAACATTCTGCGGCTGGTGCTGCGAACTTTGCGTTCCGCGCTTGCGGTGGGCTGCATTCTTTTTCTGTTTTCCATTGGTGTGAACCGCGGGCTGCCTTACGACCGGAGCACCGGGACAGATGATTCTCCCGCAGATGCGCGGCGGTGGGCCTCGATGGTTTTCCAATCGATCGGCTACCGTCCTTACGCGGATATCACGGAAGGGACACTTTCCGTGGCGCCACCCCGAGGGACAGCGTGGACGGACGAGACAGTGGAGAACATTTCCGGTGCGCGGCTGAATCAGTCGAATATGCGATTTGCGCGCGCGTACAAGGCGTTTCTGATCAACGCAAAGTTGTGGCGGGCGAACCTGGAAGGTGCGTATTTATCGGAGGCGGACCTGCGCGGCGCGAATCTGCGCGAGGTTTTGCTGCGAAATGCGGTGCTCGATCGCGCGCAGGTGGCACACGCAGTGCTAGTTTCCGCGAATGCCACGGGAGCAAATTTTGCGGCGGCGGACATGCGGTTTGTGGATCTGTCTTATGGGACATTTGAAAGCGCGGTGCTTTCGAATGCCAAAGTTTCCGGAGCGTCGCTGTACGCCGTGAATTTGAAGAACGCGCAACTGCTGCGGACCGATTTATCGCGCACGGATATGCGCGATGCAAAACTGGATCACGCGATTCTCTCGTTCGCAAACCTGGAGCAGACGGATTTGTCCTCCGCGAAACTTGCGGGTGCGAACCTGACGGGCGCGCAGCTCAAAGGAACGATTCTGCTGGACGCCGATTTAACGGGAGCCGACCTTCGCGGAGCGTATCTGACAGGCGCGATCCTGCGCGGAGTTGAAATGGACGGCGCAAACCTGGCGGGCGCAGATTTGCGCGGGGCTTCGGGGATTACGGCACAACAAGTTTGTTCCGCCCAGCATGGACGCGCGGCGCTGATGGATGCGGATTTGGCGGCGGAAGTGCAAGTGAGGTGCGCCGCGGCGCAGTAAGTAATAGGCTTTCCGGGTTCAGTGAGAGAGCTTCAATTTTTGAAGCAATGCCTTAAAAACAAATTGACGCCGGAGCAACAGGGAAAACTGGTGGAGCTACGAAGCAAGCCGGCGAACAAATAGAGACGAGGAATTCCATCCAAATCTAGAAGAATGCTAGCGGCTCTGTTGCGCCTCCTTCCACAGGTGAAATCCGAATACGCCAGACTTTACTAGGCCGGCGTAATCTGTCTTTTGAGCTGTTTGAGCAGGCTAGGCCTCTTCGCCGAAGCGTTTGATGTCTTCGGGGCCTTCCTTGAGGGGGGCGGCATTGCGGCCCTGGACCAGCTCGCGAATCTGCTCGACGATGTCGGGATTGGCGAGAGTGGTGATGTCGCCGGTGTCCATGTGGTTGGAGATGGCGGCGAGGACGCGGCGCATGATTTTTCCGGAGCGGGTCTTGGGCATGTCCGGGACGACGTGGATGGTTTTGGGGCGGGCAATTTTGCCGATCATGGTTTCGATCGTGGAGATGACTTTGTCCTGGATGGCTTTGGTAGAGGGAACGCCTGGCTTCAGTGAGATGTAGACGACGGGGACGCGGCCCTTGACCTCGTCGACGGCGGGAACGACGGCGGCTTCGGCGATTTCCGGAATGGTGAGGCAAGCGGATTCGACTTCCTTGGTGCCGAGGCGGTGGCCGGCGACGTTGATGACGTCATCGACGCGGCCGAGGATGCGGTAATAGCCGTCGGCAGGGAGCATAGCGCCGTCAGCGGCATAGTAGGGCCAGTCGCGCCAGTCCTTGCTCTTGGGATTTTTATTGTATTTTTTGTAGTACTGCGTGACGAAGCGCTGGGGATCACCCCAAATCGTTTGCATGATTCCCGGCCAGGGATTGCGGATGCAAATGTTACCGGCGTGCCCCGAACCCGCCTTCACTTCTTTCCCTTCTTCGTCCCAGATGACCGGAAAGATGCCCAGTGCCGCGGGACCGGCGCTACCGGGCTTCATGAGATCGAGTGCGGGCTTGGTGGTGCACAGGAAGCCGCCGGTTTCGGTTTGCCACCAGGTGTCGACAATGACCGCTTCGCCTTTGCCAACGACTTCGTAATACCACTTCCAAACTTCGGGCTCGATAGGTTCACCGACAGTGGTCATGTGCTTGAAATGGTAGTTGTAATTTCTTGGCTCGTCGCCGCCGGCTTTGCGAAGCATTCGAATGGCAGTGGGGGAAGTGTGGAAGATGTTGACGTCGAGGCGTTCGGCGATGCGCCAGGGACGACCGGCGTCGGGGAATTGAGGGACCCCTTCGTAAAGGACGCTGGTGGCGGCGAGCGCCATTGGGCCGTAAACGATGTAGGAGTGGCCGGTGATCCAGCCGATGTCGGCCATGCACCAGTAGACGTCTTCGGGATGAATGTCCTGGTAATACTTGGCGGTGCCGGTGACGTAGGCGAGATAGCCGCCGGTGCGATGCTGACAGCCCTTGGGTTTGCCGGTGGTGCCGCTGGTGTACATGAGGAAGAGGGGAGCTTCGGCGTCCTGGGAGACGGGCTCGACGATGTGGCCGCGATAGTCCTTGAGGACATCGTTGATGAAGAAGTCGCGGCCGGCGACGACGGGGGAATCGGAAGTAAATCTTCCTGGATAGCGCTGCCAGACGAGGACTTTTTCGATCGGCTGGCCTTCTTTTGTGGCGGTGTGCACGGCGATGTCGGCGCTGGCTTTGTGATCGACCCATTTTCCGTTGCGATGATAGCCGTCGGCGTAGATGAGCACGCGACTGCCGGAATCGGCGGCGCGGAGACCGCAGGCTTCGCCGCTGAAGCCGCCGAAGACGACGGAGTGGACGATGCCGAGGCGGGCGCAAGCGAGCATGGTGATGGGCAGCTCGGGGATCATGGGCATGTGGATGGTGACGCGGTCGCCGGTCTTGAGGCCGGCGAAATCGCGGAGCATGGCGGCGACTTCGTTGACGCGCTTGTAGAGTTCCTGGTAGGTGATGACGGTGGCGGGTTCGGATTCGGGTTCTGGGACAAAGATGAGTGCGGCCTTGTTTTTGTATTTGCCGAGGTGGCGATCGACGCAGTTGTAGCAGGCGTTGAGTTTGCCGCCGACAAACCATTTCCAGAAAGGCGGGTTGCTGGTGTCGAGAGTTTTGCGCCAGGGCTTGTCCCAAACGAGGAGGTTGGCGTAGAGGTCGAAACATTCGGGGAAATGTTTCTCGTCGAATTTTTTGACGAAGGCGGGATCGGCGAGAATGGCTTGCGCTATGAATTTTTTGGAGGGGCGGAGGTATTGTTCTTCTTTCCAGTGGACAGCGATTTGCGATTCGGTGAGTCTGTTCTTGCTGTTGGATGGCTTCGCTTTTGATTTCTGGCGTGCTTTGGCCACGGCGGCAACTCCCCTTGGAAGATCTAATTCGAATGTGACGCTATAACGAGGAAAAAGAATGGTTCGGGCAAGCTTAGGTCCAGTTTCGGATGAGCTTGCCCGCCCAAAATGATGCTCCTGCGGGGACGCGGGAGTCAATCCGCGCGATTTGGCTATTTCATGCCACCGACTTCGTTCCAGATGAGGGTGCCGTGGGTCTCCTTGAGAAGCAGGCCGCCAACGACGAAAGTCAGACTTGCCACGATCATCGGGTAATAGAGGCCGGCAAGAATGTTGCCGGTCGCCGCGCAACTCCATAATCCGATGAGTGGCAAGAGACCGCCGAAAACGCCGTTGCCTATGTGATAGGGAAGTGAAAGGGACGTATAGCGAATCTTCGCCGGAAAAGCTTCGACCAGGTAGGCTGCGATAGGGCCGTAGACCATGCAAACATAGATCACCTGGAGGAAAACCAGGAAGACGAGCATGGGAACATTCGGGTTGGGTGCTTCTTTCGCGGGGACCAGCGCGTTGGTAACAGGGTCAGTAGTCATAGCGGTCAGAGTGGTAGCCCCGGTAACCTTATTTTTTGAGGATTGCACAGTGACAACGTTGTTACCCGCGGCGGCCTGCATGGCTTTGTAGATCGGGATGTAGGTAAGTACCGCCAGCAGACAAGCACCCATCATGAGCCACTTGCGGCCGATCTTGTCCGAGAGGGCGCCGAAAAGAGTGAAGAAGGGCATGGCGCAGAGCAGCGCGATGGCGATAATGATGTTGGCCGTCTTGGTGTTCACCTTGAGAATCGTCTGGAGATAGAAGAGAGCATAGAACTGACCGGTGTACCAAACGACGCCCTGGCCTGCAGTAGCGCCGAAAAGCGAGATGAGGACGCGCTTGAGATTCTCCCATTTTCCAAAAGCATCCTTGAGCGGCTGCGTCGAGGTCATGCCCGCGCTCTTGATGGAGGTGAAGATCGGGGATTCTTTCATCTTCAAGCGGATGTACAGCGAGATTGTAACGAGGACGATGGAAATCAGGAAAGGAATGCGCCAGCCCCACGCGCTAAAATCATCCTTGCTCATTGATTGCTGGGTGAGCAGGATCACGATGAGAGAGACGAACAGGCCAAGGGTCGCCGTGATCTGGATGAAGCTGGTGTAAAAGCCGCGCTTGTTATCGGGAACATGTTCGGCCACGTAAACGGCCGCCCCGCCGTACTCACCGCCAAGCGCCAAGCCTTGTAAAACGCGGATCAGAATGAGGGTAACGGGAGAGAACCAGCCAGCGGTCTTATAAACCGGGAGAAGGCCGATCAAGAATGTTGCGCCTCCCATGATGGTCAGGGTGACGAGGAAGGCGTATTTGCGGCCGACCAGGTCGCCGATGCGTCCGAAAAAGAGCGCGCCGAATGGGCGCACGAGAAAGCCCACAGCGAACGTGGCTAGATAGGCAATGTAAGCAAAAGTGTCATTCCCCGGCGGGTAGAATTTCAGGGCAAGCACGGCCGCGAGGCTGCCAAAAATGTAAAAGTCGTACCATTCGATCATCGTGCCAACGCTGGAGGCGAAAATCACCCGCCAGATGCTGTATTCGGGGGTACCGCTTATTGCGATCGCGTCTGCACGGCTGGCCATGCTTCCTCCTGATGAAACTCGACCTGGTGCCGATTTGCGTTAGCGACGGGTCGCCCTCATGAACGACGCGTCGAGACACACCTGTCGTTTCGCCGCTATTCCTTCCTGCTGAAACCTTCCGTGACTCGCGGTACGGGATGCGAGCCAGGTCTTCAGCGGGAGGAAGGCACGGGAACGTCCCCGTTCATATACGCGTCTGGGTGTGTTGTCAAGAATGAGTTGTTTGTACCCCGAGAAGCAAGGAAAGGGCTTGCTGGAGCAAGTAGCGGCAAACGTGATAAAACTCTGGTTTGAACCTTCACACAGCCATTTTTCTATTATTTGCGGGCGCTCTCGGAGGGGCCATCAACGCAGTGGCTGGTGGCGGGAGCTTTGTAGCATTTCCCGCGCTGCTTTTTACTGGTGTGTCTCCGGTTCCGGCGAATGCGACGAACACGCTCGCGCTGTGGGTGGGCACGACGGCGAGCGGAGGCGCTTACCGCGAAAAACTGAATATTGCGCGGCGCGTGATGATTCCCCTGGTGGTTACCAGCGTGATCGGCGGGCTGGCGGGGGCTTTTCTCCTGATCAAGACGCCAGCGCAAACATTTCTGCGCGTGCTGCCCTGGCTGCTGCTTGGCGCGACGCTGCTGTTTGCATTCGGCAAGCATCTCACCGGGCGCATTTCTGCGAGTATCTCGCACGATGCGAGCAACGCGTCTGTGGTGGGAGCGTCGATTTTCGAACTGATAGTGGCCGTATATGGCGGGTATTTCGGCGGGGGAATCGGGATTATGAACCTGGCGATGCTGGCGGCGCTGGGGATGACCGACATCCACGCGATGAACAAGCTGAAGGTGGTGCTTGGGGGTGTCATCAATGGTGTGGCGGCGATCACTTTTATAATTACCGGAGCGATCGTGTGGCCGCAGGCCATCGTGATGACGGCCGGCTCGCTGGTGGGGGGCTACTCCAGCGCGCATTACGCGCAGAAGCTGCCGCAGGTGTGGGTGAAGGCTTTTGTGATTCTGGTGGGCACGGCCATGACGATTTACTTTTTCATTCTAGGGTATCGCTGAAGCTTTTGGCGGAGCATTCGAATGAGTGGAATGTCCTTCCGCTTGTAACCGCTTTTGGTATAGTCCCGCTGCCATGTCCTCTGGTGCGATCCATCCCGAAGCGCGACCTGCTCAGGCGACGCCGCTGACGCGAAATCAGATACGAGGATTCTGGGCCTCGTGGGGAGGGTGGACTCTCGACGGGATGGATTCGTTTATTTATGCGCTGGTGCTGGTGCCGTCGCTGCGCGATCTATTGCCGCGTTCCGGAATTGCAGCAACGAAAGGGAACATCGGATTTTATGGCGGACTGCTGTTCGCACTCTTTCTGATCGGGTGGGGGCTAGCGTTTCTTTGGGGACCGGTCGGCGATAAGTTTGGGCGCGTTCGAACGCTAATGCTTACGATCGTGTGGTATTCGGTGTTCACGTTTTTCAGCGCGCTAGTGACGAGTGTCTGGCAACTTGCGATTTTGCGGCTGCTGGCGGGAATCGGAATCGGCGGGGAATGGGCGATGGGCGGGACGTTTGTAGCGGAGGAGTGGCCGGAAAACAGGCGGCGCGCGGGCGCTGGATTCATGCATACGGGGTATTACGTGGGAATTTTTCTAGCGGCGCTGGCAAATTACGCAATCGGGAGCCACTTCGGGCTCAATGCGTGGAGAGTTATGTTCGCGGTGGGCGGATTACCGGCACTGCTGCTGGCGTGGGTGCGGCACGGCGTAAAGGAACCGGCACATTGGCAGAAAAAGGAAGGCGTCGTTCGAACGTGGGAGATCTGGCGGCCGTTCGCGGTGCTTTTCAAGAAAGAATGGCGGCGGCGGACGATTCTGAATTCGCTGTACATGCTGGCTTCCATCAGCGGATTGTGGGCAGGAACGGTCTACGTTCCCGCGGCAGTGACGTCACTCGCGGAAGCGGCGAGGCGCGTCGGGCTGCAAGCGGCGCAACTCGCTTCGCGAGCGACGATGCTGGTGGCGTTTGCGACGATTCTCGGATGCCTGGCGATGCCGTGGCTGGCTGAGAAATTCGGACGACGCGGTGCGCTGGCCTTCTATTTTGCTCTAATGGCGGCCATGGTCGCGCTGACATTCGGAAAGATTTTTTTTCTTGGGGCAGCGGCACTGCCGTGGTTTTTCGTTTGTCTTTTCTTTCTGGGTTTCGGCGGAGCTAATTTTGCGGTGTACACACTCTGGCTGCCGGAACAATATCCGACCGAATGCCGTGCGAGTGCGTTTGCTTTCTGCACTTCGTTTGCGCGGTTTGGCGGGGCGGGGATCACGTTTCTCGTGGGAGCGGGAGTGCAGCGTTATGGATCGCTTGGAATTCCGGTGGCGCTAACTTCTCTCGCGTTCGTCATTGGTTTGATCCTGATTCCATTTGGCACCGAAACGCGCGGGCAGACTCTACCGGCCTAGGCGCGCCTGTTATTTCAGAAGAGTCCCTGGTGCTATTCCGCGGATGGAAGCGTCGAGCAATTGGATGGTGTGCACGACCGGCGTACGCTGACCGTGGCGTGCCAAAGAAGCTTGAAGTTGTAGGACGCATCCGGGATTTCCCGTCGCGATCACGTCGGCTTTCAGAAGTGCAATGAGGGCGGCCTTGCGGTCGCCGATGGCGTTGGCGGCATCGGGTTGGACAAGATTGTAAATGCCGGCGGAGCCGCAACAGATGGCGGCTTCGGGGATTTCGGCGAGTTGCAGGTCGGTGATGTTTGCAAGAAGCGCGCGGGGTTGCGAGCGAACTCCCTGTGCATGCTGCAAGTGGCAGGAATCGTGAAAGGCCACGCGAAGTTTGAGCGGGTGACGCGTGGCAAGCGGATCGAGATCGGTGAGGACTTCGCTGATGTCCTTGCATTTGGCGGCGAATAGTCTGGCGCGCTCGGCGTAGGCAGGTTCGTCGCGCAAGAGATGGCCGTACTCTTTCACGTTCGAACCACAGCCGGCGGCGTTGGTGACGATGGCGTCGACGTTTGCGCTTTCGAATGCGAAGATTGTTCTTTTTGCCAGCTCAACGGCGGCTGCTTCCTCCCCGGCGTGAACGAGGAGCGCACCGCAACAGGATTGCGCCTGCGGTGCGACGACTTCGCAACCCTCCGCGGCGAGTACGCGAGCCGTGGCCGCATTCACTTGGGGGAAGAATTCTCGCTGCACACAGCCAAGGAGCAGGCCGACGCGGCGGCGCTTTGTGCCAATCGCGGGCGTGACCTCAGCTACGGCTTCGTTTGGACCGAGTTTCGGAAGCAGCGCTTCCATCGCCTGCATTTTCTTTGGCAGAAAGTTCAGCAAACCAGAAGCGCGCACCACGGCCTGCAAACCGGATTTTTGATAGAGCAGCAACGGCAAGCGCAGGCGCTTCAGGCGCTCCGGATTAGTAAAAGTTTCGAAGAGAAAACGGCGGTGGCGTTTTTCGCTGGGCGTGCGTGGAGCGTTTCTCTCGATTTGTGCGCGCGTGGCTTCGATGAGCTTTCCGTAGTCCACGCCGGAAGGGCAGGCAGTCATGCAGGCCATGCAGCCGAGGCAGCTATCGAAGTGGCTGACCCAATTGGCATTCAGATCCGTGGCGCCATCGCTGGCGAGTTTCATCAGATAGATGCGGCCGCGCGGGGAATCCATCTCCTGACCCCATAGGACGTAGGTGGGACAGACGGGCAGGCAGAAGCCACAGTGGACGCACTTCTCAATGATTTCGTTTGATGGGGGGTGGTGCTGGTCGAAGGCGGATGCGTTGTTTGAGTTGAGTGACATATTGTTCATCGCAAAAGCGGGAGCGCAGCTCCCGCACTCCAAAAAAAATCAGATTCCTCCCACAAAACGGCCGGGGTTCAGGGTATGTTTTGGATCTAGTTGCTGTTTCACAGCTTTCATCAAAGGGAGAGCATCGCCCGCGTCTCCCCAGGTGTCGATGGCGGGCATTGCCACAGGCCGATGGAACACAACCAGGGAGCCGGCGCTACGTTCGAACTGTTCACGCAACTCCTGCAACGAAACACGCAAGTCCTTCGAGTCTCCTTCCAACCGGAGCCAGCCGATTCCGGTCGCTTGCACGACGGCTTTCCATTGGAGCCGCCTCGCGCCTGCGGATTTCGCAATCGTTTCCATGGATTTCTCAATTTCCACAGGCACAATGCTAAATTTCGCAAGCGCGACAGATTCCGGTTTTGAAAAGGACCAGAGGCCTTGCCGAGCGCTCCAGACCTCTGGCGAAGCCTCGGTCACGGCGCTTGTTTCGGCGAGGATTTTCAGGTGGGCTTCCTGAGCGCTTAGTCCGGCCTCAGTTCCTTCGAATAAGACATTCACCAAGGAGGAAGCGCCATTTTCGAAGCGGGCCTGGAATGCGGTATGCGCGAACTTCGAATTTTGAACGGCTTGAATGAACCGGCGGGTTTCCTCGCCCGTAGAGGTGACGACGGAGAAAGAGCGTGTATGGCGCGGCAGCGGGTGCAAACGGAAAACAGCGCGGGTGATGACGCCGAGCGTGCCGAATGCTCCCGTGGCGAGCTTGGGCAGATCGTAACCCGCGACGTTCTTTACGACTTTGCCTCCACTGCTGGCGAGCGTGCCATCGGGAATAGCGAGGGTCACGCCAATGATGAGGTCGCGAAGCGCGCCGAACCGCAAACGCAGGGCGCCGCTGTCGTTGGCGGAGAGCACACCGCCGACGGTGGCTTTTTCCGGCCAGAGAGGATCGAGCGCGAGCCGCTGACCGTGCTGCGCGAGACTTTCCTGCAACTTTTGGATGGTGCATCCGGCTTCGACAGTGACGGTGAGGTCGGCCCAAGCGTGTTCGGTGATTTCGTTCAGGCGAGCGGTGGACAAAACTAAATCTGCGCGTGAGGGGGGATTTCCCCAACCGCGCTTTGTGCCGCCGCCACATGGGATGACCGCGAGGCCAGCTTCATTCGAAAGACGTAGGACCTCGGCAAGTTCTCTTTCGTTGCTCGGCGCGACAAGGGCTTTCGGCTGGACGCCGACGATGGCATCGGCGGCGCTTGTGGCACGGACGTGTTCCGGGCCGATGAAGGAGATGAGTTTGTAGCGGAACGATGAGTGGAGCGTGGCTGGTTGGGATGGAGTAGCGGCATCCATAAATCAATGACTAGAAGCGCTCCGCAAGGCCGGGGGATTCGAGGGGGTGCGGGGAGTATTCGCCGGGTTTTTCACCACACAGACGGGGTGTGGGAAAGATTTTTGTGGGGTTCGAAAGTTGAAAAGGATCAAACGCGTTGCGGACGCGTTGCATCGTCAACAGGTCGGGTTCGGCGAACATTTTGGACATCATTTTCTTTTTGTCCTCGCCAACGCCGTGTTCGCCGGTGATGGAGCCGCCGGCAGCGATGCACAATTCGAGAATATTGGAGGAAAGGGCTTCGGCGGCCTCTTCCTGGCCGGGAATGCGGCGATCGTAAAGAACCAGCGGATGAAGATTGCCGTCGCCGGCATGAAACACGTTGGCGACGCGCAGGCCTGCTTCCTGACTGAGGCGCACGATTTCCCTCATCACTTGGGGAAGAGAGGTTCGCGGAATCACGCCGTCCTGGACAATGTAGTTGGGAGAGATGCGGCCCATGGCGGCGAAGGCGGCTTTGCGGCCTTTCCAGACGAGTGCGCGTTCAACGTCGGATTGAGCGAGGCGAATTTCCGAGGCACCATTCGAAAGGCAAATCTCGTTGACGTGAGTCATCAGGGTCTCGACTTCGGCGAGGGGGCCGTCGAGTTCCACCAGGAGCAGGCCACCGCAGTCCGGGTAGTTGGCGTGGACGGCGGCTTCGGCGGCTTGAATGGCAAGATTATCCATCATCTCGATGGCAGCGGGCAGCATTCCTGCGGCGATGATGCCGCTGACCGCGGCGCCGGCTTCGTTAGTGGAAGGAAAAGCGGCGAGTAAAGTGCGCACGCACTCCGGGCGCTTGACGATGCGGAGAATGATTTTTGTGGCGATGCCAAGGGTGCCTTCGGAGCCGACGAAGACTCCGGCGAGATCGTAGCCTGGGGTGTCGAGGGCTTTTCCGCCGAGGTGGACGAGGGAGCCATCCGGGAGAACAATTTCGAGGCCGAGGACATGCGTGGTGGTAAAGCCATATTTCAGGCAATGTGCGCCGCCGGAATTTTCAGCAACGTTGCCGCCGATACTGCAGATGGATTGCGAAGAAGGATCTGGCGCGTAGAAATATTCGTTGTGCTGGATGCGCGCAGTGACGTCGAGATTGATGACTCCAGGCTCGACAATCGCGCGAGCGTTTGGGAAGTCAACTTCGAGGATGCGATTCATGCGCGCGAGGCTGATAACGATGCCGTTTTCGACGGGGAGCGCGCCGCCGCTCAAGCCGGTGCCGGAACCGCGCGCGACGAAAGGGATTTTTTCACGGTGGCATACGCGGACGATCGCTTGCACTTCTTGCGCGGAGGTGGGCAGGAGGACGGCGCGCGGCATGACGCGAAAATTGGTCAAACCATCGCACTCGTAGGTGTGAAGTTCTTCGGGCGAGGAGATCAGGCCGCGGCTGTCAACAATTGCCCGGAGCTCGTCAAGAATGCGCGCATCCATAAGTTCCATTGCATGGAATGGAAGAAGAAGCTTGCCCCATCAGTGGATGAAGTTCAAGCCACTGGGGATGAATTGGGGGAAGACGTAGGCGTACAGCATGACGATGACGCCGACGATGGCCGCAAGCGCCACGGAGTGCCAAAAAACGAAGCGGAAGATGGTGCCCTCATTCCCAACCTGGTTGGTAGCGGCAGTGGCGATGCAGATGGACTGCGCGTCAATCATTTTGCCCATGACGCCGCCCGCGCTGTTGGTGGCGCACATGAGAATGGGGCTGAGGTTGAGCTGTTGCGCGGTGATTTTCTGCAAGCCGCCGAAGAGGACGTTGGAAGACGTGTCGCTACCCGTGAGAGCTACCCCGAGCCAACCGATGAACGTACCGAAGAAAGGAAAGAACCAGCCCGTGCGCGTGAAAGCGAGACCTAAGACGGCGTCCATGCCGGAGTAGCGGGTGACGTAGCCGAGGCCGAGCATGCAAGTCATGGCGACGATGGCAAACCGCAATCGGAAGAGAGTTCGGCCGAAAATTTGCAAGAGTTTGTCTACCCCGAGGCCGAGGATAAGACCGGAAAGAATAGCCGCTATAAAGCATCCTGTTCCCGTGGCTGTGAGCCAGTTGAAGTCGAAGCGCGCACCTTCGGCCGTTGCCTTCGCAACAACTGGCGCCGTTCGAAACACTTTGTTATGCAAATACGGCCAGTCCCATCCCGCTGCACCAGGCCGAGGTTTGCCGTCAGGCATTATGACCTTGAATGCGGGCGTCGTAGCCTGATTCATAGCCAACTTTACCGTGGGCAATCCCCAGAGGAGCACGAGGACAGAGAGGATGGCGAAGGGCAACCAAGCCTTGGCAGTTTGACCGGCGGTGTAGTGCTTCACTACATCCTTGCGCGCTACCTTGGCGGCATCTTCCTGACGTTCGTCTTCGAATCGCCAGATACGCTTTGGCTGCCATACACGAAGGAATAGAAGTGTGGCAACCAGGGAAACAACGCCGGCAGCGATGTCTACGAGATTGCTGTCCATGTGATTGGCCCAGAACCATTGCGTGGCGGCAAAGGAAATACCAACGACGAGGATGGCGGGGAAAACTTCGAAAGTTTCTTCCCAACTGACCATGGCGCGAACAAGCCAGAACGGGACGATGATAGCGGTGATAGGAAGAATGCGACCGATCATCGCGCTTAAATCGCTCTCAGGAAGCTGCGTCACGCTGGCCAGTGCATGTACCGGAGTGCCGATGGCGCCCCAGGCGACCGGCGCCGTGTTGGCGATGAGATTCAGCGCGGCGGCTTGAAAGGGCTTGAAACCAAGACCAATCATGAACGCGCCGGCGATCGCGACAGGTGCGCCGAATCCCGCACAGCCTTCAATGAATGCGCCAAAGCAGAAGGCGACGAGGAGGAGTTGCAATCGGCGATCTGGAGTGATGGCGGCGACAGAGTGTTTCATGATTTCGAATTGGCCGGTTTCTACGGAAATGTCATAGAGAAAGACAGCGGCGATGACGATCCAGACAATTTTGAGAAGACCGAATGCGGAGCCGTAGAAAAAACTGCTGACTGCGAGGCTCGCCGGCATCCCAAATACTACGATTGAGCAAATCACGGCGGTGGCAGCGCCCGCGACGGCGCAGAGATGCGCTCGCACCTTAAGTCCCGCCAGCAAGCCGAGCAAGACGATGATGGGCAGCGCTGCCACCAGCGTTGAAAGCCACCAGTGTCCAAAGGGGTCATAGTTCTGAGTCCAAGTCACGAGAAGACCTCCAGCACACGACGAATTGCGAATTGCCCACGAGCTTGATTACTTAGAGTTATAGCGGAAAGAGAGAACACCAAACGCCAACCCTCGTTCCCGTCCCCGAATGCCTGCGTACCGACCGCTGAGATACTTCGTTGGCGTCAACTTGTCAAGAGAGAAGTCCTGATTGGGGACAGCGCGACCGGGGGTGAACTCACCCAGCGGCGAAAGTCGAAGGGAAACCTGCGTCGTAAGGGCGGCATCACAACAAGTGTAAACTTGGGTCGAGATTCGAATCATGTTGTAGCGGTGAAAGGCTACCTCGGATGTTTTCCAGGTCGTTCAGGTCAGCTGCGGACGTGGGGTTCTTGTTTGCCGTGACATCTACGGCCGTTCTGTGCACAGCGGCATTTGATGCTAATGGCGCGAACGCGACAAACGACATTAAAACCGCATTCGAACAGACCACAGATGAATCGGACCACAGTTTGACGGGAATCGTCGTTAATTCCGTCACCGGAGCGCCGATTCGCAGCGCGCTGGTGCAGATTACTTTCAGCAGGCAACTCTCGACGCTCACCGGGTCAGATGGAAAATTCAAATTTGAAGGGCTTCCGAGCGGGCAGACCGCCGTCAGCGTTCGCAAACCGGGGTTTTTCTCCGAGCAGGAAATTCATTCACTGACGAACACTCAACGGATGTTCTCCACGGGGCTAGACAGCGCGCCGGCAGTCCTGAAGCTCGTTCCCGAAGGAGTCATTTTTGGCACAATTCGAGGAGAAGAAGGAGAGCCACTTGAGGGAATGAATGTGCGTTTGACACGCAACAGTTTTAACTCGGGCCATAAGAGGCGCGAAGCGCAGGCGACGGTCCAGACCGATGAGACTGGGGCTTTTCGTTTTGCCGAGCTCATCCCTGGCATTTATTTTCTCAGCGTGAGCCAGGGGGAGCCGTCCGCTCCGGGTCTCCGTGGGCGGATCATCCAACCAAGCGCGAAAGGTTACGCAACGGAATTTTATCCGGGAGTTCCTGTTGCGACGGAGGCGAGCCCGATCAAAATCGTTCCCGGAGAGCGGAAGCAATTGGACATGCTACTGACGGCCAAACCGTTGTATCGAGTGGGCGGCGCGGTCTCGGGGTATGCGGCTGGTCAAAATGTCGGATTGCAAATCACGGACGCATCGGGGCAACCGCTGGCGGTGGGGTCCAATTTCAATCCGCAGACGGGCCGTTTTCAAATCGCAGGAGTTTCGCCAGGATCCTATACGATTGCCGCGGCAGTGGTTGGACCTTCAGGCTCACCTGCTCTCGCAAGGAAGCAGGTAATCGTCAACTCGGACGTCTCGAACGTGCAGCTCCGGCTCGCAGGAACGATTTCCATTCCTGTGATCATGCGAACTGAATTTTCGACGGCGGCCCCACCGGAGAATGGCTTTCCGCGACGGCTAGCGGCGACGGTAGTGTTGACTTCTGTGGACGCATCTTCAGGTGGAAACCACAGCCTCACTCGCCCGAGTGGAACCCCGGAAGACATGACTTTTGAAATTAATGGCGTTCAGCCCGGCGCATATTCCGTTCGGTTGGAGCCTGCGGAAAACGCCTACATCTACTCCGCCAAATATGGCTCGATCGATCTTCTTCACGAAGATTTGACTGTCGACTCAGACACGCTGGTCCAGACCATCGAAGTGATTCTGCGGGATGACTCCGCACAACTGAGCGGGGCGCTTACCCTAGATGGAAGGAAGGCCGCAGGGGCCGTTCTGCTGGTTCCAGAGAATGCACCGCGACTTATGAAACTGATGCCAACTGATTCTTGGGGAGCATTTGAGTTTTCGGTCTTGGCGCCTGGGAACTACAAGGTCCTGGGGATGGACCGGTTGGATGACGTCGAATACAGCGATCCGGAATTTTTGCGGAAGTATTTGCCTAAGGCCCAGGAAATATCGTTGAGTGCGAGACAAGCTGTGGCGATACAAGTCGAGCTGATTCATGTTGGAGACTGAGGCATGATTTCCTCCGCCGTTCTCTGGATCGCGCTGGAGGTGAGCCTACTGCCGCGGCCTGCGACGCCCGCTCCGACGCCACAGACCTATCGCATCAGCGGAGTCGTAGTAGATGCGCAGAGCAATCAACCGCTTCCCTCTACCGTCATTTTCCTGCTAACGGGGAGCACCGAGCCTACCGAGATCATGGCGGCCGAGCTTACGGACGCAGAGGGACGGTTCGCATTCGAAAATGTGGCGCCCGGCAAGTACACGCTGAATGCGCAGCGGCGCGGGTATGCGGCGCAAGCCTATTTGCAGCACGAAAACTATTGGACAGGAATCGCGGTGGGACCGGGCCTGAATTCAGAAAGAATCCGATTTCCGTTGCAGCCGTCGGCATCGATCTCCGGCCAGGTGTTTGATGAGGGGAGTGAGCCCGTGCGGGCGGCGAACGTCCTGCTCTTCGAGCAAAGCCTGGAGAACGGCAGACGCACAACGAGAATGAGAGAAACAACTGCCACCGACGACGAAGGGCACTTTCATTTCGGTCATCTCCTTCCGGGCAAATACATTGTGGGAGTAAGCGCAGTTCCCTGGTACTCCGTGGCAACTCCACAAGTGGAAGAGGACGACCACGGGGATTCCGCGAGAACGGATGACAATTTAGTTTCGGAAACGGCTTTGGATGTGGTCTACCCCATGACATTTTTTCCTAACGCGAGAGAGCTTCCCAGCGCGACAGTCATTAGTCTACGCCCGGGCGATGTGGAGAAGGCCGACATCCGATTGCAGCCGATGCCAGCGATTCATCTACGCGTTAAGGTTCCGACGAGCGATCCCGCAAATAGTTCGAATATCCAGATCATGCAGCAATTGGGAGAAGGGCTCGAATTGCCTGTACGAACTACACAAAGATCGCTCGGACCCGGGGTAATGGAAGTGACCGGGCTACCCCCCGGGCATCTGATCGTTCATGCGGACGCAACGGAAGGAGGGAATCGAACGACGCAAACGCAAAACTTGGATCTTTCCGGTGACTCGGAGATCGAGGCATCAAAGGGCAACGCTGAGGTGAAGGTGAGTGGAATCGCGAAGATGGAGGACGGGAGTGGGTTGCCTGAGGCGGCGGTCGTTCAATTGCGCCGGCTGCCAGGCAGCGGTGCCAGCTTTGCCCGCTGCCAGCCGAGTGGAGAGTTTTCGTTTGAGAACGAGACGATCACGGCGGGTCCCCATGAAGTTTCCCTGCCGAACCCCGACTCGTTCATCAAGAGCCTGAAGGCCACCGGAGCCAAAGTTTTCGGGTTGAAGGTGGAAATCGAGGCAGGGAAGGATGTTCGGCTAGAACTTACACTGGCACGGGGAATGAGCTCGATCAACGGAATCGCGCTGCGGGGCGGCAGACCAATGGAAGCGGTGATGGTCCTGCTGGTTCCTCAGGACGTCGAGAATTTCGGGCAGTTGATCCGGCGGGACCAAAGCGATTCCGACGGAACCTTCACCCTGAAAATGGTGCCGCCGGGGCGCTATACGATCTTGGCGATTGAGAAAGGCTGGGAACTGGAATGGGCCAACCCCGAAGTGCTGCGCAGATATCTGCCCGGTGGGGAAAGCGTGCAGGTTGGGCCTGATGGAATTCCGAGCATCAAAGTGAAGGTGCAATAGGGCCGATCCGATCGGAATGTTTTCGACCGATTTGAAGGCAGAGGAAAATTTGCGCGGCCAGCGCCAATAAGGCGGGGTAGCACACCAGAACGTAGCGCGGCTCGCAGGTTATTAATTGCGTGAGAAATGCTGTTCGAATGAGGATGAATGCCGCAATCAGCAGGATTCCCGGGTTCGTCCGCCAGGACCACGCGGCGGCGAGGGCCATCCCAAGGTACAGGATGTTAAGGATTGCGAAGCCGAGAGTGACAAGAAAATCGGTGGGATTGCTGCGATAACTCTCCAGGAGAGGCCAAAGCTGGCCTGAATAAGGCAGCAGGGTAATTCGCGGAGTGAACCACATGGCTGCCGCGCGCTCGATGGGAATCCAAACATAGGTCCGGACCGGATGACGCCGCGCCCGCTCACGGGCCAAAACGGCGAATTCGTGGTCGACGGCTAGCACCATGCCGTGCGCGCTGTTGTAGCGTTGCAGGAAGGAAGCGACGCGCGACCGTTCTTCAGGGGAGTCCGCGGCGTAGGCAGGAAGATCCTTCTCGTAGATCGGCTGCGAAGGCAGTTTCCACGTGAAGAGGTATGCGTCTTGAAAACGAAACATCCAGGTTCTCGTCCAGGCATAAAAACCGGTTGGTAAGATTTCGCCGTAAGTTTCGGCATAGCGAGGAGCGAGGAACTGTATACGCCCGAGACTCAGCGCGTTGCGTGCGGCCCAGGGCGTCAATGGCAGAAGCAAACCGATTGTCATCCAGAGTGTCGCGACGGCAAGTTTGTTCCAATTCGCAGAACGGAGATTTCGAAAGCAAAGCGCGGTCAGCGCGGCCATCAAGAGAAGGGGCGTCTCCGGACGGACAAGAGTGCCGAGTCCCACGACGATGCCGCCGGCGAACCAAACCCAAACCGAGCGGACAAGATCCGGCTTCGATGTAATGGATTCAACTCGCAGCGAAGCTGGGGAGAGAAAAATAAAAATCGCGAGATTGGTGAAGAAAGTTGCGAGGACTTCCGTTTGCGGCACAGCCGCGTAATTTGCGGTGAACGGACAGAGAGCCGTCAGCCACAGGGCTGCCGAAGCGATCCGACCCCGATCATCTTCTGGGAGGCTAGCTGCCAGGCGTGCCGCGATGCCGGCAGCCAGCACGCAGGTCGCGAGGTCGACAAAGGCCTGCGCCAACATGACCGCTCTCCGGGCGGGACCAGCCAGAGAGTAGACGAGCGCGAGGAATGCCGGATAGCCGGGCACGCGCAGGTCAGAAGGGAGAAGTTGCCCGTGGGAATAGAAACCATATACACCGTGATAGAGCCAATTGCGGGCGAGTTCTTCGTAATAGGCGGTATCTCCGGAATAGAAAGGGAATTTCAGAATGAAGAAAAGACGCAGGAGGAATCCGGCAAGGAGTGCTGGCGCGAGGCGCTTATAAAAGGCTTTGGGGAACATGATAGCGGGCGAAGAGGAATTCGCATCGCGCAGACATTGTAACTTAAGTGGTCGGGGCGCCCGGTTTTGATCCGGGGGCCTCCTGCGACCAGGGCAGACGCCCTCGAGTCGCAGTGTCCGCCTGGCAGTCACATGCGTGCAGTTGTACAAGCTATTCGACGGTGGAAGGGCAATCCCATCGTGACTCTCCGAACGACCACCCAAAATCCTTACTTACTAGGCCTTACCATCGTTCGACGAAGCGGCCGCCATGTCTGGCTGGCAAGGACAGATCCTAGAAGTCCATGCCTCGAGTCGGAGGTTGCGCCAGTAGCCCTATATTTTTGAAGGGCGATCTTGCCCTTATGCCTGAGTGCCGAAAAGTTGGAACCCGCGGGCTCACATGTGGCTAATCGGCCGACCGTATTGAAGGAGATACGATGAGAAAGACAGGTTCCCTTGTTGTTCTGCTGCTTGCGTCTATGTCCTTGCAGGCGAAGGACAAGCCCGCTTACGAGAGGGGCGAACTGGTGCAGATGGATTCGGCTGCGTGCGGCTATGCAGAGAAGGACGGCAAGACGCTGGCGGGGGAGATTTTTGGGACCGACGGGCAACACAAAAAGACACAGGAAACGCTGTGCCAGGAATATGTGCTGAGGTCGCAGCGGATTACATACCGAATTCGGCCGAAAGATGACAAACACCCTTCACTTCTTCCGATTGGCGAGACCGCGGAGTTTCGAATCCACAAGGACAAGTTGCTGTTGCGAGTTCCGGAGGCAGGCGGCAAGGAAAGAGAGTATATCGTGCTTTCAATGACGCCGCGTACGGAGGAGGCAGAGAACCGGGCTGCGACAGCTCACGCAAACCGATAGGGATCATTTTTGGTCTGCAATTTTGCCAGGGTTTGCCTGACGTTGATTCAGGATCCCGGAAGATTTCCGCCGCGAACGGGGCCAATTGTTGAGGCCAACAAGCGAACTGCGAAGTCTCTTTACCTTTCGAACGCTTGTGGGTTCATCAGCCTTGTTCGCTTGGCAGTCTTCGTCGAACATGGGTAACGGGACAGAAAAAGGTCTGATGCCCGCTCCCGTATGATATCGCT
>DATDGF010000067.1:0-16503 GCA_036522195.1 Candidatus Acidiferrum sp. | reverse complement strand
TTTGGTTCTATTTCGTCGCCGGGGATTGCTCTCCTGGATCGGGCGATCGCTATTGGTCTAGAGAGTTCTCCATACCACATCGAACTTTACAACGAGAATCTTGAGGCCACTCTGTTTCCAGACGAAGCTTCCCAGCACCGGTTTCGTGAATGGTTCATTCGCAAATACTCAGACCGTAAGCCTGACGTGATCATTACTGTCGGACCAGCATCTCTCAAGTTTATGGTCGAATCGCATGAAAGTGCATTTCCGGACATTCCGATCATCTTCTGCGGAAGTACACAGGAAATGCTAGACCAGCTAAAGCCGGACTCTCACTTTACCGGTGTTTGGGGAGTCGCACAGCCAGAAAAGACCCTGATTGCGGCGCTGAATTTGCAACCCGACACCAAGCACGTGGTTGTTGTGGGTGGGGTAGGACCGTTTGACCGGAGTCTCGAGGCCGTCACCAAGGAAAGTTTGCGTAAGTACGAGTCGCAGTTTGAGTTTACATACCTCACGAACCTGGCCATGCCTGCGCTCCTTGAGCGACTGAGGCGGTTGCCGAGCAAAACGATCGTCTATCACACGTCCATTATGGAGGATGCTTCGGGAGCATACTTCATTGACGCAGCCCAGTCCGTTCCCATGGTTGTCGGCGCTGCGAATGCCCCCGTCTTTGTCGTCGATGACGTAGATGTCGGTAAAGGAACGGTGGGTGGCAATGTGGTGAGCTGGGCTGCAGACGGCCAGGTAGCTGCGGGGATGGCTGTGAGGATACTCGACGGAGTGAAGCCACAGGAAATCCCCATCGTGAGGAATAACAACGTCTATCTGTTCGATTGGCGAGCTCTACGTCGGTGGGGATTCAGGGAAAGCGACCTTCCACCCGGCAGCATCGTGATTTTCCGTGAATTGTCCGTATGGGAACGCACCAAATGGATCTGGATCAGCGGCCTGATCATCATCCTCAGTTTATCCGCCCTCGCCGCCTACCTTCAGTTTAACCGACGACAACTCAGGCAGGCGAGAGATGCTCAGTTACAGCTTAGTGGCCTGTTGATTAACGCACAGGAAATGGAACGAAGCCGACTGGCATCGGAACTCCACGACGATTTTAGCCAGCGTCTGGCGCTACTCGCACTAGGATTGGAAAATGTTTCGGAAACATTACCGGACTCAACACAAGCTGCGAAGCGACAACTAGACGAGCTTTACAATTCAGCCAGCGAGCTGGGCGCCGATTTACACACAGTATCCCATCGCCTGCATCCATCCGCGCTTAAGAACCTGGGACTTGTTCCGGGAGTCAGTGGGTTATGTAAAGAATTTGCCGCTCGTCAGGGTATTGAAATTGCATTTTGTTCCGAGAACATTCCACCTGGCGTGCATCCCAACGTGGCTCTGTGTTTATTCCGTATCGTCCAGGAAAGCCTTCAGAATTTGAAGAAGCATAGCGGAGCGGCACGGGCACAAGTGAATTTGCACAAGGCTGGAGATAGACTACTCCTCTCGGTGTGTGATGACGGCGCTGGATTCGATGCGAAGGAGATGGGAGATAAATTGGGTTTGGGCATCCGCGGCATGAGAGAACGTGCACGTCTGGTAGGTGGGCAATTCGAGATTCATTCGGAACTCGGGAAAGGAACCAGGATCGAGGCGCGCGTGCCACTCTTGCAGCCGTGAATGCCCGCAAGGCAGCTCTGAATTCCCCGCGTTAGACACTCCTCGGAGGGATGCGACGCGGCGAGCAGGAAAAGTACTTGTGCCACCCGGCGTCGAGCGTTCGAATCCTCTCTCGTTCAGCAATTCTCCTTGTGTCGCATCAGATAACTTTCGAGACATCGAAATCACGCTACAGAAATAATTCAGTAATCTGGCATGTTCGAAACTGCAGACATGCCGACGAATGCAGTTCTGGAGCACGGCTGCAGCAATCCGCTTGCCACGACCAGCCTGTTTCGGGTGGGTCTAGCGCAGACGCTGGACGAACTGATCGAGTGCCAGCGGCTGCGTTATCTGGTCTTCAATTGCGAACTGGGAGAAGGGCTGGAGAGCTCGGTGCGAACGGGGCTGGATCGCGACCAGTTTGATTACATCTGCGATCATTTGATGGTGCGCGACGCGGCTACCGGGAAACTCGTGGGAACCTACCGGATGCAGAGCGGATATCGAGCTAAGGGCAATCTGGGCTACTACGGCGAAGAACTCTTTGATTTTGGACCGTTCGAGGGCATCCGGGCAGAACTACTCGAACTGGGAAGGGCCTGTGTCCATCGAGAGTATCGCAGCACAGCCGTTTTGCATATGCTCTGGAGAGGGATTGCGAAATACGCGGTGAGCTGCGGCGCGCGATATCTGATGGGCTGTAGCTCGCTCTCTTCCCAGGATGAAAACGAGGCGTTAGCGCTCTACGAGGCGCTCCGCGAAAAACATATGGTGGAGCCGGGACTGCGGACGCATCCAAAACCCAGCCACGTGTGCCGGGAGAGCGGTGAGGCCACCGCGCCACCGCGAACGCCCAAGCTCTTCCGCGCATATCTGGAAATTTCGGGGCGGCTTTGCGGACCGCCAGCGATTGACCGGGAGTTCAGGACGATCGATTTTCTGACGTTATTTGATCTACAGAGATTGCCAGAGCGCGTTCGAATGCGATTTTTTTTGACTCGGGCAGGACAGAATCCTTCCCGGTATTTCTAGACGAGGGACTTGGCGGCGTCGAGGGCTTGTTGAGCATTCGTTGGATTGGCGAACTTTCCTCGGGCCAAATCGCGTGTTCCGCCGCCTTTACCGCCGAGTTTCTCGAGGACCTGCTTGAGGAGAGCGTTCATATCTTTCCCGGCGGAAGGATGCTGGGCGAAGTGCAAATTGCCTTCATCGGTTCCGGCGAGGAGCGCCACTGCTTTTTCGGATTTTGTGATTTCCGCGGCGAAGAAGCCGAGATATTCGGCGGGCACGCCCTCGAAGACGCGCGCGACGACTAGGATGCCTTGGGGACTGGGTGAAGTGGCTTGTAGCGCGCGAGTGGCCTCTACTTTAGCGAGGCGCTCCAGCATTACACGGAGACTTTTGAAGTTCGCGTCGCGTTCGGAGAGGGCGCGCGCGGCGGCGGAGAGGACCTCATCCGGGGCGCAGCTCAATTTTTCCGCCACCTGGCGTAATTGCAAAAAATCGCGGCGAGCGCTGCGTTCGGCGCGGCCGCCGCAGAGAAATTCGACGCGCCAATCCTGGCGGACTTTGGTGCAGCGGCGAACGAGGAGCGTGCCGATCTGGCCGGTGCGTTTGACGTGCGTGCCGCCGCAGGGCTGCAAGTCCGCGGCTTCGATTTCGATGGCGCGAAGGATGCCCTCGCGTTCGACTTCCTTTCGAACGCCAAGCTGCGACAACTGGTCCACGGTGCCATAGCGCACGGTGACGGGGCGGTCCTCGAATATGACTTGGTTTGCGGTACGCTCAGCGCCTTCCAGCATTAGCTCGGTTGGTTCAGGGCCACGCAGGTCGATGGTGCAAATTTCATTTCCAAGATGGAAGGAAACCGTGGGGAGGCCGAAGCGCTCCAGAAACATGGCGGAAAGCAGATGCTGGCCGGTGTGCTGTTGCATGTGGTCGAAGCGGCGGGGCCAGTGAATGCAACCTTGCACTTCTCCGGGATCGAGTATCTGGTCGACGACGTGGACGATTTCATCTCCGTCGTCACGTACGTCGAAAACGTTGGCGTCGCCAAGCTTGCCGATGTCGTGTGGCTGCCCGCCGGAAGTGGGGTAGAAAGCGGTGCGATCGAGAACGACTTCCCAGGCCGGGGCTTTGGCTTCGGGAGATGCCATGATCAACGCCGGGTCACAAGCGAGTACCTTGGCGGTGAATTCCTTTTCGAAGGAGTCCTCGTAATACAGTCTGTGTGTGGCCATGTTTTTATGCCGGTTGGGCGGACTGCAACGCGCGCTGCCAGGCCTCGGTGTACTTGTAGCCGGTGCCGGTATTGAAGAGCACGGCGGATTCTTGCGGCGCAATCCAGCCGGATGCTGCGAGTTTGCGCGCGGCAATCACCGTTGCGGCTCCCTCTGGCGCGGCGAAGATGCCTTCGAGCGAAGCGAGTTCCCTGCCGGCGTGGAGCATCTCTTCGTCGGTGACTGTAAGGGCCGTGCCTTTGGTTTGGCGAAGCATGCCTAGGATCAGAAGATCGCCCAGCGGGCCGGGAACGCGCAAGCCGGAAGCGATGGTCGCAGCGTTCTTGAAAAACTCAGCCGAATTCTGGTGCGCTTCCCAGGCTTTGACGATGGGGGCGCATCCTTCGGCCTGCACGGCCACCATGCGCGGGCGCGCGGCGCCGATCCAACCCATCTCCTGCATTTCGTCGAAGGCTTTGCACATGCCGATCAGACCCACGCCGCCGCCAGTGGGATAGAGAATAACGTCTGGAAGTTTCCCTTCGAATTGCTCCCAGAGTTCATAGCCCATGGTTTTTTTGCCTTCGATGCGATAAGGCTCTTTTAGCGTGGAGACGTCGTACCAGCCTTCACGGTCTTTGTGTTCGGCGACGTACTTGCCACAATCGGAGATCAGGCCGTTGAGCTTCACGACTTTTGCGCCGAACGCCTGGCATTCCATGACATTGGCTACGGGAGTATCCGCAGGCATCACGATTACCGCGGGAAGGCCGGCGGCGGCCGCATAGGCAGCGAGCGCGCCTCCGGCATTGCCAGCCGTGGGAGCAGCCAAGGCCTTTGCGCCCAACTGTTTCGCGCGAGTGACGGCCGCGGTCATTCCACGGGCTTTAAATGAGCCGGTGGGATTCAGGCCTTCGTCTTTCACATAGAGGCGCTGCAAGCCCATGGAAGCCCCTAGACGCGGCACAGGCACCAAGGCGGTCATTCCTTCACCTAGAGAGACTGGAGGATCATTGGGAAGCACCTCCGCGTAGCGCCAAAGGGACCGCGGGCGGGCTTTCAGATTCTCAAGGGTCAGAGTGGCGGCGGCACGGCGCAGGTCGTAGCGCGCCAGGAGAGGCTTCCCGCACGTGCACAGATGCTGTTCGATATTCGCATCATATTTTTTGCCGCAAGCTGAGCATTCCAGTTCAAGGACGTTTAAGGGTTTATTCATCACCCTGAAATTCTAGCACAGGCCTTTTTGGCTATTTTGGGGCACCCTGGCCGCCCGGACAGCCGAAAGCGCATCTCATTTCACGGTACAATGGAGGCTAGGCAAGCGAGGCGGACGACTGAGCCATGAGTGTGCGTTTGATTGCGCTGGATATTGATGGCACGCTGCTGGACAGCCACTGGCAACTGCCGGAGGCCAACCGCGCGGCGATCTCTGAGGCGGCGCGCCGGGGCATTGAGGTCGCGCTGGTAACCGGGAGGCGGTATGACTTTGCCATGCCGGTGGCGCGGCAGCTGGATTCGCCGCTGACCATGATTGTGAACAATGGCGCGCTGATTCGTTCGAAAGAGGGGCAAACGCATCTGCGGCATCTTCTGCTGCGAAGCACTGCGGAAAGCGTGTTGGAACTCGCGAGACCCTGGCGGGAAGGCGCGGCCGTGGTCTTCGACCGGCCGAGGGAAAACCAGGTGATGTTGGAAGCGCTGGACCCGGACGATTCGTTGCGTTATGCCTACTACTCGCGCAACAGAGAATATATCGGGCTGGCGAAGCCGCTGGAAACCTGCCTGACAGAGGACCCAATCCAGGTGATGCTTTCCGGAAACGTGGAGCCAATGCGAGAAGCAGAGGCGGCTTTGCGTGGCGCAAACTTCGTGGGGGAGTTCACGCTGGCGGTGACTTCATACCCGAGCAAGGATTTCGCGATGATTGACGTCCTTCATCCGACTTGTTCGAAAGGATCGACGCTCGCGGAATGGGCGGCGCTGCGGGGATTCGAACGCGAAGAGGTCATGGCTATCGGCGACAACCACAACGATCTGGAGATGCTTTCGTTCGCGGGGATTCCCGTGGTGATGGGCAACAGCGTGCCGGAATTGAAAGCATTCGGCTGGCATGAAACCGGCACGAATGACGAAAACGGTGTGGCCAAGGCCATCGAGCACTTTGCCTTGCGGGAGGCCGCGTCTTGCGCCTGAGGCAACACATGCTGCTGTTGGCGATCGCGCTATTTGCGGCGCCCGCGATTCGAGCAGAGTACGTGGTGCTGCGCAGCGGCCAGCGGCTTACAGTGACGGGCTATCAGCTCGTGGATGGTAAGTATCGCCTGCAGATGTCGGGAGGTTCCGTCGAAGTTCCCGCCGAAGAAGTCGTATCCATCGAGCCGGAAGAAGTGTTCAAGCCCGCGCCAGCGCAGCCTGTGGTGCAGCCACCTTATCGTGAGCTGGTGGAAGCGGCCGCGGCGCGTTACAGCGTGGACGCCAACCTGATTGCCAGCGTTATCGCTGTGGAATCCAATTTTGATCCGAAAGCCAGGTCGCGGAAGAATGCGCTCGGGCTGATGCAACTGCTGCCGGAAACCGCGGCGAAGCTGGGAGTGCGCAACGTCGAAGATCCGCAGGAAAATATCGATGCGGGAACGCGGTACCTGCGCGACCTGCTGCAAAAGTACAACAATGATCTGGTGCTTGCGCTGGCAGCTTACAACGCGGGGCCAGAGCGCGTGCAGCAGTATGGCCGCGTGCCGCCGTATGCCGAGACGATTTCCTACGTGCGCCGCGTGAAGCGCGGCTATGAGAAGAACAAAGCGAACGCGGCGAAGAAGAGTGAGACACCATCGGGACCGATGGCGGCGGCTTCCCTTCCCCGGACGGTCCAGGCGCAATAAGAATTACTGTTGCGGTGGCGGATTCTGCGGTGGCGGCTGAGGATTTTGCGGCGGATTCTGCCCCGGCGGAGTGCCAGGATTCTGGCCGGGCTGCTGGCCAAATGGTGTTTGCCCTGGAGTCTGGCCGAAGCCAGTTCCCGTCTGCATTCCCGGCTGCCCAACACCCACATTGTCTTTCGAGGGATCCCAGATAAATTCGAAGAGCCTATAGTTTTTAGCTTTTTCGTAAACCATCACGGAGCGTTTGTTGATCTTGCTCCCTACCCCAATGATGTTGCCACCGACGATGCCCGAGGTGTCCGGAAGAGAGCCTGAGGAAGGATTGGCCATGGGATCGTCCTGGCCCGTCCCAGTGTTCGTCCCGGTGGCGCCGTTGGTCGGGTTCGCGCCGGGCGGAGGGTTCGTGGCAGAGGCAGAGGGCGTTCCTCCTGCTTGCAATCCCTGCTGGCTTAGAATGCCGTTCATCGCCGGCTGAGGCGATGCGCCGGCTCCGGTCAAGGAATTCGCAGGCGCTCCAACGCCGCCCCCTTGAGGAAGTTGCAAGGTCTGTGGAGGCTTCAGGCTGCCAATGAGTTGGCCCGCGGCACCGACGTAAATGAAGCGCCACGCCCCGTCCTTCTCGTTCATGGGGTCTTTGTAAGCCTGGCGCATGAAGCGAATGGAACCGATCTTGGGCTTGGTGAGGTCGTCCATCGAAGTCGGGAAGCGACCCAGCTTGCGGTAATAGAGCTTCACGCCGCGAGTGTATTGTTTGCCGCGCCAGACCATCTCTTTTTCTTTTTCGCGGCGGCCTTCGGTGAGGACGTTGGGAGAAACGGCAACGACAGCAAGGAGCAGAAGGGTGATGAGGAAGACGACCACCAGCAGCGCGTAACCGCGCTCGGCGGGTCTTGCTGCTGCGGGTTGGCGTTTGGCAGTCATGCGGATGGAGGTGCGGCTTGTTCTTCGAGTGCGGCGAAACCGCGCAGGCCCGACGCGAGCTCTTCGTACTCGAGATTGGCGTTGCCGATCTTGAGAATGCGAAAACGGTTCAGCAGGACTTCGCCTTCGGAGACGATGTAGACATCTTCGCCGTCGGTGAAGAAAGCTCGGCGAACGGTGCCGCTGGGGACGGTGCCATAGCCGAAGAACTTCACGGGAAGCGGCGCGACCGTGGGGGGAGGAGGAGGCGGCGGGGGAATGGGAGCATTCGTCTTCTGAACTGGGTGTTGAGCTTCCGGCGGAGGCGGTGCGATCACACTGAATATATTGCGGCCGTTACTCTTGTATTCGGTTTTGCTGGCAGATTCCAGCTGAGGCCAGTGAGGCTGGGGATTCTCCACGGGAAGCGGTTTGTAGCTTTGCGCCACGGAAACAGTGCCGACATTCGAAACCGGCCTCACACGGAAGAAGAACCAATACCAGACATTCCCCGCGATAACGAGGAGTACGATGAGAATGACGAGTTCTTTCTTTTGCTTCATCCCGCAGTCCGAAAGTAAGTTCTGAGGTGCAGCGAAACCTTGATGACCCCGGAAGCGCCCTGGTTTGTGTTATCCGATGCGAGCGTCAGATTATCTACCTGGTAGTTGGTGGAGCGTTGCAAGCCGTTCAGGAAACGGATCACGCTCTTGTAATCGCCGTTGATGGTGGCATCGATGAGGACTTCCGTCATTCCCCGGTTGGCGATCTCCACTTGCTTGAAGGAGAGATCCTCCATCTGAATACCGGACTTCTTGCCAATCTCGCCAAGCTCGGAGCGTACAGCGGAGTAACCCGAGCTGGCAGGAGGGAATGACTTTTCAATCTGGTCGAACTTCGCCTGGATTGCGGGGATCTTGTCCCGGATTTCCTGCGCACGCTTGATGTCCGCTTTGAGCAGGTCGCGCTGCGTAGTCTCTTGCGTGAATTGCTGCTGGGGCGTCTGCGGAGCGGACGCGAGTTCCCCGCTGTAAACAGCGAGGGTAATGTCGGCAAGCACGAGCAGCACCAATCCGGCAAGGATAGCCTGTCTGCGAAATGTGAAGTCGTGTTGCATCAAGTTCTCGAATACACCGTCGTTAACTGAATCACCTGCTGATCGCCGCTCAGATTCCCGGTTTGATTGGGCCTATGAATGTTTTGCACCTGGACTTCGGTAAACTCTTTCGACTCTTCCAGCGCGTGAATGAATTTCAACTCCGTCTCATCGCTGGTGGCGCCAACGGTGAGCTTTACTTCAACGTGACCTTCGACCTGTTTGGGCTCGATGCTGACGACGTGAACACCCGGTGGAAGGATACGCTCCAGATCCATGAACATCTGGGTCCAATTGAAGCTGCGGGCGTCAAGGATGCCGTTCATGAAGGCGGCGCGGCCGTTCAACTCGGCGATATCTTTCTGCCCGAAATAGCTTTCCACCTCGCCACGCTGTTGTTCCAGCTTGGCCATCTCCTGGCGCGTTTTTTCCGTGCGCGCGCGGAGTTCCGCGTCGATTTTCCTGACGGAGTAGACGTGCCAGCCCAGCAACAGAAAAATGAGGCCGGCGACAACGGCAGTCAGCCCGGCGCCCGCAAGGAATTTGCGGTGGGTTTCCAGCGGCTTGGTCGATAGATTGAGCCGAACTCTCATTCCTTCATATGCCTCATTCTTGAGATGCTTTCAGCCACGCTGCAGCATCCAGCCGATCAATCCTTCCAATTCACGGTCGGCGAGCGGACGCGCATCTTCCTTGATGCGCCCTTCAGAGACCGCGGAGTGTAACAAGGAGCTCACCTGGCAATGAAACTCGTCTTCGAGCGCCGAAACAAATTCCGGCAGGCGCGCGCCGAGCCCGGCGACACGGACGGACTGGATTCCCTCCTGCCAGGTGTCCTGATAATAAGCCGCCACGGGGAAAATCTCTTCGAGCAACATGGCGGGAGTCAAGCTCGCGCCGTGGGCCGGTAGTTCAGTGCAGCGATAGCCGCAGAGGACGCCATTGCGCGCGATAACGGTGGTAAGTGCCGAACCCGAAACACGCGCCAGCAGCGTCGGCTTGGCATCTTCGAGCAGCGCGGTGGCGGCCAGCGAAGAGCTGAGCACCACGCCGGGCTGCAGGCCAAGGCCCTCAGCAAGAGATTCGTATTCGCGGATGATGCGGAGGCGCGCGAGCGCGGTGACGACATCGACGCCGTTTTCGCGCGGGGCCTGGCGCATGTAGGAGATGAGCGTCTCATCGGCTTCGAAGGGCACGCTTTTTTTCAGCTTCCAGCGCAGCATGGGAACGGCTTCCTGCGGGGAACGCGGGAATTCCTCGAAATGCTGGACGAAAACGCGGATGACGGGATCGGGGAGAATCAGCGCGACATCTTCGCTCCGCGCGCGAAGACGCTCGCAGGCATTCGCGGCAGCGGATTTGACGGCGGCCAGATTGATGATATTGGCTTCCACCGCGGACGGCACGATGGCGCCCACGGGCAAGGCTTCGACAGCGAATCCATCCAGCGACCCGGTGCGGCCCCAGCGCGCAGCGGCGATACGCTCGGGCGCAATTTCGATGGACAAAGGAGGATGGGGCATGGCGTCCAGCCAGCGTGCCACGCGGCGCACGAGATCGCTTTGGTAAACGCCTTGCCGGAATGTGGTTACGCTACTCAACGAAAGTCACCTTGTTGATTTCTTTCACCGTGGTGATTCCCGCGCGAATCTTGGCCAGACCGCTCTCGCGCAGCGTAATCATTCCTTCTTCGCGCGCGACGCGCTTGATTTCGGAGGTTGGCCGGCGGTCAATAATCATTTCGCGAATGCGATCGGTCAGGTCGAGCAATTCGCAGATCGCAGTGCGGCCATGATAGCCGGTACCTGAGCATTCCAGGCAACCCGCGCCCTCCGCAAGGACGACGTTGGACCATACGGCCGGATCCAAGCTCGCTTCTTTCAGCTCTTCCGGAGAAAATCTTTTGGGTTTCTTACAATTGGGGCAGACCACGCGGACGAGGCGCTGCGCCATAATGCAGTTGAGAGCGGAGACGAAGTTGTAGGGCTCAACGCCCATGTTGATGAAGCGGCCGATAACGTCGGTGACGTTGTTGGCGTGAACGGTGGTGAAGACTAGGTGACCGGTGAGCGCGGATTGAATGGCGATTTGCGCGGTTTCCTGGTCGCGGATTTCGCCGACCATGATTTTGTCGGGGTCGTGACGCAAAATCGAGCGTAAGCCGCGCGCGAAGGTGAGGCCTTTCTTTTCGTTAACAGGAATCTGGGTGATGCCGCGGAGCTGGTATTCGACGGGATCTTCGATGGTGATGATCTTGTCCTCGTCGGTCTTGATTTCGTTGATGGCGGCGTAGAGTGTGGTGGTTTTGCCGGAACCTGTGGGACCGGTGACGAGGACCATGCCGTAAGGCTCACGGATGTATCGGCGGAAGCGTCGCGTCTCCTCGACGGAGAAACCGACGACATCCAGGCTCAAGCTTTGAAATTTTTCAGAGAGCGTCTCCTTGTCGAGCACGCGAAGGACGGCGTCCTCGCCGTGACTGGCGGGCATGATGGAGACGCGCAAATCGATGAAGCGGCCTTTGTATTTTACGCGGAAGCGCCCGTCCTGCGGAATGCGCCGCTCGGCGATGTCCAGATCGCTGAGGACCTTGATGCGCGAGAGCACGGTGGAATGCCATTCCTTGGAGATGGGCTGCATGGCGTGTTGCAGGACGCCGTCGATGCGGTACTTGACGGCAACTTCGGTGTCTCGCGCTTCGATGTGAATGTCACTGGCGCGGCGCTCGAGTGCGGTGAAGATGATGGTTTCGACGAGGCGGACGACAGGGCTGGCCGTGCTGTCGCGCGTCAGGCGGTCGCCGGAAATGGTCTCGTCGCTCTCTTCTTCATCCTTGGAGGTCTGCAGGGTAAAAGCTTCGGTGGCTTGCTCGAGAACGCGCTGGGACTGCTCGGTGCGCTTCAGCAGGTCGCCAATCTGGCGGGCGGTGGCGACTTTTATGGAGAGCTTCTTGCCAAGCAGGAGCGGGAGCTCATCGCTCATCTGTACGCTGGGGTCGGCTACGGCGATGGATAAGAGATTGTTCTGCACTTCGAGCGGGACGAAGTTGTAGCGGAACATCAGGTCGGCTTGAATGGTGCGGAAGAGTTCCGGATCGATGCGCTGTTCTTTCAAGTCGATGAACGTGAGGCGATAGCGTTCAGCCAGCTTGCGCGCGAACTCGCGTTCGTGCTGCTCGTCGGGACCTCCGGGGAGTCCCGGCGCTGGAGGTAGATGTTCGGTCGTAGCCATAATTCCTTAGCCCGTCGTCCCCGTCATGGAGAACGAGAAAATCGGCAGATACAGTGAAATCAGAATAAAAGCAACAAACAATCCCATGAAGATGAGAAGGACCGGCTCGATGACGGCAACAAGGGCAGACAGCCGGATGTTGACTTCTTCTTCATAAAACTCGGCCACGCTGGTGAGCATGGGAGAAAGCGCGCCGCTCGATTCGCCCACTTCGATCATGTCCAGGGCCATTTCCGGCATGATGCCCTTGGAAGCGAGAGCGACGTGAAGGGATTCTCCCTCACGCACCATCTGAGTGGCTTGGGATACCGTGGAACGCAAAAGTTTGCTGGTAATGGCGTCGGTGGCGGTTTGCAGGCCCGCGACGAGTGGCGTGCCGCCGGTGAGGAGCGTCGCCAGAGTGCGCGAGAACTGGGCTACCTGGAATTTGAGCAGCGTGTCTCCGATGATGGGCAGCCGGAATTTGAAGCGATCGAAAGCGGTTCCGCCGTCTTCCGACCGAGACCACAGGAAAATTCCAGCAGCAGCCACGGCCATCAGTGCAATGGCGCCGAGGACGAACAGGCGATAGTCCACCGTGAGAGCAATCAGCAAGCGCGTGGGCGTGGGGAGCTGCACGTTCAAATCCCGATAAAGCAGGGCGAACTTGGGGATGACCGCGGTTACGAGGTACGCAACAATGATGATGGCGACGCTGATCAGCAGGACCGGATAGACGAGAGTAGCGAGAATTTTCTTGCGGACGCCGGTACTCACACGCTGGTAAGCGATGTAGTAGTCCAGGACGCCGGGCAAATTTCCGCTCTTTTCTCCCGCTAGAATCGCCGTTGAGTAAACCTTTGAAAAGACGCCGGCTTCAGCCACAGCTTCAGAGAGAGACTTACCTTCGCGGACGCGGTCGCGCACCTGAGAAATTATCGGGCGAAGCTTTGGAGAGCTGGCGCGGTCCGCGAGCAGGTCCAGCGCACGCAAAATCGGCAACCCGGCTTTGATGAGAGTATTAAACTGCTGATTGAGAATCAGGAACTCGGAGCCGCCAATCTGGCGGTCGCTTCTCCTCCGGACCAACCCGGCCAGGCGGCCGCCCCGGGATTCCACGGAGTAGATATACAATCCCCGGTCCGTGAGCTTCTGGCGCGCTTCGTCCAGAGAACCCGCAGCCTCGACGTGCGAGAAGACACGTCCCTCGGCATCCGCCACGCGGCAGACAAATTCCCCCATAAGCCTTCAGTTTACCTCAACTGGATGATATGCGGGGTAGCACCTAGGGGTTGGCTGTGCTTTTCTGGAAACCAAGGCCCGAAACCGTTAAAACTACTGATTCATCAGGATGTTGTCGTGGGGCAACTCGCCATTCACAATGGCTACACTTGGGGGAGCGGCAAAGCGGAACAGGCTGTCCGCCAATGGCGGGTCCCACTTCCAGTTCGCAAAGTGAAACTCGACTCCCACTCCGCCTGGTTCCTTAACCAGCACACGAACGAGTTCCCCAGTATTCTTGACGATTTCAAAGAAGACGATTTCGCCTCTGTCTCCCGTCTGCCGAGAGGGTTCTCGTGAGCTTTGGTTGTTGTGCGCAGGGTCCGTTCCGCGGAGCTGGCAGAAGAATACAGCGTGGTCCGGCGATTCCGGCTTCTCGGTCAGGGCAGCCTCAACCCGAGCGCAGACGCGCGAGACCTTCATCTCTCCCGCAAGCAGGGCCAGCGGCGTCCTCCAATCCCTGCTCCCTTTGGCAGGAACGCGCGTGGCCGTGTGGTCGGCTGGCACATAAAACCAGGCGGACTTGCCGTCCACTAGGAACAAATTCCTTTCAGGAGACTCGTACTCCCAGCGCATCTTGCCGGGGCGGCGGAAGTAGGCTGTGCCCGCTTCCACGCGAGCGACGAGACCGTTTTCGAGGTAGCGCTCGAGAAAAGTGGCCTGGAGCGTGTGTGCTGCGCGGTACCGCGATTCGAATTGGCTCACCAGGAATTTTACGTCCAGCTTTGCGTCGTAGCCCACTCCCGCGCCGGCAAACAGTGCCGCCAGGACAAGACAAAATCCGGTTCGAAGGAGGAAGCGAATCATTTCGTTAGTGTAGCAAGAGGAAGCTTTGCCAGGCTGGAAACAGAGGCATTCATTCGAATCTCCGGTGGAAGATTCCGCGCTAGCATTAGCAGAAGCAAGAATCGTCTCTAGGCGGACTGCAATTTGCGCCGGATACCCCAACTAGACGGTCTGCGCGGCATTGCGATCGGACTTGTGCTGCTGCATCACTTTGTACGGCAGCTCCATCCGCCTATGCCGGAATGGCTGTCCGCCGTTGTACTCCCTGTCGCGGAACTGGGTTGGTCCGGCGTGGACCTTTTTTTTGTTCTATCAGGATTTCTTATCGGGGGAATCCTTGTGGAGGCGCGGGAGTCGCCCAATTACTACAGCACATTTTATCTTCGAAGAGCATTCCGCATTCTTCCTCTCTACCTTGTGCTGGTGTTTATTGGCATCCTTCTGACTGAGATTGCAGCACGCAGCTCGGGAGCGATGAGTGGTCTGCCGCTTCATCTTGTGCCCTTGCCCTACTACTTCACATTTACCCAGAATTTCTATTTTGCGACACATACGGACCTGTTCAACTACCTCCAAATCACGTGGTCCCTGGCCGTGGAAGAGCAGTTTTACCTGACACTGCCTGTGCTGGTTCGCAAAATTAACGTGGACAAGCTCCTGGGCGTGTCTATCGGAATGGTGGTCTTCTTTGGGCTGCTGCGCTCCGTACTCTACTGGCGGGGGCACATCACCGCCATGCAATCTTACGTGCTGCCGTTCTGCCGCTTTGATTCCCTCTTTATCGGCGTCGCTTGTGCATTGCTGATACGAAGGCAGAGCGTGTCTCAGTGGCTTGAAAAGCATCCTTGGCCGCTGATTGCACTGACAACTCTGTCCGGCGGCGCCTTTCTTTTCATGGATCACTATCTTTGGAGCAAAAATGTTTTCTTGCACACGGCGGGATTTACGATTATCGGTATTTTTTATGCGTGCGCGGTGATGTGGATTCTGCTCTTCCCGCAATCCGTCCCATCGCGTGGGCTGCGTTACAAGCCACTCATGTGGCTGGGCGTAGTGTCCTACTGCGTGTACCTGATCCATGGACTGATGCTCACCATCGCAAATAGCCTCACGCGACTTGTCCTTGAACCATCAGACCTTCAACTCTGGGCTGCAGCTATTCTTGGCGCGGTCTTGATCGCACTTGTGTCGTGGGGATCCTGGGTGCTATTCGAATCGCGGATGATAGATATCGGGCACAGGTTCGCTTATGAACGAAATAAGACGCTGAAACCTGCCACCAATCAAGCCTAAAAACCGATCAGGGCAATGCTTGCCCGTAGCGCCTTCGTTTTGGATTCGACGATTAAGAAGGTCTGCCCGAACCGATACCCGCAAAGCACAAAATGCCCTGTGGACTAAATCGTCGGGTCGGTCATCGTCGCGGGTGTCTGGTCATTGTAGCGAATCACACCAGGATAATTTGTGAAGAAACTCCTCCGACCACTTCCGCCACGGGCAACAGGATCGGCGTTAATGGTATATGCGACCGACGGCGTCTGGCCATCGCCCGTCCACGTAAAGATATAGCCGCTCTTTAGACCGCCTGCCAGAACGGAATCGATCAAGCAGGCTTGCGTCGGGGTGGCGTTGCAAGGGTTGGTGTTCCCGTCACCGAGATGCAAAAGGTTCACCGAAAAACCTACCGACGGGTAAGTCGTAGCATACGCCGTTTCTGCGGACTGAATGGTCCGCAAGCTTTGCACAGCTGACGCCTCGTTGGCCGCCATGCGTGAAGACATTAAGTTGGGAATGGCAATAGCGGCGACAATTAGAATAATCGCCACGACAATCAGCAATTCGATGAGAGAGAATCCCTTTTGCTTTTTGGCCATGGAAGCCCAAACTGCCGATGCCTTCCTGAGCTGATAGAGCTCAAGCACTTACCACAGTATGGGGAGCATTTCTTGGGCCACTCTTGGAGAGGGGAGAAGCAAATAACTTCAAGCTTTTGAGCGAGTTTGCGTCCTGCAAAGCACCCAATTTTCACAGTCCGTATCACGTTCTTGACAGAAAATGTCTGTGAAGGGGGCTGTTGCCACTAAATGGCAATCCGCGAGCCGCTTGGCAAGGTTACCAGGCCGCTGAACAGCATGCCGCAGAGAATCCAGCGCTTCTAAAAGAAAAAAGCACGGAACCTGCGTCCCGTGCTTTCCTTACTTGAACCGCTAGCCGACCAAGCAGCAGAAGCTGCGCTCACAGAGCTGCGTTTGCGCCCGTGCACGCGCCGCCCGCTGGGTTATAGCGGATCACGCCAGACTGGTCGGAGCAGAATGAACGCTGACCGCTCTGTCCAGGGGCCGAAGGAACCGCCGTCGAAGTATACGTAACTGCCGGAGGTCCGCCAGCAGCCGCAGCCGTGAAGGTATAACCGCTCTTCACTCCTGTGAGCGAAAGCACCTCGTCAATCAAGCATGCGTTCGCCAGCGCTGCACCGTTTGTA
>DATDGF010000066.1:0-8601 GCA_036522195.1 Candidatus Acidiferrum sp. | reverse complement strand
TGCCTTGAGCACGTCGAACATTGGGAGCGTATCGCATCCCGCGGAGACCGGCCTTCTCATCCCATCTGATAATTCGTGCCGGTAAAGTTCGTACTGGAACCAACCTTACCGTTAACCAGGCATTGAGTAAGTTCTATGGCGCGACCCAAATGACAAACGTCAGTTTGTCGCCGTTGTAGTCTCCGGTTATTTGCCAGCAACCAAGCGTCGGAATATCAACTCCACTCATGATGAACGCATGGTCGCCCATTCCGCCTGCATTGGAGTGGTCGTCTGAAGCGAGCGGCGGAGCCACAGCATCCAACCGTCTGCCTGTTATCGTTAGCTTCGGCGGGTTCTCTCTGCGCCAATCGTAGTCCTTTCGCCACCATTGAATTTTCTGGCGGAAGACAGTGTCGGTAGGTCGATAGTGCGGCAGATGACTCCACGTGCCATTTGTCGGCAGTTGAACCCACAACTTATCGCTGCCGAACCAGAACTCCGTCGAATCGTGCTCGCTAGGGTAGGGCGGTGGCGGCACAAATGCTTGCACGGGCGGCTGCGTGACGGGACAGCTCTGGGGTACGCTTGCAGAAACTGCCTTTCGGGCGGTTTTACCTTCGGTTGACTGGGGAACAGCTTTTCCTGCAATCGGAACCCATAGCAGCAAAAAGAGCAGGACTCCGAAACGAATCTGGCGAATCATAAGCACCTCTCGATTCGGCGCGACCGAGGATGTTCGCTCTGCACACAGGGTAACAGACGTGAATTCCCGGCCCTCTGTTAACCAACAGCGTGAATACTGCCTGCCTGAGGCGTTGTCAAGTCCTGGGAAGTCGGATTACCGGTAAAGTTCGTACTGGGACCCACCTTTCCGATAAGCGCTAATCGGGACTTGGAGCGACGCCGTTTGAGATTGAAGCAAAAATCTCACTGTGCAGAAGCCAGAGGTGCATAAGATCGAGATTCTGACAGCGAAGACGCCGGGTGGCGAAAGCGCATGGGGCGTAATGCGGATTCTGTGTCCATCCGCTATTCCGGGAGACTCGGCTAGGTCAATTTTTTTCTTAACGACTCATTACGGCGTACAATGAGGCATCAGCACCCAGTCAAAGGAGTTGACATGGCGGATATCGTACGAGTCGGTGTGGAAGAAGCGCGCAGAAAGGTAACGGCGGGCCAAGCCCTATTAGTCTGTGCGTACGAAGACGAGGCCAAATGCCGCATGCTCAATCTGGACGGATCCATATCGCTGTCCACCTTCGAGTCGAGGGTAGGCTCTCTCCCGAAGTCGCGGGAAATTATTTTTTATTGAGCGTGACCGGCGGAGGCTAGCGCTGCCGGTCAGGCGGCGAAATACCAAACTCAAGGCTTCACGAACGCGAAGGCTCTCAAGGGCGGCGTAGAGGCTTGGAAAGCAGCGGGCTACTTGATGGCCTAGTTGCTCGTGCGCTCATCCTGCGACTGCAGTTGGCATGGAGTTGATTCCCGGGAAGAGGGGTGAAAACTTGAAAGACGAGATCGCCCAAGAGATCGCTAGCGAATTGCGCCTGATTCGGGAAGAACTGCAAAACCTGACGATGGCTGTTAGATCAGCTAGCACCAGCAGAAATTTCGAAAATTCGTATACAGGAAAGTCACATAAATCCTACCCGCGACGTGCTGCGAACCCGACTGATGTGCGCCACTCTCAAGGGCATAAGCCACAGCGAAGTCCTCAACGCGGCGAACCACGAAGCCAATGGCATCAAAATGCTCCAAAGGACACGCGATAACTTTCAATGGCAATTCGTCGCCTTCACCAACCGCGCTGGTTCCCATTCTGACCAAAGATTTTGAGTAAGCTCCACTTGATTGTCCGATAAGACCTCATGCGCCTTTGGGCGCACCACCAAGCATGAAAATAGGACGAACGCGAAAAAATCTCATGCTGAATACAAAGGGCTTGGTCCTCTTTTCATAGCAGCGCGTTAATCAAGCACTGATGCGATTTCTAATTTGTGCAAGCCCTTTGCTGTTTCGGGCGTGAGAGCACTTTCAGGTGCAATTCCCAAACGGATTTGCACGTCCGCGGTTGCGGCTTACGTGACTTCGGCGAGAACTAGTGAAATGTCGTCCGTGGCAGGGCCCTCACGCCAAGCCGCCACTTTGTCCAAGATAGACTGCTTCATTTCGTGCAATGGCAGCCGTGAGTCCTCGCGCACAAAGTTCTGCACACCTTCTACGCCCAGCATCTCGCCGCGGGCGTCAAAGACCTCGGTGATGCCGTCCGTGTAGAGAAAGATGCGGTCGCCCGGTGTGAGGTCCACCTCGATAGCGGCTTCCGCGCCAACGGCCTCGGGCAAAGCGCCGAGCACCATGCTGTTCGAGGCCAGGAGTCGCGGTTCGGCGCCCGGTTGAACAACCATGGCAGGAGGATGCCCCGCTCCTGCGAAGGTCATGCGGCGACCGCTGCGTTCCACGCGGGCCGCCGCCATCGTAAGACAGAAAGTCGTGCTGCTGCTGATTTCCTGCATTAAGAAGCGATTCAAGTACTCCAGCACGTCTGCAAGCGGCGCCGCGCTGCGCAACTTCGCCACCGTCTCTGTGTAGATGCGATTGGCAACGAGCGCAGAGCCGATACCGTGTCCGGAAATATCGCACACGAGCAGATCCAGATGATCATCGCCCTGCGGACTGACCAGGCCCAAATCGCCGCCGATTGTGCGGACCGGATGGTAATGCGTCTCCACACACATCCCTTCCCACACCATTGATTTCGGCGAGAGACTTTGCTGCACGCGGGCTGCGAGCGCAAGGTCTTCATCAATCTCCTTTTGGCGGTCCTCCAGCAGCTTGTTCGCTGCGCGAAGCCGCGCTTCGGCGTCTTTCTGCTCGGATATGTCGGTGAAGGTGATGATGGCAAACTGGCGGCCATCAGGGTTCTCGAGTGCGCGTGCGCTGATTACCACCGGTAGGCGGCTGCCGTCTTTTCTGGGCAGGAAGAATTCATGACGGCCGCGGCCCATCTGTCGAGTCTTGGTGCGGTACTCCTGAAGGAGCGCGTGATCCTCAGGACTGTAATATTCGCGGACAGCGTCGCGGCCTATGATTGCATGGCGGGGGAAGCCGGTCATCTCCTCGAAAACGGAATTGACGAAGAGGACGCGGTCACTATCGTCCGAAATGAGCACGCCTTGATTCAGCGTCTCGAGGATGCCCTCCATCTGTCCGAGCCATTCCGGCTTTTCAATGTCCAAAGAAATTCTCTTGTTCGATCACGCAACGGGGCGACCCGTATCTTACCGTATCGCGAGAAAAGCACCAATTCGCACCCCATCGTTTGAAGTCGATTGGGGATTCCAAGGGAAGGTCCTGACAGCAACAATTCACGTTCCCGATCTTTATCGCTATCTGTGTTTTCACACTATGTTTGCCAAACTGGGATCGCTGCGTAGGTGCCAAAACCCGAGGAGAAATCCTACCTCGACGCTGCTCCTGAGCCTCTGCGTGACGTGGCCATACTGATCCTGGACACCGGGCTTCGACTCGGCGAAACCCTGGCCCTGAAGTGGAGTGACGTGCGGCTTGAACCGGTTACGGGAGCGAAGTTTGGCTTTGTTTGCATTTTCTTCGGGCGTTTTTTGACTTTCCTTCCCTAAATGTGCCTCTGACGAAAGTGCGATGCTGAAGGGCCGGGAGGATCAACGCGCACCGGTATGGCCCAATGCCCAATCCCAGTTCGACCAAGAATTGGACTGTGCTCCATGGGTGTTTACTAGCCATCGAGGTGGCCCATTCTCTACGGACACTCTGGACAAGATGCACGCTAACGTCAGGACCGCTCTCAATTTGAGCAAGGACTTCGTGCTACACTCGTTGCGACACACGATGTTGACTAGGCTGGGTGAGTCCGGAGCGGACCCGTTCACCATCATGAACGTCGCCGGACATTCAACGGTGGTCGTGAGCCAGAGATATATTCATCCCAGCCCAGAGTCGGTGGAACGAGCGTTCAAGCGGCTAGAGAGCCTGAACGTGAAGGGCAAAGCGGCTGCAGAGAAAGAGACCAAGTTGCTGCCCGCCCCTACGATTTCCACTACAGTGGATTCAAGCGAAAGGGTTAGGCGACATAACTCTTTTGTTTTCTGTCCTGCCCGGGTGGCGGAATGGCAGACGCTGAGGACTTAAAATCCTCCGGGGATTTTTCCTCATGTGGGTTCGACTCCCACCCCGGGCACCATTTTCTGATTCGGCTGCGCGAGTTCGTCATCATTCCCGGCTGCCAAAGCCTCCTGCAATCCCGAAAATCTTACTCCGGCCCTCGATTGCTTCTCCATTTCCGCTAATCCGGCTATGGCTATCTGGCGCGAGACGCTTTCTGCTCCCGCCTATCGGCATTTCAATTGTCCGCTGCAGACGCCCATTAGCAATTTTGACAGTTGTGCTCCGTCATTCCCGGCGCGCACTATTCAACTGGCAAATGACATCTGCAAGTGAGGGTATTTCCAGAAATTAAGTGTCGAGAGATGGCGAACCGGGAGGAAGCCCCGGTCAAACCAAGGTTTCCACCCATCGGAGAAATGAAATCGTTACCGCAGGGATGACAATGCAAAGGAGCGAAAAGCTATGGCACAGATCATGAAAGTAAGAATTCCCTTCGGGGCAAGCTTGTTGCTGGCAGGCATCTTGCTCCTCGGGGGTATTACCTCCGCCCAGGACGTCAAAGGCATCATCAACGGCAGGACAGGCGCCACCATGACCCTGCAGACTCAGGAGTCCGGCAATGTGGTCGTGGTCCTTACGGACAATACCCAAGTCGAAGAAGTCGAGGGACTGTTCAGGGCGAGAAGCAAGCAGATGACCATGACCGCGCTGATACCGGGCCTTCCCGTCAGTGTGAGTGGCTCCTACAACGCCCAGAACCAGTTGGTCGCCGACACCGTCAAGTTCAAGGGTTCCGACCTCCAGCACGCGGAAGACATTCAGGCTGGCCTTGCGCCGACCGAGCAGGCAGTCCAGGCAAACAAGCAGCAGATCCAGCAAAGCGAGCAGCAACTCCAGGCCCAGCGAGAGGCCCTTGCCCAGCAGGAGGCCCAACTCCAGGCCGAACAGCAGAAGATCGCCGCGAACAAGGCGGCTATTGCAGCGGATAATAAACGCTTCGGAGAGTTGGCCGATTACAACATCTTAGGAGAAGTCACCGTCTACTTTGGCAATGGTCAGGTCGCCATTGAAGCGCAATATAAATCACAACTGCTGCAACTCGCCCAGAAGGCCACAACCATAACGGCCTATGTCATTCAGGTAAAAGGGTATGCGTCCGCCGTTGGTTCCGCCGCACTGAACCAGAGGTTAAGCACGGAGCGCGCCACCAATGTCCTCGAGTTCCTCGAACAGCAGGGAAACATTCCGCTGACCAATGTGCTCGCGCCCGGCGCGATGGGTACCAGCCGGCAAGTGGCCCCCGACTCAACCGCGGAGGGCCAGGCGGAGAACCGCAGAGTCGTGGTCCGCATCTTGCAGAACAAGGGTATTGCCGGGACGTAAGTAAGTCGCTGCTGTCTGCCCGCTCCGGGTAAAGAGAACCGCGCGCCGTTGAGGAATACGCGATAACTTGCTGCGCACAAGCACTTATAAGTAATCATTTGACAGACGGTACGGATATGCTATAATCAGGTCACTCGAATCCGCACTGTTCCCCTGGGCCTCACCCTGATGAGTGTCAGCTACGCAGCACTTCTAACTCCTTCAAAGTCATCCGGCCCTGGCCAGTTACTTTCTTATAAACAGATTGTGGCCGTAACTTCTTTAGAATCCGCACTTCACGATTCCTTTGTAAGTGTGGCAAACAAAAGACTTATAGGATTGCTAAGTCCTTTAGATTCCGCACTTGCAAGAAAAAGTGGGGGGAGGGTCCTTCTTTACTTGCACTCTTTTTCACTCTTTTCACTCTTTGAACAAAGAGTGTTTCAGAAGTCTTTTCCTGTCAGTCATTTCCACACTCTTTCCAAAAACAGCCGGTTGACTGGAGTCTCTTCCCATTCTGGAACTTTTCCTCGCCGCGCATCCTGTACAATCCCTCTTGATTCAATTGCAATGCACTTGGCAGGTTCTGCCGCGAGACCTGTAAGGAGGAATGTGTGACTGGGAATGACACGTTCGACCTCATCGTCATCGGCTGCGGTCCTGCTGGTGAAAAGGGCGCCGCCCAGGCCGCGTACTTCGGCAAGCGCGTCGCCGTCATCGAACGAGCTGAGCACATGGGCGGGAGCTGCATCAACACCGGAACCGTTCCCAGCAAGACGCTACGCGAATCCGCGCTCTATTTTTCCGGTCTGAAGCAGCGCGGCCTCTACGGAATCGACTACTCACTCAAAGAGAACCTCACCGTCCATGATTTCATGCATCATGAGCGCGAAGTTGTAGACATGGAACGCGAGCGCATCCTGAAGAATCTCGCTCTCCACAAGATCGAACTCATTCGCGGCCAGGCATCTTTCGAAGATCCGCACACTGTCTCCGTCGCAGATTCGGCTGGCACGCGCCGGCTGAAAGGTGACTTTATCCTCATCTCCACAGGCTCCAAGCCGCATCGGCCTTCGGAGATCGCCTTCGACGACATTCACACGTTTGATTCAGACACCTTTTTGCAAATGGACCGCATCCCCAAAAGTCTCGCCGTGATCGGCGGCGGGGTCATCGGATGCGAATATGCTTCCATTTTCAGAGCGCTCGGGGTCGACGTCACGCTCGTCGACGGCCGTGATCGCCTTCTGCCGTTTCTCGACAATGAAATTTCCGACCGCTTGCGCGATCGCCTCGTCGCCCTTGGAATGCATTTCTGGTTTAACGAGCGCCCGGTCAAAACGGAAAATTCCGCAAGCGGAGTTCGCCTCACGATGAAGAGCGGCAAAGTTCTCGCAACCGACGCCGCGCTCTTCGCCGCAGGCCGCCGCGCCGCCGTCGATGGCCTCGCACTGGAAAAAGCCGGCCTCTCCATCAACGATCGCGGCTACATCGCCGTAGACGAGCACTATCGCACCGCCGTTCCGCACATCTACGCCGCGGGCGATGTGATCGGCTTCCCGGCGCTCGCCTCAACTTCCATGGAACAGGGCCGCGTTGCCGCTTGCCATGCGTTTCACCTCAAGTATAAAGAGCGCGTCGCGTCGCTCTTGCCCATGGGCATCTACACCATTCCCGAAATCTCCGCAGCCGGCGAAACCGAGGAATCCTGCAAGGAAAAGAAGCTGGACTATGTCGTCGGCCGCGCACTATACGAGAACAACGCGCGAGGCCACATCACTGGCGATACTGCCGGCATGCTTAAACTCATCTTCGCGCGCGCAGACAGAAAACTTCTCGGCGTCAGCATCATCGGCGAAATCGCCACCGAGCTCATCCACATCGGCATGATGGTCCTCGATAACGGCCTGACCATCGATGAATTCATCGAGCAGGTTTTCAACTATCCGACGCTCAGCGAAACCTATAAGTACGCCGCCTACGATGGCCTCGGCAATCTCGCCGGCCACAAACTGCGCGAGGGCTGATGGAGAGTGCGGCAGTGAAACTGCCCTTTTTCCAATGCAAAAAATGGAAGCCAAATCGATGATCGAAGGTAATCCGAAGACAGCAACGGCACTTCTTTGCGCAGCGGCTCTCCTGTCCGCAGCAACTTTGCTCGCTTGTACAATTTCCCCGCAAACCGCAGTGGTTCCTGACACCGCCCACCACACTTATCTAGGCTTCGACCGTAACTCGTATCCAGGCGATGCGGCACTTCCAATTATGAGGAAGACATTTGCATTTACAAGCTATTGGATCAGTCCCCCGCCCGGCGAAAAAACAAACACCTGGCTCGGGAAGCGCGAACTTCTCCGCTCACAAGGTTTTGGCTTTCTGGTTCTTTACCGCGGTCGTGACTCGCGCGAATTGAAAAACGTTAAGGTTGCTCAGCAAATCGGTGAAAATGATGCACTTGCTGCTTCCGAGGCCGCCAAACGCGAAGGGTTTCCACGGGACACAATCGTTTTTCTCGACATTGAAGAAGGAGGTCGCTTGTCGCCCGCCTACCATTCCTACATTCACGGATGGCTCTGGAATCTGCGGGATTACCGTGGAGGGTTCTATTGCTCGGGCATTCCAGTTAAGGAATATCCGCGCACAACTATCACTACTGCCGAAGATATATTTGAACATCTTTTCCATAAATCACGCGCCTTCACAATTTGGGCATACAACGACGCTTGCCCACCCTCGCCTGGCTGCATTTTCCCGCAGACGCCCCCATCGCCGACAGATAGCGGCATCTCTTATGCCGACGTCTGGCAATTCGCGCAATCGCCACGACGTAAGGAATTCACCGCGCACTGTCCGGCCAACTATCACAATGACGGGAATTGTTACGCCCCCGGAGATACCGCCCACGCGTGGTTTCTCGACGTCAACAGCGCCACTTCGCCCGATCCTTCGGGTGGCGTAAAATGATAAGCGGCGGGAATCGGCATAGGGGGAGCGGTTGCCCGCTCTCCCCTGCCACACCACCCGACATGCGGGTCCGCATCGGGCGGTTCAGAGGGTTACGCAAGGCCATCGAAGAGCCGAGGAAGCCCGAGAGAGTCGAAGTAGGAGAGCGGA
>DATDGF010000065.1:0-9440 GCA_036522195.1 Candidatus Acidiferrum sp. | reverse complement strand
AGGGGCGCCACCGCAAACAGCTATCCTATTAGGAGGAAACTTGGCAGTAGAAATTACGATGAAAGAGTTGCTGGAGGCCGGAGTCCACTTCGGTCACCAGACGCGGCGCTGGAACCCGAAGATGAAGGAGTACATTTTCGGCGAACGCAACGGCATCCACATTATCGATCTCCAGAAAACCCTCAAGATGTTCCGCGAAGCGAGCCGCTTCGTGAGCGAACTCTCCGGACAAGGCAGAAACGTTCTTTTTGTCGGCACCAAACGGCAGGCGCAGGAAGCGGTTGCCGAAGAGGCGCGGCGCTGCGGTGCGTTTTTTGTGAATCATCGCTGGCTGGGCGGGACGCTGACGAACTGGGCGACGCTGCAAAAATCCATCAAGCGGCTGAAGCTGCTGAAGGCCATGAATGAAGACGGCCGCATCAAAGAGCTTTCAAAGAAAGAGCAAGCGCGGCTGGACCGCGAGATGAAGCACCTGAACCAGAACCTGGAAGGCATCGAGAACATGAGCCAGTTGCCGGACGCCATGTTCGTGATCGATTCCAACGCAGAAGAGATAGCAGTGAAGGAAGCGCGACGCATGGGCGTGCCGGTCGTTTCCGTGGTTGATACCAACTGCGACCCGGATGTGGTGGACTGGATTATTCCGGGGAATGACGACGCTCTGCGAGCGATCCGCTTGTTCACGACGAAGATTGCGGATTCCGTGCTCGAAGGCCACACGGCGTACCAGCAATCGCAGGTTGCGGATCAGAAGGCGGCGGAAGACCAGGCGCTGGTGGACGGTGTCGAGTACGTGGATACGAGCGCGTACGAGCAGTACGAGAAGCAGGAAGGCGACTTCATCGAAGTTGTTCCGGAGACGCCGGCCGAAGCTCCTGAAGCTGCCGAGGCCACCGTACCGCCGGACGAGGCAGGACACTAAACAGATTGCGCGGGTAAGGAATCCCAAAGGCCCGCGCCGAGCAAATCGGTGCGGGCCGTTTTGTAACCAAAGCACCACCTAAGAAATTTCCAATCAGCGAAGAGAAAAAAGGATGAGCACACAACAACCAGCTATGCAGATCCCAGCACAACTCGTAAAAGGATTGCGGGAGCGGACGGGAGCGGGGTTTAGTGACTGCCGCGCGGCGCTCGTGGAAGCGGGCGGAGACATCGAAAAAGCGATCAGCATCCTGCGCAAAAAGGGGCAGGCGGCCGCGGCCAAGAAGGCGCAACGCGAAGCCAGCGAAGGGCTGGTGGGCAGCTACATCCACGCCGGCGGGAAGATCGGTGTACTGGTGGAGCTGAACTGTGAGTCGGATTTCGTGGCGCGCACCGAAGCTTTCCAGCAATTGAGCCACGACGTGGCGATGCACATCGCGGCGCTCGATCCGCGGTACGTGCGGCGCGAGGAAGTGACACCGGAGATGCTCGAGAAGGAGCGCGACATCTACAAGGCGCAGGCGCTAGCAACGGGCAAGCCTGAGAATGTTGTCGAGAAAATCGTGAACGGCAAGATGGAAAAGTTCTACGAGGAAAATTGCCTCTACGAACAGCACTACATCAAGGACGAGAGCGTGACGATCGGGGAGATGATCACGCAGGCGATCGCCAAGCTGGGCGAGAACATTTCGATCCGGCGCTTCGCGCGGTTCAAGGTGGGCGAAGTGAGCGGATCAGGTGGCGGTCCAGATACGGCGCCAGTACCCGCGTTGTTGCCCGAGCCTGTTAACAGGTAATTGGCACATCGTTCCGGAACAACTCTCGTGAGCGCTCCGACCTGGTCGGGGCGCTTTTTTTTTGGAGTGCGAGAGCCGGGCTCGCGTGATAGCGGCTCGTACAAGGCGCGGCCGGAAAAGTGGCAGCAAGACTGCCGCACTCCAAAAAGTGCGGGGGCAGGGATAGTTTGTTACAATTCACGGGATTTGAAGGGTACGAATCGGAGAGACATGGCAGCGACGAAGAAGGCAAGCAGGAAGGCTGCAAGAAAAGCGAAGCCGGTTTATCAGCGGATCATGCTCAAGCTCTCCGGAGAGGCGTTTCAGGGGCCTCAGGGATTTGGCATTCACGGGCCGACGATTCAGGCGATCGCGCGCGAGCTGAAGGAAGTGCACGAGCTCGGTGTGAAGACGGCGATCATGGTCGGCGGAGGAAACATTTTCCGCGGGGCACGGCAAAAGGGTTTTGAGATTGACCGCGCGACGGGCGACTACATGGGCATGCTCGCGACGGTGATCAACGCGCTGGCGCTGCAGGACGCACTGGAAAAAGAAGGCGTATTTACGCGGGTGCTGAGCGCCATCGAGATGAAGGAAGTTTCCGAGCCGTTTATCCGACGGCGCGCGATGCGGCACCTGGAGAAAAACCGCGTGGTGATTTTTGCCGCGGGCACAGGGAATCCCTATTTTTCGACGGACACGGCGGCGGCGCTGCGCGCGATGGAGATCAAAGCGGACGTGATCCTGAAAGCCACACGAGTGGACGGGGTTTACGACGCCGATCCAGAACAGATTCCGGACGCGAAATTCTTCGCGGCGATTTCCTACCGAGACGTGCTGAACCAGAACCTGAAGGTGATGGACTCGACGGCGATTTCGTTGTGCATGGACAACGGCATGCCGATCGTGGTGTTCAACATGAACAGGGCGGGGAACATCAAACGAGTGGTGCTGGGGGAGCGCGTGGGGTCGAAGGTGACTCCGGCGTAGGGAAAGCTTTCTGCAATCAGTTTTACCGCAAAACAGGGAACGAAAGATCTAAGTATTCTGGAAATACCAGTTTTGATGAGGAAGACATGACGACGATTGCGACGACGAAAGATGCGATGGCGGCGGCGAAGACGCGGATGGAGAAGGCTGTGGATGATTTTCGGAAGGAATTGGCGACGCTGCGGACGGGGCGCGCCAATGCTTCCATTCTGGACAACATCCGCGTGGATTATCACGGGACGCCGATGCCGGTGAATCAGCTCGGGACAGTGGTGGTGCCGGAAGCGACACTGCTGGTGATTTCGCCGTGGGATCCGAGCGTGGTGCCGCTGATTGACAAAGCCATACGGACCTCGGACTTGGGGCTGAATCCCACAAATGACGGCAAAGTGGTGCGCGTACCGATGCCGTCGCCGACCGAAGAGCGCCGCAAGGAGATCGTCAAGCACCTGCACAAGGTGCTGGAGAATCATCGCACGGCGGTGCGCAACATTCGCCGGGACATCAAGGAAGCCATCGACAAGCTGGAGAAAGACAAGAAAATCAGCCAGGACGATCACAAACGGGCGATTGAAGAGATGGAGAAGATCTCCCATTCGGAAACGAAGAAGATTGAAGATCTCTCCGCGGCCAAAGAGAAGGAAATCCTGGAACTCAAGTAGCGTTAAGGTTTGGGCTGGGCGGGTGGCGGTGCAGCCGGAGTCTTCGGCGCAGCTGATCTCTTTCCTTCCGTTGTTGTGTCTTCGCGTTCCAGGGTGAAGTCCTGGGCTTCGTCGTTCTGGACGGCGTGGAGGAAGGCGTTGTAGTCAGCGGCGCGGTCTGCGGGAATCTCCCTCAAAAGAAAATTGATGTGGCGCGAGGCCGTGACAGTCGGGCCTTTTGCGGAGTATTGCGAGGCGTAGGTGGCGTAGTCGCGCTGAACCGCTGTGCCGGTGGGAGTCTGGACGGCCGTGCCCGGCGGAAGATGGAGCGTGGCGCGGGTTTCGACTTCCAGCGGCGTGCCGAGCTCGATCGGCAAAGAGGCCGTGCCGGCGGCGGGTTTGGCGGGCGGGTCGGGGAGGCCTAATTGGGGAAGCAGCGCGGGAATACGCACGGGCTTCTTCGACCAGTCTACAAATTTGGGCTGTGTAAGTTCGTATTCCATGGTGAAGGGCGTTTTTGTCGCGTAAGGATCGGACGCGGTAACACTGGTTACCTTTCCGCGAAATCCATCGGAGAGGGAGAGGAGCTGCGCGAGCTCGGTCCATTTTTCTTTTGGCGCCTGGTGAAACGCGACGCGGAGGAGCAGTTCATTGTCGCCGCGCACGGAGTAGTGGACTTTTGCTGACAGCTTGCCGTCCGGGGCAAGCGCGGCATCCACATTTACATGCTGCGAACCGGCGAAGGGCAGGCTCTCGGAAACACTTTCGAAGAATTGCACATCGCTCGAGGGTTGGAGAAGCAGCGCCGGTTTGCCGCGAAGATTAGAGGCAATCATCCCGAAAGGCGCGACCTCAACGGAAGGGTCAAGCCACAGAGGCTTGGCGCCGAATCGTGCGACTACCAGGACATTCGCAAGCGTCGAAGGGATAGGAAGGGCGTGTTGGGGGGATGCGCCGGTGGCGATGAATGCCGGCGCCGCCGGAAGACCGATCTGCGAAGCAAGCGCTGAAAGCACTGCGCACTTTTCCTCGGGAATAGCGGACCCAGATGACAAGATTTCGCTCGGGTCCCGCATCCGAAAGCCGGTCGCGCCCAGGGGTAAATCCACTGTGCTAATCTTTTGAGAAATGAAATCGTAGAGCGCGTGGAGTTTGGCTTCGTCACTCGCCGAGTTCTGTGTCAGCTCATCCGCTTTGGTTTTCATCCCGGCGGAAGGTCCGGCGGCAGTCGCAAATATCTTTTGTAAATCCACGAGTAATTCCACCCAAGTCGGAAACGTGGTCAGAGCAATGTCTGTTTCGGAAAAAATGGGGAGTTCGGACATACTGCTTGTCGAGGCAGACGTCCCTTCCGCGCGGGAGACTTGGGGAGCGAGAGAGGGCCGCGTCCATCTATAAATCATAAGGGCGGCATCACCTTCACCCGATTTCTCAGTTTCGTAATCACGACCTTCCATCGAGGTGCGGAGGAAAACCTTCCTTACAGCCGGCAGATCGATCTCGAAAGCCTCCTGCGTCACGATGCCACCGCGGGAGAAATCGTGGGTAAGGTAGAAATCGGGGGCGAGGGGATGATGCGAGACCGTGGTGACGACGCGATATTCGAGGAGGTCGCCGGGTTGTAGGCCGAGGATGCGGACGGATTTGACGCGGACGTCCTGGTAGGCGGGGGCATTGACGACCGCGGGGTTGGGATTGTCGGTGATGGCGCTGGGAAGGATGTCGGCGGTGCCGCCACTGGGATGGGTGATGCGAACAAGGGGGATGTCGATGGATTGGAAGGAACGGTTGTAGTCGAAATTGAGACGGGCGAATTGGCGGACGCCGAGTTCGCTATTGATGTGCACGCGGGCGTGGACTTCTTTGCGGGAGTCGCCGTTGGATTCGAAACGGACTTTGGTTTCGAGGAGCTCGATTTGGGCGGGGTTCTGCGTCGTGGCAGGCGCTGGGGCCTTTGCGGTGGTGTTCTCCGCGGGTTTTTGCGGAGCTTGTTGCGCTTGCGTGATGGGGAGAATAACGAGGGCGAGAAGACAAGAAACTGCGAGTGCGCGCAAGAGTGGGTAGAAGCTGGAAGAAAGTCGCAAGATGGCCTCGCAGGCAGTGTAGGGCGGGGACGGAGGCGCGGTAAAGAAGGAAGGAGGCAGGAGTTTCGACAGTGTGACGGGTGTTCGGCGGGGAAAAGGAAAGGGTGCCTGGACAGCAGGCAGCCGATTGACGAAAGCGAGGCGGGTTTGCACGTTTGGCGGACGGAAAAGCGGGAGCTAATCTCCCGCACTCCAAGGAAACCGTTCTGCGGCGGGTACGTCTGAGAGCGTGATAGAGTTTGCGTGCGCGAATGGCGCAAGGAGAGAACCAATGCGACGCGTTTTGGCCGGGATGGCAGTTGTGGCGGCGAGTTTATTTTGTGCGGGAGCGGCCTCGCTCTGGGCCAACGATAGGCCGGTACCGAAAGGGCCGGATGAGGACGGCACAAAGCCGGCGCTGACGAAGATTGCCGGTGAAGGAATGATGGGCTCGCATGCCTTCCAGTACCTCACGGAATTGAGCGACGACATTGGCTCACGCGTGACGGGGTCGCCAGCGGAGCGAAAATCCGAGGAGTGGGGCATGGCCAAGATGAAGGCCATGGGCCTGGAAAACGTACACATCGAAAAATATACCTTGTGGAAGGGATGGTCGCGCGGCTCCGCGGATGCCGAGCTGCTCTCGCCGGTGCAGCACAAGTTGCATGTGGATGCCATGGGCTGGACAGGTTCGACGCCGGCGGGTGGAGCGGAAGGCGACGTTGTGGCCGTAAACCTGTTCGATATTGACAACGAGAGTAAGCATGTCTCGCGGCTCAAGGGCAAAGTGGTGTTGGTGATCGCGAAAGGCAGGCCGAGCAAGGATGGCATGCAGCTCTTTGCACAATTTGGTGATTTTCTGAAAGCCGCCGGACCCGCGGGTGTTGTGGCGGTGATCGGCGGGCAGGGCGGGAGCAAATCCGCGGGGATGAACCTGACGCATACGGGAATTCTGGGATTCAACGCGGACTTTGCGGTGCCCGTAGTTTCCATGACGGTGGAAGACCAGGGTCAATTGGAGCGCTACCTGGAGCGGGGGCTGACGCCGCGGGCTCGATTCAATATTCAAAATACATTTACGAGCGGACCGGTTGAAGCCGCAAATGTGGTGGGCGAAATCCGCGGGCGAGAGCATCCGGAACAGATTTTAGTGGTCGGCGGACACCTGGATTCCTGGGATCTGGCTGAAGGTACGACCGACAATGGTTCCGGGACCGCGACGGTACTCGGGGCCGCTGATTCCATTGCGCGGTCGGGGCAGAAGCCGAGACGCACGATTCGCTTTGTGTTGTTCACCGGCGAGGAGCAGGGGCTGGACGGATCCTTTGCATACATCAAGCAACACCAGGCGGAGATGGGAAATCATCTGGGCAACCTCGTGCTGGATTCGGGGCAGGGCATGGTGAAAGGGTTTCAGATGGGAGGCCGCGATGACCTGGTGGCGGTATTCGAGCCCTTCGCGGACTCGTTGGTGAATTTCAACAAGATGTCGGTGGATGACAAGGTGGAATCGGGGACGGACACCCTGCCGTTTTCGATGGCGGGCCTGCCGGGGATCAACATGCTTCAGGACACCACGGACTACAAGTTCACGCACCATTCGGCGGCCGATGCGCTGGAGGCGCAGAAGCAGGACGTGCTGGCGCAGAACTCCACGCTCATGGCGCTGGCGGCGTTCTGGCTCGCCGACCGGCCGGAGCGGTTTGCGACGCCCTGGTCCATGGGACGAACCGCGAAGATGCTGGTGGAGCAGCATGAAGACGCGATGCTGAAGGCGTTCGGATTGTGGCCCAAGGAATTTGCGGAAGCAGAAAAAAAGGACGACGCTCCCCAGTAAAGATTTGAGTGCACAATGGTAACTGCAGAAGGTCGGGCGGCTCGCGGGCCTCCCGATTTTTTTGTGCACTCGTTATGCGCGGGATGTGGTAAGAAACGGCGCGGAGGAATTCAGGATGAAGACTAGAGCGTTTGCGGTCCTTCTTCTCGTTTTGTTTTCCTGCTCAGCCGGAGGCGCGCAGGAGCAGAGACTAGAACGCAGGAAGTACCTCGACCCGAAGACGCCCGTCAGTGATGATCCACGGAGGGTTCCGGTCAAGCCAGGACCGCGAGGGCCGGAGGGCACGCTGGTTCTGCGCGGAGGAAGAATCTTTGACGGGACGGGCACACCGGCGCGCGAGGGCACGCTGGTCATCGAACACAACAAGATTGCAAGAATTCTGCCCGTTGGTTCGAGCGATTGGCGTAAAGATGCGCACGTCATTGATGTAACTGGAAAAACTGTGCTGCCTGGCTTGATTGATCTGCACACACATTTGACGTATCCGCTGACGGCAGAAGAGTTTGGCGTGGCGATGAGCGAATCGGACGCGACGCTGCGCGGAAGCGAAAAGCTGCGCTATTTTATTGAGAGCGGAATCACGAGCGTCCGGGATGTCGGGTCGCAGGGAGATGTGACGTTCCGGCTGAAGGAATGGGTGAACGAGAATCGTATTTCAGGGCCACGCGTTTTTCCCGTGGGGGCGTTCATTACCGCTGAGGGCGGGCATTCGACGGAAAATACTCCAGATGCGCTCATTCGAATGATGCGCGCGACGCGACTGGCCTCCGGGCCGGACGATTGGAGACTGGCGGTGCGCGAACAGTTTCACAAAGGCGCGGATGTTATCAAGCTGGGGAGTCATTTTTCTCCGGAAGAAGTGAAGGCCGCTGTAACGGAAGCGCACGAGCTGGGATTGAAGGTCACGGTGGATGCGGAGACTTTTTATATTCAGAGGGCGGTGGAAGCCGGTGCGGACACCATCGAGCACCCCTTGCCGCGGAGCGAGGAGACCATTCAACTGATGGCGAAGAAGGGTGTTGCGGCAGACCCGACGCTGATTCCTTATCAGATTATTTTCGAGGAGTGGGGCGGATATTTCGGATCGACTTCGCGGCGGTTTACATTTTCGAAGGATGCCAACCTTGAAATGTTGAAGCGGTTGCACAAGGCGGGGATCAAATGCGGTGTGGGCACGGATTTGATTTTGCATTGGTATCGCTATATGCCGGAGCCGTACATCCGGGAGCTGAAGAATTTTGTCGAGGCCGGGTGGAGCGTTCCTGAGGCGCTGGTCGCGGCGACGAAAACAAATTCTGAGATTTTGGATATGGATGACCGTCTCGGCACGCTGCAACCGGGAAAGCTGGCGGACGTGCTGGTTGTGAATGGCAAGCCGGACGAAAACTTGGATGACTTGGCAAAAGTAGAACTCGTCATTCGGGATGGCTACGTCGCGGTGGAAAATGGACATGCAACGCTGCCACGTCACACGGTTGTTCCCATGAAGGGTCCGGAGAAAAGGCCATGAGGATTGCCGCAGGATATTCCGTGAGCAGCCCTGCACGAAGGCAGCTTTGGGAATGAAGCGGCAAAGGGAACTCTGTCCTGGTCATGCGGTTCGATCGAAAGGAAGCCTGGAGCAAGCCAGTTAATCTGGCTCAGATCCCCATTAAGGCGGCGCTGGCGGGTTCCCTTCGGGTTTCGGCTGTTGGGATGGGGCTTCACTCCAAAAACAAAATGAGCCTCCCCGCGACAGGCATCGGTAAGACATTATTTATCAGCAGTTTACGGGGGATGAGCTGGACGCGAATTGGGCTCGGAGACAGCTCCCGTGTGGGTTTACGCTTTGCCAGGAAGTTGTTCGCCAAAAAGCTAAACTGTAGTATAATTACCACGCGACAACGGATTGAGGAAGGTCGGAGCAAGGAAACAGCCAAAGGTCCTTTTTCCACAAAGATTTCCACTGGCTTGTTTCGAATCTAATTTGACAGAGCACGTCTTCTTCCTTATACTTCCTTGTTTGTCAGGGATGTTTCTCCCCTGATGGGGGCGATTCCGGTTCGTTGGAATCGACTAGTTGGAAGGGAATTATCTTCGGTCCCGGAACAAAGTAAGACGGAATGGGACAGAAGAGCGGCCGGAATGGGGCGCCAGCCCCGCAAAGCCGAGTAAGCCTCTCCGAACTGAAGCCAAGAGAATAGTTCTGCCTCTTGGAGTGCGTACGGAGTTT
>DATDGF010000064.1:0-92673 GCA_036522195.1 Candidatus Acidiferrum sp. | reverse complement strand
CCGAGAAAGAAACTGCCCGAGTTCCTCCATCTCTCGATTCACCGCTATCCGCAGCGCCAGAAACGTTTTTGTTGCGGGATGCAGTCTCTGCCTTCCCCATTGCTTTCGGGCCCCTGCCACAGTCGTTGCCAAGTGCGCGGTATCCCGTATCGGCCGCGCTCTCACGATCGCCTTGGCGATTCTTCTGGAATCGTGCTCATCGGCTTCCCGGTAGAGCAGGTCGGCAATTTCATTCTCCGACCAGCGATTCACAATCTCGTCTGCCGTTAATTCGTCGTTGGCAGTGTCCATCCGCATATCTAAGGCCGCAGCCTCGCGAAACGAAAATCCTCGCGCGGCTTGATCAAGCTGCATGCTCGAAACTCCCAAGTCGGCCAAGACCCCGTCCACCGGCGGAGTCCCCAACTCTTGTGCGACCTCCGCAATCCTCGAGAACGGTGACTGCACCAGCGTCACTTTCGCGGCGAAACTCTTCAGCCGCCCCCGCGCTAACTCCAACGCCTGTGCGTCCCGGTCCAGGCTGATCAACCGTCCGGATGTCAGCTTTTCCGCAATTGCCGCTGAGTGCCCGCCGGCTCCCAGCGTGGCGTCGATGTACGTTCCGTCGGGCTTTATTCGCAGCCATTCGAGCACCTCATCCAACAGCACCGGCGTGTGCGGCGCGCTCAATCTTGCAAAACCCTAAATCCCCAGGTCTTCCAAAGCCTTATCGTCTTCTTCGGTGTACGGCGAATTCTTCATGTCATCCAGCACGCGCGTGTGGTTCATGACCTCGAGGTAATCGAGGTTGCCGAACACGTCCACTTCGCCCCTCATCTGCGCCGATTCGCGCAACACCGGGGGCACCAGCACTCTGCCCTGCCCATCCAGCTGCACCGTCTGCCCGTAGTAGCTCGTTCTCATCAGAAATTTTCTCTTCGCCCGGTTCTGGCTTGATACCTTTGCCAGCTTGTCCTCAATCTCCATCCAAACCTTCATCGGATAAATGCGCGCCGATTCGCCTGTCGGACTGGTGATGTAGAACTGGTTCCCATACTCTTTTAGGGCATCGAGAAACACGGCGGGTATCTTCAACCGGCCCTTCTCGTCTACCTTCGCTGGACAGTTGCCCCGCAGGTTCATACGATTTGCTCGACGCGACCCTTATTTGCCCCGGATCGCACACGTATATGTGGTCTAATATGGCCAAAATGCCCACTTTCACCACAACTCACGATGTCTGTCTACTTTGCCCCAGTGCCCGCTACAACTCGCTACTTCTGCCCACTTCCTACCACTTCTTGCCACATCATAGGCCGCTTTGCTTGCTTGTCAAGAGGAATCATGCATTTATTGAAAAATAGTTGTGGGAATTTTACCGATGGCAACGCTTGATTTTTGCCGCCACCCCTAGTGGTTTCCTTTCCGCCTGTAGCGATACTTGGGGGTACGGTTTTTGAGGTCTCTAGCGGGCTGGCCTTGGCTTCACGGACGTTTCACTTCGCAGCAAACTTCTTGCCTGAACTTGCGGTTGCGGGCTCGATACTGCGAACGCTAATCAGATCTGTTTTTGGGTCAAGCGTCCCAATAATCTTAACCTTTAAACCCGCCCACTGCTCGGCCAACACCTGCGTATCCAGCTTGTAAATCTTGTCTTTCGTCTGCAGCACAAATCGTCCGCCGCGCTCTCTTACGCAAAAGCGTGCGCAGTCGGCGCTCGTTTTGACTTCGGGTTTCATGGCGATCATTTCGTTATGCGATTGGCTGAGGGAGTGAACATTCAAAGCGCATTGCGTATCCGCAATTTCACCCTGGAATGTCTTGTCGTCTCCGCCGCGAACTTGCAAGGCAAGCGCGAACGCCCATGCCAATGCGATTGTCACCAGGATATATTGCGATCTCTCTCTCATCTCTTGCCTCACACGCGCACGACTTCGTGGGGGATCCTCAGCTCCGATCAAGGCAAAACTACAAATCTCATATTCATGCCTTCATGTTCTTCGCTGCAGATCACCGTGCAAACCACCACATATTCTCCTGCCTCGCTCGGTGCCGCCAGGCTGAACTCCTGTACCCCTGGCTTGAGCAGAAAATCCCTGCTTTCAACGGGCTTCCGGTCTTTTGCGCGAAGCAGGCTGAAACCGTGAATAGACCCGTCGCGATTCAGGTTCTTGGCCTTTTTCGCGGTAATCCGCAACGTGACCATCTCGCCTGCCCTTACCGTAATGACTGGCTGTTTCTGGCCCTGAATTTTGTATCTGCTGTCATGGTCTGCCAGAACCCGATCACGTGGCCCTGCGGCTGAGCGGCCTGCCCCCAGGCCAACAAGATTGGAGCCACCATCATCGCAGACTGCATCCCAAGCCGGATGGCAGATCCCTTCAATCGCCACGCCAGACTCACTGGGTCATGTACCTCAAGATCAGGCGCATGTCCTCATCCGTCAGCATGGCGCGCACTCTCATGTGACGAATCGCTGCCGCCATCACTCGTGGCGGAAACTCATGAGGCGGCTGGCGGCAGCGCACGCAGTTTGTCCGGAATTTTTTCTCCCCCTCCAGGCGCTCCATGCGTTTCTCGGCGCTAATGGACCCTGCTGTCTTCGCACCGCCCGTGGAGTACGATGCGCCCTCTGTAGGCGTCGAGGCCGTGGACGGGGTTGTCGTCTTGGATGGCTCCTGAGCAAGCGCCGAAATGCTTATCGCCGCGATCAAGACCATGAGTCCCACCACAATGCTTTGTCGCCGCATTATCGGACCCCGGCATGCCCAAGGGGAATTAAGAATCGATGAGTGAGCCCCACCGTCCACACGTTCTTATTCCTTTCCGAGCTGAACTGCCGGCCATAACTGGATGCGGCCTTCACGCCGTCCATAAAGTAGTAGTTCAGTCCGAACTCGAACATCTGGGTATTCACGGACGGAAGCGCGTCGTTCGGGACTTGTCCAACGAAAAACTGCTGCATCCGCGCCACCAGTTGCGTCCGCCGGAATTGGTTCTGTAGAAAGGGAATCTGCTTCAAACGATAGGCGCTTTCCACCCAGTAGCCACTTCCCATGCTGGAGCGCGCGTATTCGGATCGTAGATCGAGCGGGAGTGCCGGCGGCTGCCAGAGTGCATAGAAACCAAATGCGTTCGAACGGTCATCCTGGAGGAGATGCTGGAAAGAACCGCCGATTTCCAAGCGGGCCTTCGGGACAAAAATACCCGCGCGCGCTCCCACTGAGTAGCGGAACAGGCTTCACCTCCTCGTCCACCTGCGATTGGGCCGCAGATCGACCAGCAAAAATGACCAGGCACAGCAACATCATGACGAGGGCTTGTCTATACGGTGGCCGGGTGTCCGTGCCCAACCAGGGCATTCGCAATCCCATAGTCCCAGATTCGGTGTTTTTCGAACGGACTTGTCGAGTTGATTTGCATGGAAAACCTTGCGAGGGGCAGTTTCCCCTTCACATTGACATCGAAGCGGTGACACCCCCCGGTCAAGCTCACTATCCGCGCTTGTGTTTGTATGGGTATTTAGTGATTGGAAGAGCCGTTTCACTGGATGGGAATAATTCTCAGCATCAGGAAGTCTGAGAAGGGTTACTTTCGAAGGGACCAGGCTCTCGGCTGTCCCGGACCCCATTCCCTTCGCCCCCCTTCCTATGCTATTATCTTTGTGTTCTTACGAGCTTGAGCCCAAAAGGAGTATCAACCATGGAATGGGTCACCCCTCAGCACGAAGAAATTGACTTGAACTGCGAAGTCAGCTCCTACGCTAACGCCGAACTCTAGTCTGAGAGTCGACCGCTTTGCGGTCGCCAGAAAACCGAATGCGCGTTAAAGTCCTCGGCTCCGCAGCCGGGGGCGGTTTCCCTCAATGGAATTGTAGTTGTGCGAACTGTAGCGCATTGCGCCTCGGTACACTGAAGGCACGTCCGCGCACCCAGGCACAGGTTGCGGTCTCACCGGACCCGACGAAATGGTTCCTGCTCAACGCCTCGCCGGATCTCCGTCAGCAGATCAACGCAACACCTGAACTCATACCTCGTTCTGCCGCGCTGGGCTCACCGGTCACTTCCATCCTCCTCACCAGCGCCGATGTCGATTCCGTGATGGGTTTGCTTCATCTTCGCGAATTTCAGCCACTCCGCATTTTCTCTACCGTGTCCGTGCGCCGCATCCTTACGGAGGAAAACAGGCTCTTCCGCGTCCTCGCGCGCTCGAATCCGCCGGTGATCTGGGACGTCATGCCCCTGGACCGTCTCACGCCGCTTGTCCCGCCTTCTTCGGTGGGAAAGAAAGACGGCCTGTTTTACAAAGCCGTGCCGCTGCTCGGAAGCTTCCCTGACTATGTGAGCGATTCGCTCCGCCACGGCCTACCTCCGGAGGAAGCAGTCATCGGTCTTCAGTTGATCCACAAGGAAAAGCGGCTCTTTTATGCCCCCGCCTTGCCGGGAATTGGGGAGGAGTGGCGCCGCTCCGTCGATGAAAACGACCTGGCATTGCTGGACGGCACCTTCTGGAAAGATGATGAGTTGATTTCCGCCAAGCGCAGCCGCAGGACCGCGCGGGAGATGGGGCACATTCCCCTCTGGGGAGACCGCGGACTTCTCCGTCAACCCTTTCGCCCCGGAAAAACCCGTCACGTGCTCATCCATCTCAACAACACCAATCCGGTGTTGAACGAAGACAGTCCGGAACACCGCACTGTGCGTGAAGCCGGATGGGAAATCGCCTATGATGGAATGGAATTCGAGCTATGACTCCATCCGTGAACAACATCGCTGAGAAGCCGCCATTGTCTGAAACGACATTCATCGGCGGCTTTCACGCCATCGGCGAAGAGCGCTACCATCACAAGCATCCGTTTCACCTGCTGATGCACGAAGGAAAGCTCACGCGTGGACAGCTCCAGGCGTGGGCCTTAAATCGCTATTACTACCAGAGCCGCATCCCCATCAAAGACGCCGCCATCCTCGCGCGCAGCGAAGATCCCGCTTTCCGCGTTGCGTGGCGCAAACGGATCCTCGACCACGACGGCGACGGCACCAAACCAGGTGGCATTGAAAAATGGCTGCGGCTCGTCGAAGCCACCGGCCTTTCGCGCGACATCGCGCTTCGCGGCCACGATATTCTTCCGGCGACGCGCTTTGCAGTGCAGGCTTACGTCGATTTCGTTTCTACGCGCTCGCACCTCGAAGCCGTGGCTTCGTCCCTCACCGAACTTTTTTCAAAGAAGCTCATCACGCTACGTATGGACCGCCTTCGCGAACACTATCCCTGGCTCTCCGGCGGCCTCGACTATTTCACCGGCCGCCTCATGCAGGCCACGGAGGATTCCGATTTTGCCCTTGCCTGGGTCGTCAAGCATGCGCACACGCGCGAGCAGCAGGACCTCGCTCACGCCGCCCTCCGCGCGAAGTGCGACATCCTCTGGGCCCAGCTCGACGCGCTGTACTTTGCTTACGTCAATCCCGGCTGGCCCCCGCCCGGCGCCTTCCAACCGGCCAAGGAATCCTGAGGGACCGCCGATGCCGCCCGACCCGCAAAGCTTTCCGCGCCTGGCTCCCGGCTGCCGCCTCAACGACAAATCACAGCAGCCGCGCACGCTGCTCATGCCCGAGCGCGCATTGCGCCTCAATGGCCCCAGCCTCGAAATCGTGGAGCGCTGCGACGGCAAGCACACCGTCCAGCAAATCATCACCGATTTGCAGAAAATCTATTCGAAAGCCGAGCCGCAAAAAGTGGAGTCCGATATCCTGGGCTATCTTGCTCTTCTGCAGGAGCAGCGCGCACTCGACTTCACCTAGTTTTTGGAGTGCGGGAACCCAGCTCCCGCTTTTCCGGCGAACACGCCGTCAAAATGACCATGACCGCTGAACTCCCCAATCCGCTAGCCCTAATCGCCGAGCTAACCCACCGCTGCCCTCTACACTGCGTCTACTGCTCGAACCCGCTCGAAATGCAATCGCGCGTCAACGAACTCTCCACGGAAATTTGGTTCCGTGTCTTCAAGGAAGCGTCTGAAGCCGGCGTCCTCCAAGCCGATTTCACCGGAGGCGAACCGCTCGCTCGCACCGACATCATCGATCTCATTCGCGCCGCCCGCGCCGCAGGTCTCTACGTCAACCTCATCACCTCCGGGCTGCCCATGGACGAAGCAAAACTCGCCGCTCTCGTCGAAGCCGGCCTCGACCACATCCAACTGAGTTTCCAGGGAGCCCGCGAAGAAATCGCCAACGAAATCTCCGGCACCCGCTCCCACGAACATAAACTCCGCGTCCTTAAATGGCTGAAGCAACATCGCATTGCCGTCACGCTGAATTTCGTCATTCACCGCCGTAACATTGATCAGCTAGAAGAGATGCTTGCCATCGCCGAATCTTCCAGCGCCACGCGCGTTGAATTTGCAAATGTGCAGTATTACGGCTGGGCCTTCGCCAATCACGAAAATCTTCTGCCCACTCGCGAACAGCTAAATCATTCCGTGGAATTCTTGAAGCGCGCACAGGAAAGACTGAAGGGCAACCTCCGCATCGAATTCGTCGTCCCGGATTATTACGCGAAATACCCCAAACCTTGTATGGGCGGGTGGGGCCACAAGCTCATGCTCATAACTCCCAGCGGCGACGCGCTTCCCTGCCACGCCGCTCAAGTCATCCCAGGTCTTAGGTTCGAAAACGTAAAAGACCGGAGTTTGCGCGATATTTGGGAGCAATCCGCCGCGTTTCAGAAGTTTCGTGGAGAAACGTGGATGCAGGAGCCCTGCAAGACCTGCGATCGCCGGGAGCAGGATTTCGGCGGCTGCCGCTGCCAGGCGTTGTTGCTGGCAGGTGATGCCGCCGCTACCGATCCCGTATGTTCTCTCGCCCCTCTGCGTCCCAAAGTCGACGCCATCCTCGCAAGGATGATCAGCGCACCCCGTGCGGAGATTTTCGTGAAGCCCAATTGGCTGTACCGCCCGAACCCCTCCTAATCCGCCACAGCTGTTTGCGTTTTTCCCAGCCTCATCACCACCGTGCCGATGAAAATCAGGCTGCCCACTAGCACCAGCGACCCGAACACCGTCAGTGTAGTCTGCGGCCCGAGGTGCTTCACCACACCGCTCGCGATCAGCGAGCCGATAGGCTGCACACCCATAAACATCGTCGCGTACACCGCGATTACCCGGCTGCGCAATTCATCCGGCACCCGTTTTTGGATCAAAGTATTTGTCGCCGCCATTTGCGATGTCGCGGCAAACCCCACCACAAAAAGCGTCGCACTGCACAACCAGAAAACCTTTGCCTGCGAAAAAATAATCAGGCACACCGAACACGTCAAGGACGTCGCGGCAATCCATCGTGCCAGCCCTCTGTAGTGTGTGCGTGCGGCGAACTGCAGGGCGCCGAGTACGGCGCCCACCCCCGCCGAGCTCATCAGGAACCCGAGCGTCCGCGCGTCCGACTTCAAGACGTCCTGCGCGTAAACCGGCATGAACACGGAATACTGCAAACCAAAGAGGCTCAGGGCGCTGAGCAATAACAGTGCCGACCGTATCGGCAGATCGCTCATGGCAAATCGAAAGCCCTGCACAAAACTCCGTAGCGGCGAATCCGTGCTTGGCTTGATCACTCTTGGTTCTATCCGCATCATCAGCAGCGCCACGATGACCGCTACAAAACTCAATCCGTTGATAAAGAAGCACCAGCCTGCCCCCAGGTAGGCAATTGCTATTCCTGCAATTGCCGGGCCCACTGCCCGCGCTCCGTTGAAAATCGAGGAATTCAATGCAATCGCATTCGGCAGATCTTCTTTCCCCACCATCTGCACAAAAAAAGCCTGCCGGATCGGCACGTCAAACGCATTGACGATGCCGACCAGGAACGCGATAACGATCAATTGCCATTTTCCAATCCAATGTGTCCAGGTTAGCCCCGCCAGAACGAACGCCAGGATCATTGTAATGGTCTGCGTAACGATTACGCCGCGATGGCGGTCAAATCGGTCCCCCACATACCCGCCCAACGAAGAAAGAAACAACATCGGCACCTGGCTCGCAAATCCAAACACACCGAGCAGCGCCGCTGAGTGCGTCAGCTGGTAGACCAGCCACAGCTGCGCCATGTTCTGCATCCATGTTCCGATGAGTGAAATTAGTTGTCCTGCGATGAACAACTGGAAATTGCGGTGTTGCATCGCGCGAAAGCGCGTAGATACGGCGGGGAGGCGCGTGGGCTCGGCGGGGCTGACCGCTGTGCGGTCACTCTTCAAAATATTCTTCCTCCACTCGTTCGATGCGGTGAACTCGAACTAGTCACCATGCCGTGAGAGGAGAGATGTTGTCAATGCGGTTTGAAGAGGGCAACGAACCAGATTGTCTCTTGAAAAAAAGAAGTCGCTATTCGTTCGGCGGATCGGGTGGCCCTCCGACGTGCAGATGGCTCAAATCCCGCAACGTCGCCCTATCCTCCTCGCTCATTCCGCGAGTGAAATTCGGATCGTTCAGCCGCTGATTCCGCGCCGACTCCGGCATGTTCTGCAGCACCTGTAACCGCTGCCGAATCGCCTGTCTACGGTCCTGCGGCATCTGCTTCCACTTTGGCAGTACGTCGTTTCGAATGTGACTCTGTTGCGCCGGCGTCAGCTTGTTCCATGCCTGCGCGCGGTCCTTGAACTCCTGTTTTTGAGCAGGACTGAGGCTTTGATAGCGCTTGTTGTTTTCCAAAATCTTCTGCTGCTCTTGCGGATTCAAATTATCAAATCGCTTCGGCGGCGGCGGAGTGAACGCCGACGGCGAACGGTTCGGATTGTTGTACGGCCGCGCCTCCGTCCCCCCGTGATTCGCATTTGATTGCGGCGGACGGTTCGGATTCCCATTCGCGTGCGATTGCCCCTGCGGCTGATATTGCTGTGGCTGATGTTGGGGCGGTTGATGCTGCTGCGGCTGATGCGGTTGCGGCTGATGTTGCTGATTCGTCGGCTTTGCCGGCCGATTCTCCGGGTGACTCTGTCCCCAATGCGCGCGCTGCGCCTGCGCGTAGCACGGCACAGCCACTGCCGCGCTCATTCCCAGCGCTATAAGCCATCCCGCGAATTGGAGTTTCCGTTTCATTTCCCTTTACAATTGCTGACTTTGATTCGGGTCGCCCGGTTCGTCCGGCTGCACTGGCGGCGGCAATTCGCTCAACGGCCCAAAATCCGAAATCACGTCGTAGTTTTCCAGTACCGGCAAATTCTGGTTGATGTTGTCGATGTCCCCGGCACTCAGTGAATTGTCCAATTTTTGCGATCCGATCCACACCGTCGCCAGCAGCAGCATCGACGCTGCCAGCGCCGCTCGCGGCGACGGCGTCATCCATGCCCACAAGCTCTGCTTCGCCGGCTCCGCCGCTACGCGCGCGCGCACACGGATATCAAACGCCCCCGATGGCTCGATCATCGGCAGCTCGTCCAGCAGCACATTCACCGCGCGAAATTCGTTCACGCGCAGTTGGCACGCCCCGCACGCCAGGAGATGCTTCTCAATCTCCAGCCGTTCGCCTTCTTTCAGGCACCCGTCCATGTATCCCAGAATTTTTCCTTCCATCCGGCTGCAACTCATAACTTCCTTCCCTTCTGGCCACCTTCCACCACTTTCCTTGCCGCGCCAAGTCTTTGTAGGTGCCGGGTTTTCGCGTCTTCTGCGTCCCGGCCTTGCCGGGAAAACCGGCCAGCTACGCCCGCTTGCCGCTTGCCACGAGGGGGGCTAGTTCCACTCGCAACGTTTCGTACGCCCGAAAGAGCAGCGATTTCAGCGCGCTCTCCGAGCATTCCAAAATCTTCGAAATCTCTCCGTAATCCAACTCTTGATACTTGTGCAGCAGCACCGCCGCGCGTTGCTTCTCCGGCAGCTTGTCAATGGCATGCCGGATCATCTTCCGCCGTGCATCCTCCACTAGGTGCTGCTCAATGTTCGGGCGCTTCTCGGCGATGTCCAGAGCCCGCTCATCGCCATCCTCGGCATCCACGGTGACCGGCGCATCCAGTGAGATTTCCATGCGCTGATAACGGTTGTCCCGCACCGAATTCAATGCCAAGTTTGTCGCGATCCGGAAGAGCCACGTCGTGAACTTCGCGCTCGGCACGTAATCTTCGCGCGCGCGGTACACGCGCAAAAAAACTTCCTGCGCCAGGTCTTCCGCCTGTTCCCGGTTCCGAACCATCCGGTACAGAAAATTGACCAGCGGACTCCGATAGCGATGCAGGAGAAGTGCGAACGACTGTTCGTCGCCCGCCTTCACGTCCAGCATCAGTTGGACGTCCGACCTGGCCATAGTCGCCACACTGTATCAAACACTCGTGTTCTCAGAAAGTTGCAAGTGGTAGGGGTACTCGAGGGCGAAACTACGGCGAATCTAAACGTGGAATAAACGCTCCATTATCAACAAACTAACAACGCCTACAAAAACCAGAAGCGCCATCCGCCAGTTGGGCTCCCGGTTCACTTCCGGCAGTAAATCCGTCGCCGCCACGTATAACGTGACTCCGCCTGAAAGGGGGAGCGCGAATTTCAATTGCCCCTGCAGCGAGCTCGTCAGCAACACGCCCGTCACCGTCGCCGCCCCTAACAACCCCGCCGCCAGAATCGCGTTGCGCTTTCCTTGCCCGCTGGCCAGCACCACCGAAGCCACCGTGAATCCCTCCGGCAGCTTGTGCAGAAACACCGCGAAAAACATCACCGCTCCCAGCCACGTCGAGACCAGGAATCCCGCCGCGATCGCCACGCCATCAAAAAAAGTGTGAATCGTCATGCCCACCAGCACGCTCGTCCGCGCATGATGATGGCTCATTTCCTCGACGTGCGTCTCTTCCCCAAAATGAAAATGCGGCGCCAGCGTGTGTTCGAAAAGATGCACCAGGAAATAGCCAATCAAGACGTACAGCAGCGCGCTCTCCCCCGACAGCCGCACCGACTCCGGAATCACCTCAACAAACGCCACTGCCAGCATGTAACCCGCGCCCAACGCCAGAAAATATTGCAAAAATTTCCGCGGCCACTCCTTTCGGACGACAAAGTACCCGCCTACCAAATTTCCCGCAGCCGCGATAAGCCCCAGCCCCGCAGCCAGCGCCGTCCGAAATGCCAGATCATGTCCCATTTTGGAGTGCGGCGGCTCGCCGCCGCTTTTCCGTCCGCCTCGATAAACCCAACCGTTCTGTTGAACGCCCCTGCATTACGTCGCCGCTCTTCTCTGCGTCCCCTGCCTTCTCTGTGAACTCTGCGCTAAGTCTTTTTCTTCAGTTCTTTACTTCCTTACTTCATTACCTCTTTTCTCATCCTGAATGTCTAAACAAAATCACATCCCCCTCTTGCACCACATACTCCTTCCCCTCCAACCGCACCTGCGCCTTCTCTCTCGCCGCCGCCAAACTCCCCGCGGTCAGCAATTCATTCCACCGCACCACTTCCGCCCGTATGAATCCCCGCTCGATGTCGCTGTGAATCGCCCCCGCCGCCTTCACCGCCGTCGCGCCCTTTCGGATCGTCCACGCCCGCACTTCCGGCTCCCCCGCCGTGAAAAACTGGATCAGCCCAAGCAAATCATATGTCGCGCGAATCAACCGGTTCAGCCCCGGCTCTTTCAATCCATACGAAGCCAGCAACTCCGCCGCTTCTTTCTCATCCATCTCGGAAAGTTCCGCCTCCAGCCGGCCGCAAATCGCCACTACCGCCGCGTTCGGCCTCACTTGCAACGAACTCAATTTGTGCCGCTCCACAGCCGTATCCAGCTTGTCCGCTTCGTCGTCTCCCAAATTCAACACATACAAAACCGGCCGCGCCGACAAAAACAAAAATCCCGCAATCGACTTTCTCTCCTCCGCCGTCAATTCCAGCTCGCGCAGCGCCTTCTCCCCCTCCAATTGCGCCTTGCATTTCTCCAAAGTATTCTTTTCCAGTAGCAGCGTCGGCTCGCTCTTCTTTTTCAAATCTTTCTCGAGCCGCTCCAGCCGCCGCGTAATTTGGTCATGGTCCGAAAGCATCAGCTCCAGATCCAGATTCGTCGCATCCCGCAACGGATCAATGCTCCCCTCCGAATGCGGCACCGAAGGATCGTCAAACACGCGAATCACGTGCGCAATCACATCCACTTCGCGCAATTGCGCCAGCGCATCCCGCATGCGCTCCTTCTGCATCCCGCCCAAATCCACGTAATTCACCGTCGCATACGTAATCTTCTTCGGGTTATAAAGCTTCGCCAGCTCCACCAAACGCGGCTCAGGCACCTTAGCCACTCCCACATGCGTCGCCGACGCCCCCGCCTTCCCCTCGACGTGCGCCTTCGTCAAAATCCGAAATAGCGTCGTCTTCCCAACCTGCGGCAATCCAATAATCCCTGTCTGCACTCCAGCCCCTTCAATCCGCTAATTTTCATCCGCACAAACTCCTCATCCTAACACACCCCTCCCACTACCACTTCTTCGCGCTGCTTCCGCGCACTCTGCGTCTCTGCGTTTGACTTTCCATTTTCATCCTCTCCGCATAATCTATTGCCTGCCATGACACTCCCATTCGACCTTGCCGCGGCCACGCAGCACCTCGCCCAACGCGACGAATGCCTGAAGCGTTTAATCGAGGAAACTCTCCCCTTCCAAATCGATGTCGCCGACGCGCAATCCCCTTACGAAGTCCTCCTCGAATCCATCGCCTATCAATCCATCTCCGGCAAAGCCGCCGCCACCATCTTCGGCCGCGTGAAAGCGCTCTGCGACCACGGCCGCGTACCGACGCCCGAAGAAATGTTAAAGCTCCGCAAGCCCGCCCTGCGCAAAGCCGGCCTCTCCGGCGCAAAAGTTCTCGCCATGAAAGATCTGGCAAAGAAAACCATCGAAGGCATCGTCCCCACTTTCGAAGAAGCCCAAAAACTCTCCGACGAGGAACTCGTCAAGCGCCTTGTCTCCGTCCGCGGCATTGGCGCCTGGACCGTCGAAATGTTCTTGATCTTCTGCCTCGGCCGTCCCGACGTCCTCCCCATCCACGACCTCGGCGTCAAAAAAGGCTGGTCCGTCGCCTATGGCAAAACACACATGCCCAAGCCCAAGGAGCTCCTCGCCTTCGGCGAACGCTGGCGCCCCTACCGCACCGTCGCCAGCTGGTACATGTGGCGCGCCTTCGAACGCGCCGGCTACGCCACCACCAACAAAATCCGCCCCGCCAAATCCCGCAAGCGCAAGTCCCACAAAGCCATCTCCCGGAAGCACAAGCCCAAACGCTCCGTAGTCCATCCTCACCGCCGTAAGGTCATATAGAAACATTCCTCTAATCTATCACTCAGGTAAACATCCCTTTGGAGTGCGGCAGTATTGCTGCCGCTCTTCTTTCTTCGCCGCTCCATTCACGCACGCCCAGACCGCTTTCTTGCTGAACGACCCCACGCAGCGTGTAAACAGCACTTGCACAATTTTGGTGCAATGTGAGTCCTTTAGAATGCGCACCAAGCCATCCCGGAGCTGCAGATAAAAAAGGACTTACGGCAAACCTAAGTTTTTTAGAATGAACACTTACAAGAATCAGGGGGGAGGAGGGAGGGTACTGAAACCAACTCAACGTAATCTCACCCGCTCACACGTAATTCCCTTACCATCAGATACATAGCTGTAATTCCCGCCAGCAAAACGCTACTCTCGAGCGAAACCGAAATACGGTGCAATCGGCTGAAATCCGCGAGGAGCGGACTTCCCGCTGCCGTCGCCTGAATCGACCTCATCTGCACCCGCAGCGCCGCCATCTTCGGACTCACCGCATGCTGCGATACCACCGTAAGTCCAATCATCAGCAAAACGCAGAGCCCCGCCGGCGCCGCCAAACCAAAAACCGCCCGCGTCCGCAACAACCGCGCCACCAGAATCGCAATCCCGCACACCACCCCGATCATGTGCATCCACCACAACCCATACCCCACCATCGCTCCCGCCTGGTCCCGGCTCGCCAGGATCCGAAACGCCCCCGGCGCCACCACAAAGCTCAGGAACACATCGCTCCCCAGCCACAGGCTCAAACCTAGAAACTCAATTGTACGAAGGAAGGTTGACATGCTTCGATTTTAGCTAGAATGTCCCTTGGCGCGGAATCAAAAGATGGTGGGCGACAAAGGACTTGAACCTTTGACCTCTCCCGTGTGAGGGGAGCGCTCTAACCAACTGAGCTAGTCGCCCGTAATCATCATTTGTATCAGGAAGGACCCGGGTTTTCAACCAGTGCCGACGGCCACCTCTCAAATCGTCTCGCAGCTCCAGCGCTCCATTGCCCGCGCCATCTACGGCAAGGAAGAGGCCATCCAGCTCGCGCTGATCACTCTCCTTGCGCGCGGCCACTTGCTTATCGAAGATGTCCCCGGTGTCGGCAAGACCACGCTTGCCCAAGCGCTCGCGAAATCATTTCATTGCAGCTTTCAGCGCATCCAGTTCACTTCCGACCTGCTTCCCAGCGACGTTCTCGGCGTCAGCGTCTACAATCCCGAATCGCGCGAATTTGAATTCCGACCCGGCCCGATTTTTGCCAACGTCGTTCTCGCCGATGAGATCAATCGCACCACGCCGCGCACGCAATCCGCGCTTCTCGAAGCCATGAACGAAGCGCAAGTCACCGTCGACGGCAAAACACTGACGCTTCCACAACCCTTTCTGGTCATTGCCACGCAAAACCCTGTCGAGCATCACGGCACCTATCCTTTACCCGAATCGCAACTCGATCGTTTTCTGATGCGCATCAAAATGGGCTACCCGTCGCACGAAACCGAAAAAGAAATTCTCCGCAAGCGTGTCGGCGACAACCCTATCGACGCGCTCGAGCCACTGGCTGACGTCAGCGAAGTCCTGGCCATGCAAGACACGGTCGCCCACGTGAAAGTGGATTCCAGTCTTCACGACTACGCTCTCGAAATCGTCAATCGCACGCGCACCACCGAGCAACTCACCCTCGGCGTCAGCCCTCGTGGCACGCTGATGCTCCAGCGCGCCGCGCAGGCCCGCGCCTTTCTCGATGGCCGCGATTATTGCCTGCCGGACGATTTCAAGCATCTGGCCGTCTCCGTTTTTTCGCATCGTGTCGTCGCCAGCTCGCGCCACGCTTCCTTGCAGAAAAAATCGGAAGCCACAGAATCCGTGCTGCGCGAAATCGTCGAATCCGTCCCCGTTCCTTTGTGATCTTTTTGCTTTGAGCGTGCAATCCACTGTCGCGCAACTCTGGGCCAAGGCCGACCGCCCCGGCGTCCGCGCATTCCTTCTCTCCATCGTGGCTCTCTCCGCCGCCCTTCTTCTCGCGCTCTATTCCGGCGCGGCCGCGGAACTCGGCCAGGTCTGGCTCGCGAGCACCTCCGCTCTCATCGCGCTGGCCGTCGCCGGCTGGGTAGGCGTCACGCTCGTTCCAGTGCTGGCAAAGCGCACGCCGCTCCGCTGGATCGGCTACAAAATGGAATATCGTGTCACCCGCGATGGCTGGATCTATATGGCCGGAATTCTGCTCGTCGCGCTCCCCGCGCTCAACACCGGCAACAATCTTCTCTTCCTGATTCTTGCCAGCCTGATCGCCGTCATTCTGATGTCCGGAATCCTCTCTTCCATTACGCTCTCCGGCATCGAAATGCGTCTAGAACTGACCGAGCACATCTTCGCGGCTCAACCAGTACGCGCCATGGTGGAACTGGACAATCAAAAATTGACGCTGCCTTCCTTCTCCCTGCGCGTCGAAGCCGCAAAAATCAAGGGTGGTCCTGCCGCTGCCATGCTCGACACGCCAGTTTATTTTCCCTATCTCCCCAAGCGTGAACACGTGCGGCAAAACGTGCCCATGATTTTTCCGGGACGCGGTGTATACCGCCAGGAAGCTTTCCGCATCGTCACCCGCTTCCCCTTCGGATTCCTGCAGAAATCGCGTCACGTCAATTTGAAAACCGAGGCGCTGGTCTATCCATCGGTAGGGCCCAGCGAGGAATATCTGGAAATCCTCCCGGGCATTCAAGGAGCGCTGGAAAGTCTGGCGAAAGGCCGCGGCCAGGATCTCTATGCGCTGCGCGATTACGTTCCCACGGACAGCGCGCGCCACGTTCACTGGAAAGCTTCCGCGCGATACGGTTCACTGATGGTCCGTGAATTTGCGCGCGAGGATGATTGCCGCATCCTGCTAGTCCTCGACCCGCATCTCTCGACGAACAAATCCGCTGGCCCTGAGCCCAAAGCCGGCGCGACAAACGAGCGCTTCGAGCGCGCGGTGACCATCTGCGCCAGCCTCGCCTGGCATTTCTACGAAAGCAAATCGCTGCTGCAATTCCGCGGCGCGACTATGGAGACTCCTCTCGCACCAGCCGAGGAAATCATTTTCTCCGTCCTGCGCTACCTTGCGCTCGAGCAGCCCCTGCCCCCCGATCCCCACCAAGCGCTCATGGCCGATCTCGCTGCCTCGCCCGATCTTTTCAAAATTATCGTCACCAGTCAGCCTCGTGGCTCCATCCCCGCCGCCGTCTGGAGTTCTTCCTACGTCGTTTTCCTCGACGACTCCAAGTAGGACAGGAATTCCCGCCTGTCCTACACAGCTGTGCGAGAATGTCTCCGCAACATGCTGAATAAACGCCAGCTCGGCAAATTTAGAGGGCAACTCCTCGGATGGTTCCGGCAATACCGGCGCGATCTGCCGTGGCGCCGCACACGAGATCCCTACCGTATCTGGCTATCGGAAATCATGTTGCAACAGACGCGCGTTGCCGCGGTGATTCCCTATTACGAACGATTCGTAAATCGCTTCCCCGATGTTCACGCGCTGTCAGCCGCACCGGAGGAAGAAGTGCTGCGCTTGTGGTCCGGGCTGGGCTACTACAGCCGCGCACGCAATTTGCAGAAGGCTGCAAAGCAGATTGTCACGAAACATGCAGGCCAATTTCCAACGCACCTGGAGAACACACTGGCATTGCCAGGCATCGGAAATTACACTGCGGCGGCGATTTTGAGCATCGCCTTCGGAGAAAAAGTGGCAGTGCTGGACGGAAATGTCGCGCGGGTCCTCGCTCGCCTCGGAGCGATTCGCGGCGATCTCCGCGAATCGCGGCGTTGGCAAGAGCTCCAAAAACTAGCTGGCGAATATCTCGACGCTCCATCGCCCGGCGACTGGAACCAGGCCATGATGGAGCTTGGCGCAACATTGTGCACGCCGAAATCGCCTCAATGTTTGATATGCCCCGTTGCGCAATTCTGTGAAGGCCGCAGACTCGGGATAGCCGAAAGCTTGCCCGAGAAGCGCGAGAAGCGAGCCACTGTGGAAGTCGCTCTCGCAGCCGCCGTGTTTGCAGATGCAGATGGCCGGACTTTTCTGCTTCCACCGCCGCGCGGCAAGAACGAGCAAGCTGCTGCCGATCACATCCCCACGCTCGTTTCCAGAATGTGGCACTTCCCCACCATTTCTGTTGACGGGAATCCCGTCGCGGAACTGCGCCGATATCTTCGGGGAATCTTGCCTGACGCGAAAAACGCCAAGTTGCAATTTGTGCCGGCGGATAATGTCCGTCATTCCGTAACCTACCGCGCGATCACCATCGCGCCATTTCTCTTCCAAGTAGAGAAACTCCCTCGCGTCACTGGCGCGAAGCGCGTTCCGCTGCGCGATATTTCCAGCTTGCCCGTATCGAATCTCACGCGAAAAGTCGCTCACGCAGCCCTGAGGTCGTTTACCGCCGCCCCAAAAACGCGCTGAGAGTTATCCTTTCGCCCTGCCGCCACCCGCCGCGGCTCTCAAGTGTTACCATTAAAAGTCCGCCATGGCCGCCTCGCTTGCAACCCCGCGTGTTTCCGCTTTGCCTGCCGAGCGATTCTTTCGTACCTCGCTTTCGTTGCTGATTCTGAGCTCCATCCTCACTCTGGCCAGCACTGGAAAACTCGACATTGTCACCATCATCGTTGCGCCGCTGGCAGCGCTCTACAAGGGCTACCGCTGGTGGCATGGCCGACCCGCCGAACTCTCTTCCCGGGCCGCCACCTGGAGCGTCCTGGCCTACCTGGCTTTCTTGCCCATTGACATCGTGTTTCTTTCGCGCTCGCTCGTAGGCAACTCCGCGAATCCTCCGCTCTATGCCGCGCTGGTAGCCGCGGTGCATTTTCTGATCTATGTCACGCTGATCCGCTTTTACAGCGCCGTCAGTGATCGCGACGCAACTTTTCTTACCATGCTTTCTTTCGCGGGGATTCTGGCCGCCGCTGTGCTCACCGTGGACACCACGTTCCTCGTTTTCTTTTTCACTTATCTGCTGTTTGGCGTGGCTACTTTTGCCGGAATGGAATTGCGCCGTGGCGCGGTGGGCGCGGTCGTTCCCGCACTCACTGCCCAACCGGAGCGCGATCGCAAACTCACGCGCGCGCTGAGTCTCGCCGCACTTTCCGTCGCTCTTGGAGCAAGCGCACTCGGAATTGTCCTGTTTTTCTTTTTCCCGCGCTTCAACGCCGGTTACCTGGGACGCACCAGTTTCAGCCCATCGCTGATGACCGGCTTCAGCGAAAATGTCGAGCTCGGCCAAATCGGCGAGATCAAGAAAAATTCGGAAGTTGTGATGCGCGTGCAGACCGGGAGGCCCATCGGCTACGACCGCCTCCGCTGGCGCGGCATTGCGCTCACCACTTTCGATGGCCGGCGCTGGACGACGCTAGATCACCGGCCTCGGGAGCTGCGCCCCAGAGAGGATGGCTGGATCGACACCGCGGATCAGCCGCAGAAAACGGAGGCACCAGCACCGGGAATTCTCTTCACTATATTTCTGGAACCGCTGGCGACGGACGCGATCTTTGTTCCTGGCAAAGTCATAAAGCTCCAAGGAAACTTCACCGGCGAAGGCGGAAATTCTTTCGCCGCCATGCGTCGCTCTTACATCTTTCGTGATTTCACCGGCACTTTGCTAAATCCTTTTCACAATTACAGCGCCATCCGGTATGCCGGCTTTTCTCGTCTGACTTCGCTCAACGCCTCGAAGCTCCGCGCGGCTTCGACGGACTATTCACCGGACGTCGTTGAAACCTATCTCCAACTTCCTGCGCAGCTCGATCCGCGCATCCCGGAACTCGCCAAACAAATTACCCGCAACGCGAAAACTCCTTTCGATAAAGCCCTGATGATCGAAAGCTATCTTCGCGACCGGTTCACCTACACGCTGACGCTGACCGGCCAGCCCGGCGACGATCCGCTCGCGCATTTTCTGTTCGAAACGCACGCCGGCCACTGCGAATATTTCGCTTCCGCGATGACCATCATGCTGCGCACCATCGGCGTTCCATCGCGCGAAGTGAACGGCTTCCTCCCCGGCGAATACAACGACCTTGGGGGCGATTACATTGTCCGCGCGAGCGACGCGCACAGCTGGGTGGAAGTCTATTTCCCCGGAAATGAATGGCAGGTTTTCGATCCCACTCCGGCGGCTCCGGAGAATTCGGCCAGCATCATCACGCGCCTCGGGCAGTACGCGGATTGGCTGGAGATCACCTGGAGCGAATGGGTGGTTGGCTACGACTTTGCCCACCAACTGGTCCTGGCGGAGAACGTTCAGCAAACCTCACGCAATTGGAGCGAAACGGCGCGCAACTGGTTCGCTCAAAAACAACGTGCTGCCAAACGATGGATGAAGTCGTGGCAATATGAGCACGGCTCGGCGGGCTTCCTGCTTCCATTAACTCTTGTCGTGCTGCTGGTGGCGTTGCGCTTCAATTTAATTCCTGCGTTCCTCCGGCGCGTCCGCCTGTTTTTGCAATTGCGGTCCGCACGCTCCGCCCGGAACAATCCTGAGCTTGCTTCACGGCTGTACGCCGAACTATTGCGGACGCTGGCGCGCCGCGGGCTGATGCGTTTCGAATCACAAACGCCTTTCGAATTCGCCGCGACCGTACATGCGCCGAATCTCGTTTCGCCTGTCCGCGAATTCACGCAAATTTATGCTCACGCGCGCTTCGGCGGTGCGCCCTGCGATACCACGCGCCTCCGTCAATTGCTTGACCAGATTCGAATGGTCCTGCGGTCCCGCTGAATCCTCGATACCAGCTGGCCTCGTCCGCCCATGTTACAATTGAGAATTGCGCAAAGGCGCAAATTCACTGCTTATGACTAAGGTCGGATTCGTCAGCCTGGGATGCCCGAAGAACCTCGTGGACAGCGAGGTGATGATGGGTATTCTTGCGCGCGAAGGGTATGAGCTCACTCCCCGCGCGGACGAAGCCGAGATTCTGGTCGTCAACACGTGCAGTTTTATCGAGGCGGCGCAGAAAGAATCCGTGGATGCCATCCTGGAGATGGCGGAGCACAAGAAATTCGGCGCGGCGAAAAAACTGATTGTCGCCGGCTGCCTGGTCGAGCGTTTTCGAGCGCAGATCCTCGAGCAAGTTCCCGAAGTGGACGCGGTCATCGGGACCGGCGAAGTCGAGCGCATTATGGAAGCGGTCGAGGGCGATTTGCGTGTTCTTCCCGCGCAGCCACCGGCGTTTCTCTATCACGACCTGACGCCGCGCGTCATCACCACGCCGAAGCATGCCGCGTACATCAAAATTGCCGAGGGTTGCGATCATCCCTGCACGTTTTGCATTATTCCGCAGCTTCGCGGAGTGTTTCGCAGCCGGCGATTCGAATCAGTGGTGCGCGAAGCGGAAAATCTTGCGAAATCCGGCGCACGCGAAATCACGCTGATCGGCCAGGACACCACTTCTTACGGCGAAGACCTGGGCTTGCGCGATGGACTGTCGCAACTCTTGGAAAAACTCGCGCAAGTGGATGATCTGCTTTGGGTGCGTTTTCTTTACGCGTATCCGAATCGCGTCACGCAGAAATTGCTCGACACCATCGGCGCGCACCCGCGGCTCGCGAAGTATATGGACATGCCTTTGCAGCATGCCAGCCGCAACGTTCTTGCGCGCATGAAGCGCGGTTCGAACGGCGAGGCCTTTCTGAAATTGCTGGAGCGCATACGAACGACGATTCCCGGCGTTTCGCTGCGCACCTCTTTCATCGTGGGTTTTCCGGGCGAAACCGAAAATGATTTCGAGGAACTTTGCGAATTCGTGAAGGCCGCCAATCTGGACTGGATGGGCGTGTTCGAATATTCCGACGTAGACAACGCCGGAAGCTATGCGCTGGATGAAAAAGTGGATACGGAAACGATCCGCGATCGCCGCAACCGCTTGATGGGCATTCAAAAGAAAATCTCACGGGAAAACCTGCGCGCGAAATATTTGCGAGCAAAGACGCGCGCTTCGAAAGAGCGCATGTTTACCGCGCTGATCGAAGGCCCTTCGAAAGACAATCCGCTCGTCTGGGAAGCGCGCCTGGAGGGCATGGCGCCCGACATCGATGGCCAGCTGTACCTGACGGACATCGAATTGCCCGGCGGAGAAGTCGCGGAGGCCGGCGACGTCGCCCGCGTGGAGATTACCAAGACGGATGCCTACGACCTGATCGGCCGGGTCGTCGAGATTCTGCCGCGGCCTGCCGCTCGAGCTGGCGCTGTGCCGATGCCGCCCGTCGAAAAACTCCATCGCATTGCCACCGGAGCACCCCTCCGCGTCCTCGCCTGAGCTATACTCTTCTTCCGAATCATGTTTTTAATTGGCTTCTGCAAACTCGGGTTTCGCTGTGCATTCCGTGTTGAAAGATTTTACGCAGAGATGGCAGAGAACGCAGAGTTCGCGGAGAAGAAAAGAAACGCACCATGAAACACAAATGCCCCATCTGCAAAGCGGAAACGGATTCCGCAATCCACGCGGATTTTCCATTCTGCAGCGAGCGCTGCCGCGAACGGGACCTCGGTAACTGGGCCAGCGAGAAATATGTGGTTTCCGAACCCATCTTCACGGAAGAGGACGCCCAGGAGGGCGAGCGCAACACCATCGTCCTGGATTTGAACAGCGATTCGGACCATTCGAATGACGCCGACCACTGACACCGCATCCGCTCCCCAAGCGCCGCGCGAGAAGCCGCGGCTGGCGCTGGCAATCGCTACGGTTCTGGGTGTGGGGTACCTCCCAAAAGCTCCGGGCACGTTTGGTTCGCTTGTCGGAGTCGCCACCGCGTTTCTTTCGGCTGTTTTCTTTCTGCGGCCCGCGTCGCTCGGCGGCTTGCTCTCGCTTCACCCCAACTACGACGCGGTGTTAAACGATCAGCATTTTCTGGTTCCGGGAAGTGACATTCACAACTCCGTGCTGGCCTTGCCGGTGTTCTGTGCCCTAGGGCTTTTTGTGCTGCTCGGCGCGATTGGAGTGTGGAGCTCCTATCGTGCGGCGATCTACTCAGGAATCGAAGATCCGCAATTCGTGGTCATTGACGAAGTCGCGGGCCAGCACCTCACTCTTCTGCTGCCGCTAATCCCTATCGCGCTGCCGCACCTGACCACGCACATGGATTTCTCGCTGTTCGCGATTTTCTTCGCGCTCAGCCTGGTGAACTGGAAATACCTGCTGCTCGGTTTTATACTTTTTCGCGTGTTCGACATCTGGAAGCCCTGGCCGGTGCACCAGCTCGAGAGGTTGCCGCACGGCTGGGGGATCATGGCCGACGACTGGATGGCGGGCTTCTACGCTGCAATTCTGCTGCGTGTCGCGCTACACTTTGGGCTGGTATGAAATTCGGCTTCGGCTCTCCGGCAGAAAAAAACGGCATTCCGCACATTGAGAGAGTCGCGCCCGCCGCGGCAATTCCCGGCGGCGAGATGGCGATTCACGGCCGCGGGTTTGTCACGCGCGGGCAAGCGCGCCCGGTGGTGCTGTTTGGCGAAGCGGAAGCGAGCCTGGCGCTCGCCAGCGAGAATCGCCTGATCGCGCGCGTTCCGGAAGGAGCCAACGGGGGCATCGTGCGCGTGGCCGCCGCCGGCCAGGAGAGCCAGCCGCATCCAGTGCATATCGGACTGCCGATCGCAGACAACCTTCATCCGGTCGCGAATCCCGTGGTCGATCACGACGGCAACATTTTCGTCACGTTCTCCGGACAGCGAGGCCAGCGCGTTCCTGTTTCCCTCTACAAAATCACCGCGAATTACAGCGTGAAGCCGTTTATCACCTCGCTGATGAATCCCAGCGGGCTGGCGCTGGATCGCGCCGGAAATCTTTTCGTTTCCTGCCGCAACGACGGCACCATTCACCGCGTTACGCCCGATGGCCGCGCCGAACAATGGATGGAAGGGATGGGGGTAGCCACAGGGATCGCTTTCGACCGCGCGGGAAATCTTTACGTCGGCGACCGCAGCGGCACCGTTTTCAAAATCAGCCCGGACCGCGAGATTTTTGTTTTTGCGACGCTGGAGCCGTCCATCGCTGCTTACCACCTGGCATTCCACCCAAATGGCGATCTCTACGTCACCGGGCCGACGACTTCGAGTTTCGACCGCGTGCATCGCATCACGCAAGGCGGCGACGTCAGCGTTTTTTTTCGTGGGCTCGGACGCCCGCAGGGAATGGCCTTTGACCGGGATGGGAATCTTTACATCGCCGCTTCCTACGGTGGTCGCCGCGGCATTGTGCGCATTACGCCGCAAGCTCATGCCGAGGTGGTGCTCAGCGGCTCCAGCCTGATCGGCCTCGCGTTGCTGCCCTCGGGCCGCGCCATTTTGGCCATCTCGCCGCCAGGAATGCCCCCGGCAGGCGCGCTCTTCACGCTAGATTGGGATGTTCGCGGATTGCCGCTGGTTGGCTGAGTCATGAAAAAACAACCCATTGATCTCTTTCGCGAAGCACGTCACGCAATTGATCCCGTATTGACGCAGCACGGGTTTTCTTTTCAAGAGGGTTCATCCGGTCCAAGCAACGGTGGCAAGTACGCCAGCGGGGCCTACGTGAACGGAAATCGAAAACTGGAGCTTCATTACCGTTCCTCGCTTGGACTCGTGACCTACCACTTTGACAAAGCCTCTTTGGATCACACTGCCTATATGCGTGTCCTGCTTGGAGACAAAGGCGGAAACAAATATCCTGGCTTTTCGGACGATCCAGTGGCGGCGTTCGAGAGCTTGGCCTACGACCTGGAACACTTTGCGACAGCGTTCCTCGAAGGAAACTTCGAAGAATTTGCGCGCATCGTAACAACAGCTGAAGCGTGGAATAAAATCCCTGGTTTCGCGAGACTTCCCTAAAGTGAAAGCCGAGATCATCGCCGTCGGTTCGGAACTGCTTACTCCGGACCGCGTGGACACCAACTCGCTCTTCCTCACAGAAGAGTTGAACAAGCTGGGCATCGAAGTGGCGCGCAAATCGATTGTGGGGGACAACCGCGACGATTTGAGCGCCACGTTTCATGAAGCGCTGGAGCACGTCGAGCTGGTCATCGCTTCGGGCGGGCTTGGGCCGACAGAAGACGATTTGACGCGCGAAACCGTAGCCGACCTACTCGGCCGCAAGCTGCAGCTTAACAAAGAAATTCTCCAATACATCGAGGGGCGCTTCCGGCAGCTGGGGCGGGAAATGCCCGCGGTGAATGTGCGCCAGGCCATGGTGCCGGAAGGCGCGGAAGTGCTGGATAATCCGCGTGGCTCGGCGCCGGGTCTGTGGATCGAAGACAGCGGCCGCAAGATCGCGCTGCTTCCGGGCCCGCCGCGCGAACTGAAGCCGATGTTCTATGAGCAGGTTTTGCCGCGGCTGCAGCGTTTCGCGTCCAGCGTTCGAATGTTTCACCGCGAGCTGCGCGTGGCGGGCATGGGGGAATCCGCGCTGGAGCAGCGCATCAAGCCGATTTACACGCGCTACGCCGACGTGAACACCACCATCCTTGCCGCGCCCGGCGAGATTCAGATTCATCTACGCATTTGGACCGACGACGCGGCGCACGCGCAAAAAACGCTGGACGAAATTGTGCGGGGTTTTCAATTGGCGCTGACGGACCGCATTTTTTCTCTGGATGGCTCTCCCCTGGAGGAGGTGGTCGCGCAGATCTTGACGATGAACGGCGCCACAATTTCCGCCGCGGAAAGCTGTACCGGCGGCCTGCTGGCGCAGCGGCTCACCAGCATTGCCGGAAGTTCGTCGTATTTTCTCGGCGGAGTGGTCTGCTACAGCAACGAATTGAAGACCGCGTGGGCCGACGTTCCGGCAGAGATCATCAAGACGAAAGGCGCGGTCAGCAGCGAAGTGGCCATCGCTCTGGCTGACGGCATTCGCCGCCGCGTGGGTAGCACGCTCGGCGTGGGTATCACAGGCATCGCGGGTCCGGGCGGCGGAAGCGAAGAAAAACCCGTGGGCACCGTGCACGTGGCGGTTTCTCATGCCGGCGGTGTAAAAGAACGCGGCACGCGCTTCCCTGGCGACCGTGAAGCCATCCGCTGGCACGCCGCGCAGCTCGCGCTGGACACGGTGCGCATCCATTTTCTCTACAACGGCGGAGAGCCACCGTCGCGCGGTTCGAACAGGTCGTAAAGCGTGCGGCTCTTCGTGGCACTGCAGATTCCTTCCAACGTTCGAGAAAATCTCGCTGAATTTGTGAAGCCACTTCGCGCGCTCGGGCCACAGCCGCGCTGGGTGCGACCTGAAAACCTGCACGTGACGCTGAAATTCATTGGCGAAGTGCTGACAGAGAAATTGGACGCCATTCGCGGAGCGCTAGCGGCGGTGCGTTCGGACCGGGCGGTGACGATCGATTTTCGTGGCCTAGGCTTCTTCCCGAATGAAAAGTCGCCTCGCGTTTTCTGGGCCGGGATGAACGCTTCGCCGAATCTGAAAACCCTCGCGTCGGATATCGAAAATGCCATGCAGAAACTGGGCATTCCGGGCGAGCAGCACCCTTTTTTGCCGCATCTGACCCTCGCCCGCTTCCAGCCGCCGCGGCTGCCGGAAAAACTTCGAGCCGCAATACAGGAAAATGCGCCGCGCGAATTTGGCCTGCTCCGCACCAGCCAATTTCATCTGATCGAAAGCAAGCTAAAACCCTCTGGTGCGGAGTACACTACGCTCGAAAGTTTTTCCTTCTCTGTGGCGGAGGCCTAGCGCCGGATGTCCTCGATCCCGATGACGGTCGTGCTGATTCCTGTCTCCGCGTATCTCTTGGGGTCGATTCCCTTCGGGCTGATCCTCGCAAAGATCTTCGGCAGCGGGGACGTGCGCAATGAAGGCAGCGGCAACATCGGCGCAACCAACGTCGCGCGCGTAGCTGGCCCCTTGGCAGGAATTCTCACGCTCATTCTTGATGGAGCGAAGGGCGCAGCGGCGGTGCTGCTCGCGGAACGCTATTCGAATGGCAGCGCCATGTGGATGATCATCGCGGGACTCGCCGCGCTCATCGGCCATTGCTTTCCCATCTGGTTGAAATTCAAGGGCGGCAAAGGAGTCGCCGCCGCCGCGGGGGTCTATCTCGCGCTGAGCCCGCTGGCGTTTCTCGCCGGGCTCATTCTCTTTATTCTGGTCGTCGCGTTCTGGCGCTACGTTTCGCTCGGCTCCATCTCAGCAGCGGCCGCGATGCCCATGCTGCTCTATTTTCTCTGGGCACCGCACCACGCGCCGTCGCCGATGATCACCTTTGGCGCGTTGGCGGTGGCCATGCTCATCGTTTACAAACACGACGCTAACCTGCAGCGTCTGGTCAACGGCCAGGAACCGAAATTTTCCTTCAGCAAAAAGAAGGACGCGGAATGACGAAGATCGCCATCCTGGGCGCGGGAAGCTGGGGCACGGGGCTGGCGATTGTTCTCTCGCGCAGCGAACGGAAGCACGAGATTGCGCTGTGGGCTCACGACGCGGCGCTGGCTGCCTCTCTGCAGAGTGGACGTGAAAACAAGACGTATTTGCCGCAGCACGTTTTGCCCGGTAGCGTTGCGGTCACAAATAACATCCAGGAAGCTCTCTCCCGTGCGACCATCCTGATCGGAGCGATGCCTTCGGCTCACGCGCGCAGCGTCTACAAGCAGGCGCGGCCACACGTTTCACAGGAGATGAAGATCGTCAGCGCGACGAAGGGGCTTGAGCCATCCACTCAACTGCGGATGAGCAAAGTCGTCGAGCAAATCCTCGGTGAGCCAGCCTCAACGACGATTTCACAGCGCATCGCGGTGCTCTCCGGCCCATCGTTCGCGGTGGAAGCGGCGCGCGGTGAGCCGACCGCGGTGGTCTTGGCTTCGCAGAATGCCGCGTTGGCGACCGAGCTGCAGGCGGTGTTCGCCGCGCCTTCGTTCCGGCTTTACACCAACGACGATGTCCTCGGCGTGGAGCTGGCAGGCGCAATGAAGAACGTAATGGCCATCGCAGCCGGCGCGTGCCAAGGCTTGGGATTGGGTTCGAATGCTCTCGCGGCGCTGATCACGCGCGGCCTGGCCGAAATGACGCGCCTGGCCGTGGCCCTGAGTGCGCGACAGGAAACGCTCAGCGGTCTCGCGGGCTTGGGCGATCTCGTGCTCACCTGCACCGGCTCTCTTAGCCGCAACCGCCACGTCGGAGTCGAGCTCGGGAAAGGCCGAACGCTTCAGGAGATTCGCGCGAACATGCGCATGGTCGCAGAAGGCGTGGACACCGCGGCTCCCCTGCTGGCACTGGCGCGAGAGAACCACATCGAACTTCCCATCACCGAACAGGTGGATGCCATTCTCCATGCGGGCAAATCTCCCAGAGAAGCTATTCGCGACATCATGGAACGGCCCCTGAAGCGAGAATGACTCCATCCACACTCACTCTTCATAGCTTTTCTGATCTCTGTTCTCTGATCTCTGATCTCCGATGCCTGACTTCGGCCCACAGCCTCCGCCGCTAGTACTAAAGTCCCAGTTGTAGTTGCGCGACTCCCTCCTCCGCCCAGCCCCCTCCACTCGCCGCCATCCCCTAGAATGAACAGTGGGTATGTCCTCCAACAGTCAATCCAAGTGGGACCAGGTGCGCAATGGCCGCGTGCGCATCTTGTGGCTCGTTCTGGGCGCACTATTGTTGGTCAGCGCGCTGCCCATCGGGCTGTATCACCGCCAGGTGCTGCAGCTTAGCCAGGACAAGCTGGTGGATACCGAGCGCGTCCAACAGACCGACCTGACGCGTTCCCTGGCGCAGGAAATTCAGCTGTTCGAATCCAACCTGACACAGCAGCTCATCAGCGAGCGCCAGATCCTCGTGCTCACAGGCCTCACCGATAACGTCGAGGATCCCGTCGCCGAGCCCAAGGTGACGCGGCTGCTGGAAAACTTCGTCGAGAGCAACCGCAACACGTTCATTTATATGACGGCCGTGGGTAAGACCGGCAAGGGTACCAGCGCCTCGCAGGGAAATTTCCGCGCGGAGCAGGATCCGTTCGTGGCCAAAGCGTTGCAGCGTGCCTTCGTCACGTGCATGCAATCGCAGCAATCCCAGGTGGCCAAGTTTCGCAGTGATCCGCTGGCGCTGGCGCCGGAAAACCGGCCGGCCTTTGTCGTCGCGATTCCCTTGAAGGACGTGAATGAAAACTTTACCGGCATGCTGGCCGCGGTCGTTTCGCTGGATTCGATTCTTCATCGTTTACAGGAAGCCAGTGTGAGGGAACGCACCGTTTTCCTGGTGGACCATAGCGGCCACATCGTGGTGCATCCCGACACGAAAAGCTTTGTGCCCGGCGCGGACGCCAGCACCAACGCGCTCGTCGCGCAGGTGATGGCGCTGCCGCAGGAGTTGCGCAACACGGAGACCATGCGCTTTTCCGAGAAAGGCAAAAAGCGCCCGGTCGAAATGATCGGAACGTATAGCACTTTTCCCGAAGTGAATTGGGCGGTCATCGCGGAGCGGCGTCTCGATCAGGCACAAACGGACACCGGTGTGACCGAGCTCAACCGCCAGGCGCTGGCGTTCGTCACCGTGGTGATTCTGGCGGCTATCATTGTCGGGTACTTTTTTGCGGTGGGCATCAGCGGACCGATTCGCGGCCTGGCGGCTTCCACGCGCGCCATCAGCCGCGGCGAGTTTCACCAGCGTTCGGCGGTGCGCGGCGCGTCGGAGATCAGCGAGCTCGCCGAAAATTTCAACAAAATGGCTGGCGACATCGAGGAGTACATCGAGCGCCTGAAAGAGGCTGCGGAGGAAAACCGCGAGCTGTTTATCGGCTCCATTCGAATGCTCGCCGCGGCCATCGACGAAAAGGATCCATACACGCGCGGTCACTCCGGCCGTGTGGCGAAATACTCCATGCTCATCGGGCAGGAACTTGGGCTCAGTTCGGAAGAGCTGGACAAGCTGCGTATTTCGGCGCTGCTGCACGACGTCGGAAAAATCGGCGTCGAAGACCGTGTTCTGAAAAAGCCCGGTTCGTTGACGCCGGAAGAGTTCGGACTGATGAAGCAGCACACCGTCAAAGGCGCGAACATCATGCGTCCGGTTTCGCAGCTCAAGGAAATGCTGCCGGGCATCGAGCTGCACCACGAACACATGGATGGGCGCGGATATCCTTACGGCTTGCAAGGCAATCAGATTCCGTTGATGGCGCGCATCATTGGCGTGGCTGACACACTCGATGCCATGACCACCAATCGCCCCTACCAGTCAGCTATGGAACTGGAGTTTGCAATGGACCGCATTCGGGCTCTGACCGGCTCGAAATTCGACGCGGTTGTTGTGACCGCTCTCGAATCTGCTGTCACCGCCGGAAAGCTGCGTCTCAGCGCCGTCGAAGTCCGCGTCTGAATTGGTAGACCATCCGGCAGAGTAAGCTACGAAGGCTCGGAAATGACGTCTACAAAATCCAAATTCAAGCTATCGGCATTGAACAGAAAAAATGAGCTTCTTTGCAGGATAGACATGTGGGGATTTGTGAGTGTCATGCTTGTCCTGCTTTTTCTGTTAATGCCATTGAGTGTAGTGGACGGCAAGAGGGCAAGCGCGGACCTGGTCGGCGCTCGTTATTCAACTCGAATGCCGGGTGCTCTAAGAGAAGAGGCTCTGCAGGTTATGGTAACGCGTGACGGCAATATCTACTTTCGCGAACATGGCGTCGCCCTTGAAGATCTACCCAATGAAGTCCGGGAAGGACTTCGGAACGGGGCGGAGAATAAGGTCTATATCGCGGTTGATGCCCGAGCCAAATACGGAGAGATACGAGCTATTTTGGACAAGATACGCCTCGCCGGAATAGAAAATGTTGCCTTCCTTACCAATTAGAACCAGCCCAAGATTTTGGAGCTCCGGTAATTCGCTCAAAGCTCGCGTAGGGAGCTTCTGTTACAATTTTGTGTTGCGCTGGAATCAAAGCGTGCAACCGTATGATTTCACTTTTTGGCAAGAATGAGCCGGAGCCGAAACTACTCGAGCGGCTGAAGAAATCCGTCAGCAAGACCAAGGCGGCGCTTTCCGAGACCGTTGACACGATTTTTCTCGGCGAGCGCAAGATCGATCCTTCGATCCTCAAGGACCTGGAGACCGCGCTGCTCTCCGCCGATCTGGGTGTGAAGCCGACGCGCGAGATTCTGGATGCCGTGCGCGAAAAGATGGACCGCAACGCGCTCTCCGATGCCGCGCAGCTCAAGCGCGAAATCAAGTCGCACATCGTTCGAATCCTGAACGCGCCCGTCCGGCCTGATGTGGCAGCCGCCAGTGGCATTGCTACTTCACAGAATGGCGGCGGTACGCGCGTGATTTTCATTGTCGGCGTCAACGGCGCGGGCAAAACCACCAGCATCGGCAAGCTCGCGAACCGCCTTCGCCAGGAAGGCCGCAGCGTGGTGCTCTGCGCTGCGGACACGTTTCGCGCCGCCGCCGTCGAGCAGCTGGAAATCTGGGCGCAGCGCAACGGCATCGAAGTCATCAAGCAGAAATCCGGCGCCGATCCCGCCGCGGTGGTCTATGACGCGATGGCCGCCGCCAAGGCGCGCGGTGCCGACGTCGTCATCGTGGATACCGCCGGACGCCTGCACACCAAATCCAATCTAATGGCCGAGCTTGAGAAAATGAAGCGCACTGCCGCCAAAGTGATTCCCGGCGCGCCGCACGATGTCTTGCTGGTTCTCGACGCGACCACTGGGCAAAATGGCCTCGCGCAGGCGCGCGAATTCACTTCCACTGTCGCCGTCACCGGCATAATCCTGACCAAACTCGATGGCACCGCCAAGGGCGGCATCGTGGTCGCCATCTCGCGCGAACTGGGCCTGCCCATCCGCTTCGTGGGCACTGGCGAACAGATCAACGATATGGTTCCCTTCGACGCCGAAATCTACGCGAATTCCTTTTTCGACTGAACCGTGGACGCACACGCCATCCGCTTCATGGAGCACGCACTGGCTCTGGCCCGCAAAGGCATCGGCCTGGCCAGCCCCAATCCCATGGTGGGTTGCGTCCTCGTGCGAGAGGGCCAGATCGTTGGTGAGGGTTTTCATCAATACGAGTGGCGCGACCACGCGGAAATCGTCGCGCTGAAATCCGCGGGCGATAAAGCGCGCGGTGCAACACTCTACGTCACGCTCGAGCCCTGCGACCATGCCGGCCGCACGGGCCCATGCACTGAAGCGATCATCGCCGCGGGTGTGCAACGCGTTGTCGCTGCAATGGAGGATCCCAATCCCGTCAATTCGGGCCGCGGTTTCGAACGCCTGGGCGCGGCAGGGATCGAAGTGTTCACCGGGGTTGGCGAAGAAGAGGCTCGCCGCCTCAACGAGCCCTTTGCCTGCTGGATTCGAACGAAAAAGCCATTCGTCACATTGAAATCGGCGTTGACGCTCGACGGCCAGCTTGCGCTTCCAAAGGAAGGTAAGGCGTCCGGCAAGCACAAACGCCACGATTGGATCTCATCGGAAGAATCCCGCGCGGAAGTTCACCGCATGCGCCACGCTTCTGACGCCTTGCTCACGGGCGTCGGCACAATTCTCTCCGATGATCCGCTGCTTACCGATCGCAGCGGCCTTCCGCGCCGCAAGCGTCTCCTCCGCGTCGTCCTCGATTCGAAACTGCGGCTCCCGCCAACCTTTCGCATCGTCAAGACCTCGGACGACGATCTGCTGGTCTTCACAGCGGCGCCGCTCAACTCTGCCAAAGCTCGCAAATTGCAAAACGCCGGCGTCGAACTCGTGCACGCAAAAGCAAAAAACGGGCGTGTCGACTTGCCTGCTATCCTCGCCGAACTCGGCCGCCGCGAAATCCTCAGCGTCCTCATCGAAGCCGGCAGCACCCTCAACGGCGCCGCGCTCGCTGCAGGCGTTGTCCACAAACTGTTCCTCTTCTACGCACCCAAAATCGCCGGCGAAAATCGTGTGCCGTTCGCGCTTGCGCCAAAACTGATTCATCTGCCCTTGCAAAATGTCCAAATCCATTCCTTCGGCCCCGACTTCGCTCTGGAAGCCTCTCTGCAGAACACCCGCGGTTAGCGGGGTCTACTATCCGCCAAACGATTCGCCGCTCCAGTCCGGCACGGGTATAATCATTTCGAACTTCGCAGCACACTCTGACCGGGCCTTTGGCCTGAAAGTTCTCGACATGGCAGACACCATTCAGAAATACAAAGACTATGTGATGACCGGCTTCCTGAAATCCGTCGCGCCCATCGTCATCGAACGCGCCAGCGGCGTTACCGTCACGGACATCCACGGCCGCGAGTATCTCGACTGCTTTGCGGGAATTTCCGTGGTGAGCGCCGGCCATTGCAATCCGCAGGTGATTGCCGCGGCCAAGGCGCAGATGGACAAACTGGTGCATTGCTCGTCCTACCTCTACCACGTTCAACCGGTCGCCGACCTCGCCGAAGAAATCGCGCGCATCGCGCCAGGAAGAAAGCTCAGGAAGACTTTTTTCGGCAATGGCGGCGCGGAAGCCATCGAAGGCGCATTGAAACTCGCCCGGCTTTACACCGGCAAACAAGAATTCATCGCCCTGCAGACCAGCTTTCACGGCCGCAGTTGGGGCGCGCTGAGCGTCACCGGCAATTACGCGCGAAAGAAGAAGGGCGGCCCGTACGCCTCGGGTGTTTCCTTCGCGCCAGCGCCATACGCGTATCGCTCGCTCTGGCCCAACGATCCCGAGGAGTGCGCGCGCCAGTGCGCCCGCGCCATCGACGACATCGTGAAATTCGCCACTTCGAATGACGTAGCCGCATTCATCGCCGAACCGGTCCTGGGAGAAGGCGGCATCATTGTTCCGCCCTTTAACTATTTCAAGGAAGTGAAGAAAGTTCTCGATCACTACGGCATTCTTTTCATCGCCGATGAAGTGCAGTCCGGCTTCGCGCGCACCGGCAAAATGTTCGCCATCGAATACTACGGTGTCGAGCCGGATATTCTAGTCACCGCGAAAGGCATCGCCGACGGTTTCCCGCTCAGTGCGTTTACCGCCAGCGCGCAAATCGCCGCCGCCTACAAACCCGGCGACCATCTCTCCACATTCGGCGGCAATCCGGTTTCTTGCGCCGCCGCACTGGCCAACATCGAATTCATAGAAAAAGAAAACCTGCCGGCTCGCGCCACGGAAACCGGTAATTACGCCACGGCAAAATTGCGTGAGCTGCAGAAGAACAATTCCTTGATCGGCGAAGTCCGCGGCCTCGGCCTGATGATCGGCGTCGAACTCGTGAAAGACGCGCAGAAAACGCCGGCCACCGCCGAAGCGGAAGCCATTCGCGACGCCTGCCTGCGCAAAGGAATGTTGATCGGCGTTGGCGGAGTCAACGGCAACGTCGTGCGCTTTCAGCCGCCTTTGATCATCACGCGCCAGCAGATTGATCAGGCCCTCGCGATTTTCACAGAAGCTTTGCATGAAGTCGCTCAGCCGGCTCACGCCAGCGCGTAGACAATGTTTACCGGAATCATCGAACATCTCGGCACGATCGAAGCCCTCGACCTCAAGCGCGACGGCGGCCGCGTGACCATTCACGCGCCGTCCGTCGCACCGTCGCTGGTCGTTTCGAACAGCATCGCCGTCAATGGCTGTTGCCTCACCGTCGTCGATCTTCACCATGCGCGCTTTTCCGCTGATCTTTCCGGCGAAACCATCCGCAAGACTTCATTCGGCGCGGAAAGTGCCAGCCTGAAGCACGGGGCGCGCGTCAATCTTGAGCAGCCGCTCACCGCGGGCAAAGAATTCGGCGGACACTTCGTGCTCGGTCACGTGGATACCATCGGCCAAGTGACGCATCTCACGCCGGAAGGAGAAAACTGGTGGTTCGGCGTGCAAGTTCCTGAAGAATTCGCGTGTTACGTCGTGCCCAAAGGCTCGATCACCATTGACGGCATCAGCCTGACCGTCGCGCACTGGCACAACAACATCGCCGAAGTCGCCGTCATCCCCTACACCTACGAACACACCAATATCCGTGACCGCAAACCCGGCGACCCCGTAAACCTCGAGGGCGATGTTCTGGGAAAATACGTGGAGCGTTATCTGGAAGCCCGGCGTACAACTTCACTCTCAAACTTAACGGTGCGCGACCTTGTCGAGCAGGGCTTCTAGTATCGAACCGACTTCGCGCGCTTTTCGCGCGCTCCCCGCCAGTACAAAACTAATCCAAGCAAGATCGCCGCCAGCGTTCCGATAAACAGCTTCGCCTCGAACAGTACCTTGTTCGAAGAATCCCCCGGCGGCACCATGGAAACCCCCATGCAAACCAACACCACTAGGAATCCCAACCCGCCAATCACCCAGACACCCGTCATGCCTCCGGGAATCAGCACGGCGTGTTCACTCTCCTTCCGGTCTTTGCGTTTCGCGAGCTTGATCACCGCCGCGAACATATACAGAAACGGAATAAAATAAATCAGGATGGTGATGTCCACTAAAACCTGATACGCGCCTCGCATGGTTTCGCTGATTTGGCTGATGAGCAGCACCGCGCCGGACGCCACCGCCTGCACGATGATCGAAACATACGGCGTTTTCCAGCGCGGATGAATTTTTCCAAATGCCGGCGGCAAGTAGCGGTCGATGCCCACTACAAACGGCACGCGCGCAATTCCAGCCACCGTGCTTCCTACCCCGCCCGCATTTCCCACGGACACCAGCATCGCGGCCATCACGCCAACGAATCCGATTCGCAACGCTGTCGAGCCATGCGTGATGGCTTGAAACACACCGCTTTTTGGATCCACGTCCGCGGCGGGAATCATCGAGAGCACCGCAAGTGTTCCGAGAATGTAAATCACCGCGATCATGGCACCCGAAGTCAGCACCGCACGCGGCAGCGTTCGCCGCGGATCTCGAATCTCCGCGCTCATCGCCGAAACCAATTCTAGCCCGGTAAACGCAAAAGCAATCTGCGACCAGAAATTCACCGTGTCCCAGCTCCAGTGCGGCATCATGTTTGCCCACGTGTAGCGCGTCACGGAGCCGTGTTGAAACCACAGCGTCGCGCCGATGCCGACGAGCATCATCAAAGGAATGTAAGTAGAAACGCCGCCGGCGTTTTGCAGCCACTTTCCAACGTTCAGTCCGATGATGTTTAGGATCACGGCCACAAAGAGCAGCACAAAAGACCCGACCAGCAGAAAAGTTCTGTCTTGTGCGAGCGCCGCTCCTCCGGAGCCGGCAAGATACCCGCTCATCGCAGCGCTGGCGAGCAGCAGCCCGGGAAAATAAAAAATCGTATAAATCCAGTAGGTCCACCCAGCGACAAAACCGTGAAAATCACCGAAGGCTTCCTTGGCCCACACGTAGAGCCCGCCCTCCTCCGGAAAGCGCGACGAGAGTTCATTGATCACCATTGCGGAAGGCACAAAGAAAAAAAACGCCGCCAGCACCCAAAGACTGATCGAAGAAGTGCCGTTGTGCGCCGCGGCCGCAATCCAGCGCGGCCCCAACACCGTGGCGATGTTGAAAAAAAGGACGTCCCAGAAGCCCATCTCCTTGCGCAATTGCTTGATTGGATCGGATGAGCCATTCGCGGCCTGGCTCACAGGGTCACGTCCAGTGCGGGAATCAATTCATCCTGCATGCGGAAGTTTTTAAGGAAAGGATCATTCGAACTCTCGAAGCCGGCCCAGGGCCCGAAAAAGCTCACTTCTCCCTCTTGGAGAAACACGACGACGTCGGCCAGCTTTTTCGCTAAATGCGTATCGTGCGTCACCACGATGGACGTCTTGTGAAAGGCTTTCTTCAATCGCAGGATCAAGTCTCCCGCATGGCCGGCCATGATCGGATCCACCATCGTCGTTGGCTCGTCGAACAGGATGGCCTCGGGATTCTGCGCCAGCGCGCGGCCGATGGCCACCGCTCGCTTCATACCCGTGGAAAGCTCGCTCGGCAATTTGTCGAGTACGTGATCCACTTCGAGCATGTTGGCAATTTTCGCGACGTAGGCCTCGAGGTCGTCGTAGGTGAGGCCCGGCTGCCCGTCCAGCGGGAACGCGATGTTATCCCTCACCGTCAGCGAATCGAACAGCGCCCCCGACTGAAACACCATCGTCACTTTGCGTCGAACCGGTTCGAATTCCGCTTCTGTGAAATGCGTCACATCGACGCCATCGACCAGAATCCGCCCCGAATCTGCTTGCAGGAATCCCATGATGTGCTTCAGCGAAACCGATTTCCCCACGCCGCTGCGGCCCATGATCACGCAGGTTTCTCCACGCTTTACCGTGAAGCTCACGTCTTTCAGCACCGCGCGGTCGTCAAACGCCTTGCATACGTTTCGAAACTCGAAAAAATTCACAATGTCGACGCCATTTTTTGCGGCCTCGCTCACTCGCGCTCCGTTTCCCAAACGCGGCGCACTTCTTCATAATCCGCCGCCGTATTCATGTTCCAGAACAGCCGTCCTGCGCTATCAAACCGTTTCCAGACCGGCTCGTCAAGAACTTCCGAGCGCAGTAGTGCGACGCCGGCAGTCACTTTTCGAACGCCGCTTTCGAACGCCGCGCGAAGCGTTGCGGCCGCATCGGTTCGCCAGCACGCGCACAAAGGCTCCGGTCCATGCGCCGAATGAGCAAACGCGACTTGCGCCTCGCTATTCATCGCGCGCTCGACGAGAAAGGTCATCCACTCGCGAGTCAAAAATGGCATGTCGCAACCCAGGATCACATTCCATTCTGTGCCCGTCGCGCTCTTCCGGGAATTCTCAAGCGCCGTAATAATTCCACCCAGCGGCCCTTCGCCCGGCCACTGGTCAACAACCATTTCTCTTTCGAATTGAGCGTACTTCTCCGGCGCGCCTACAACTTTCACATTGTTGGCCACGTTCTGCAGCAACGCAATCATGCGCCCCAGCATAGGCAGCCCGCCGAGCTCCACTAGCGCCTTGTCCTGCCCGAATCGCCTGCTCCCGCCCCCCGCCAGGATGTATCCGCCAACTCTCAAGTCGCTTTTCGCGCCGCTCATTCTCTAACTTTCGGATTCATTTTCTTCTCTGTGCCCTCTGCGCTCCTAACTCCGTGATCTCTGCGTTATTTCCTATTCTTCTTCCAGCGGCTCCCTGCCCGGCCGCCGAATGCCCAGCTCGCGCAGCTTTTCCTGCAAGCTCTGCCGGTGCAGCCCGATCGTCACCGCTGTTCTCGACACATTCCAGCGGTGCTCCGCCAATTGCCTCGTTAAGTAAGCCACCTCGAACTTCCTCTTCGCTTCGCGGAAATCCCGTTCGCTAAGCCCACTGTCCAGGCCGCCGCCACTCGGTTTGTGCGGATTCGCCTCGCCGTGCACCACTTCCGTCGGCAAATCGTCGACGCCAATCTCCTCGCCCCGGCACAGCACCAGGCTTCGCTCCAGCGCATTCTTCAATTCGCGCACATTCCCCGGCCAATCGAATTTCTCGATCACCGCCATCGCTTCGCGCTTCAGCCGCGCCCCTCGCCCCAGTCGCGCCGCATGCATCTGCAGAAAAGTTTCCGCCAGTAGTGCGATATCCTCTTTATGACCGCGCAGCGGTGGCAACTCGATGGTCACCACGCGTAGCCTATAAAATAAATCCTCGCGAAACTTTCCCGCGCGAATTTCCGCCCCCAGATTCCGATGCGTCGCGCTGATTACCCGCACATCCACCGCGATCGATTGCGTCCCGCTCAGTCGCTCAATCGTGCGGTTCTCTAGCACACGCAGCACTTTCGCCTGCGTAACCGGATTCATATCCCCAATTTCGTCCAGAAAAATCGTGCCGCCCGAAGCCAACTCAAATTTCCCCTTCTTTTGCTGCGCCGCGCCCGTAAAAGCCCCGCGCTCATAACCAAACAGCTCCGACTCGATCAGCGTTTCCGGCAGCGCCGCGCAATTCACTGCTACGTAAGCCCTTCCAGCACGCGGCGATCGCGCATGTATTTCTTGTGCCAGCAAATCCTTCCCCGTGCCGCTCTCTCCGAGAATCAGCACGGTAGAATCCGTCGGCGCCACGCGGTCCGCCATTTCGAACGCACGCCGCATTTCCGCGGAGCGCCCGATCATCTGCCCAAATTGCCCTTCGGTAGTGAGCCTGCGGCGCAGCGAATCATTTTCCTTCTCCAGAGTGGCTAGCTTCAGAAGATTCGAAACGCGCTGCCGCAATTCCTCCAATTCGAATCCCTTCACGAGATAATCCGCCGCGCCCAACTGCAAAGCCTCCACCGCCGTTTTTGCCGTATCCAACGCCGAAACCATCAACACTGGAATCTCGCTGCCCTGCTCGCGCATCCAGCGCAAAAACGAAAGTCCATCCTGCCCCGGCAGTACCACGTCCAGCAACACCAGGTCCGGCAGTTCCCGCGGCAACGCCTCCCGCGCCGCTTCTGCCGAATCCGCTTCCGCAATCCGATACTTCGCTTCCAGCGCCCGCCGCAGCCCGTATCTCGTCGCAGGCTCATCATCCACAATTAGAATCGTTTTCATCCTGGGCATGCTTTCATTCCCCTTTGGAGTGCCGGCAGCTTGCTGCCGCTTTTCCGTCGGTGGCACTTTCCCCATCACGTCTACTCAACGTCACAGCCGTCGAAAGCGGGAGCTCCGCTCCCGCACTCCAAGAGTGCATTCATTCCGCCAACGGCAGCGTCACCTGAAACCGCGTGCCACGCCCCTCCCCAATCGGACTTTCCCAATCCACTTTCCCTCCAAACTCCGCCACGCGCCGCGCCACAATCGCCAATCCCAGTCCCGTTCCCTGAGATTTCGTCGTGAAGAATGGCTGCAGAATCTTTTCGCGCAGCGCCGCCGGAATCCCCGGCCCGTCATCTTCCACGGTAAGAACGCAAACGCCGTCCTGCGGCGCCGCGCTTACGCTCACGTTTCCTCCTCGAGTCGCCGCCTCGAGCGCATTCACCAGCAGATTCGAAACGATATCGTTCAGCGCCTCCGCGCTTGCCGCCACTGGTGCGTTTTCCTGCGAAACACGCAGCCGCAGCTTCACCCCGCGCCGCTCCGCCTCATGTGACAACACACCCGCAACCTCCTCCACCACCACTCGGCCGTCGCAACTTCCTGCCACGCTCCCCCCACGCACAGCCGGTCGGCTGAACTGCAACAGTTGATTCAGCTTCCCCGACAGCCGCCCAATCTCCTCCAGCACCATCTTCGTTTCCGCCCGCATGGAGTCCGGCAGCTCCGGATTCTCCAGCTGCACCTGCAGAATCGTCTTCATCGATCCCAGCGGATTCTTCAAGTTGTGCGAAATGCTCGCCGCCATCTGCCCCACCAGCGCCAGCCGCTCCCGCTCCGCCAATTCCCTCTCCAGCCGAAGCTTCTCCTCAATCAACCGGCACAAGTCCAGCGCACCCGGCAACTGCTCGCACAAAAACTCCAGCGCCCCGCGCGTCTCGCCAGAGATCGCGGCGCCGTGTGGTTCGACCAGCAACGAGCCGATGGTGGTATTTCCCTGCAGGATCGAGAAGCCTTCTCGAAATTCCTTGCGCGCGGGAACTCGCTCCTCCTTTCCGCTGTCCGGGTGCCATAACATCAGTCCCACCTCGGCGAACTCAAACTGATCCTTGAGGCGACGCTCGATGAACTCCGCCAATTGCGGCACGTCGCCCTTCCGCGCTTCCTGCTGGATTTCTGACGCCAGGCGATGCGCCACTTCCATTTCTTTTTGTACTGTCGCCTGGAGCCGCCGCCCAAGCGCCCGCTGCAAAGGTTCGATGAAAATCACCAGCACAAACAGCAGGATGGCCGCGGTCGCTTCGGGAGGGAGTACCGGCTCGAGCCGAATGCTGAGACGGCGAACAAGGCTGAGGTAGAGTAAAGCGAGAAAAGTGGCCGAAATCGCGTACAGAAGATTATTTTGCCGCCCGATCTGCAAAAAGTTGTGCCGGTAGACAAGAAAAATAAGCACACTGAACGGCAAGATTGGCAGCAGCGCAAAAGCGGTCGCAAATCCTTCCGCTGTCCCCGCTTGCGTATGAAACGGCATCAAATGCAATCTCGCCACAGCCAGGAAAGACGCGGCGAAGAATACCAGTAGCGTCCAGTGAAAATAACGCTGCGCTTTGTCCGGGGATGCGCCTGCAAAGCGGCTTTCCCAGACTCCGCTCCACGCCAAAGAAATCGCCAGCACCATCGCAAAGCCCTGCCCCAAGGCGCTGACAGGCTCCAGGAAATTAAAATGGTGGTCCTCCACGAGGGCCGGAACGCGGGTAAACCCGACATACAAAATGGCGGCATAAACGAGAAGAAGCACCGCCACTTTCCACCGCTTGTTCTTGAGCAGGCCGCGTGTCTCCGCGTATTCCATGTGCAGATGCAGCAGCAGCGCGGGCAGCGTGCACAGCCCGGCGGATATAATTGCAATTGCAAATCCATTGAGCGCCGGCGGCGGCACCGCGTAATAGATCTGCGAGTTCAACGCGAGAAGCGACCCACCGTAAAACAAGAACAGCGCGAGGCACAGAAAGAAGAAAACACGCTCAAAATTGCGCTGCCTGCGGTAGCCAAGAATCACCACCATCCAGAAAAGCTGCAGCAGCGTCCCCGCTGTGCAGCCGATCAGCCGGATGTAGAGCAGCGATCCCATGGGCCTCCAGAGTGCCGGATTCTACCCCTGACTCCTGAGCAGGACAATCCCCAAGTGTCATATTTTTCTTGCACCAACTAAACTATTGTAAATGAACACTTTAATTGTGATGGAAATCCACAGGAAACCTGGCGAATGTCCGGCAATTCCTTGACATGCCAGCCCTTTCTGCTATATTAGCAGTCGGTGGCGAGGAGTGCTAATTCCCCTTAATTCTCGCAACCACACTTTAAACCGCAAGTTCACCTACGGAGGTTTTTCAAGATGGCAGTGAATCTGACACCGCTCCACGACCGCGTCGTTGTGAAGCGCATTGAAGAGAAGGAAAGCATCAAGGGCGGCATCATCATTCCGGACTCCGCCAAAGAAAAGCAGCAGGAAGGCGAAGTTATCGCCGTCGGCCCTGGCAAGCGCGAGAAGGGTGAGCTTCATCCCCTCGACGTCAAGGTTGGCGACCGCGTTCTGTTCGGCAAGTACGGCGGCACTGAAATCAAGATCGACGACGAAGAGCTCCTCATCCTCCGGGAAGAAGAGATCCTCGCCAAGCTGGGCGGCGCCGCAAAAGCAGCAAAGAGGTAGTTTTCGTGTTCCACCGCAGTCGCCGAGCTCGGCTCGGCCGTAATAGTCGGTCTTTAGACCGGTGCAGTTCTCCGGAGAATTTCAAAGTTAGAACGAAGAATATCAGGAGGAATTACCAGTATGGCGAAGCAGATAGTAACAGGTGAAGCGTCCCGCCAGGCGATTTTGCGCGGCGTGAACGCTCTTGCCGACGCAGTGAAAATCACCCTCGGCCCCAAGGGCCGCAATGCGGTGATTGAAAAGAAGTTCGGCGCGCCCATCATCACCAAGGACGGCGTGACCGTAGCCAAGGAAATTGAACTCCGCGATCCCCTCGAGAACATGGGCGCGCAGATGGTTCGTGAAGTCGCTTCCAAGACTTCCGACGTTGCCGGCGACGGCACGACCACCGCGACCGTGCTCGCTCAGGCCATCTTCCGCGAAGGCGTCAAGACTGTCGCCGCAGGCGCCAGCCCCACCGCTCTCAAGCGCGGCATCGAAAAGGCCGTCGAAGTGGCCGTCGAAGAGATCAAGAAGCTCCACAAAGACGTCAAGGGCGAGATGATCGCGCAAGTCGGCACCATTTCCGCCAACAACGACAAGCAAATCGGCGGCATCATCGCCGAAGCCATGAAGAAGGTCGGCAAGGATGGCGTCATCACCGTCGAGGAATCCAAGACGATGGAGACCACCCTCGAAGTCGTCGAAGGTATGCAGTTTGACCGCGGCTACCTCTCCCCCTACTTCATCACCGACCCGGATCGCATGGAATGCGTGCTCGAAGACGTTCGCATCCTTATCCACGAAAAGAAAATCAGCTCCATGAAGGATCTTCTTCCTCTCCTCGAGCAGACCGCCAAGATGGGCAAGCCCCTCTTGATCGTCGCTGAGGACGTCGAAGGCGAAGCCCTCGCGACCCTCGTGGTCAACAAACTCCGCGGCACGTTGCAATGCGCTGCCGTCAAGGCCCCAGGCTTTGGGGATCGCCGCAAAGCGATGCTCGAAGACATCGCCACCCTCACCGGCGGCAAGGCCATCACCGAAGACCTCGGCATCAAACTCGAGAACGTGAAGCTTGAGGACCTCGGCCGCGCCAAGAAGATTGTCATCGACAAGGACAACACCACGATCATCGAGGGCGCCGGCAAGTCCGCGGACATCGAAGGCCGTGTCAAGCAGATCCGCACACAGGTCGAAAACACCACCAGCGATTACGACAAGGAAAAGCTGCAGGAGCGCCTTGCCAAGCTGGTCGGCGGCGTCGCCGTCATCAAAGTCGGCGCAGCCACCGAAACCGAGCTGAAGGAAAAAAAGGCCCGTGTCGAAGACGCCATGCACGCTACCCGTGCGGCTGTCGAGGAAGGTATCGTCCCCGGCGGCGGTTCGGCGTTGCTCCGTTGCATCTCCGCAGTCGAGAAGCTCAAGCTCCACGATGACGAAGCCGTTGGCGCAGGCATCGTGAAGCGCGCTCTCGAAGAGCCTTCCCGCCAGATTGCTCTCAACGCCGGCCACGAAGGCGCCGTTGTGATCGGCAAGATCCGCGATTCCAAGGACGACAACTTCGGCTTCAACGCCGAAACCGGCGAGTACGGCGACATGGTCAAGATGGGCGTTATCGACCCAGCCAAAGTCACCCGCCTCGCGCTGCAGAATGCAGCTTCCATCGCGGGCCTCATGCTGACCACCGAAGCCCTCATCGCCGACATCAAGGAAGAGAACAAGGCAGCAGCAGCCGGCGGCGGAGCACCGGGTGCAGGCGGCATGGGCGGCATGTACTAAGTTTTCCAGCTCGCCCACAACCTCAATCCTAAAAGGGCGGTCCTCACGGGCCGCTCTTTTTCTTTCCTCTCAGATTTGTTTGCTTTAATACCCCTCGGATTAAGCCTTGCCCGTCGCCTGTACGATCACTTTGTCTGCTCCCGACCCCATGCGGTCCCGCACTTCCGCGGCAATCTCGAATGATCGCAATCGCGAGCCCTGATCGTAAATAATCCCCGTCACCATCAGCTCATCAGCCTTCGTCGCCTCAATGAACTCACTCAATCCACGCTCCACAGTCATCGATGAGCCCACAAACGAACACGCCAGCGACTGGCTCGCCATGGTCTTCTCCGCCGGCGTCCAATACTTCTCGATGTCGTCGATGGGCGGCGGAATTTGCCCCGGCATCCCCCGCCGCAGCAAGGTGAACGCTTGCTGGTGCGAAGTGAAGAGCCGCCGCGCTTCCGCATCGGTGTCAGCGGCGATGACGTTCACGCCCACTATCGCGTAAGGCCGCTCCAGCTCTTTCGAACGCGTGAACCGCCCCCTATATAGCGCAAGCGCCTGCATCAAATCCGCCGGAGCAAAATGCGACGCAAACGCGAACGGCAATCCCATCATTGCCGCCAGTTGCGCGCTGAATAAGCTCGATCCCAGCAACCAGATCGGCACACGCAGCCCCGCCCCCGGAACCGCGCGGATTTGTTGCCCTTCTTCCGCCGGTTCGAAATACGATTGCAATTCCTTCACATCGCTCGGAAATTCTTCGTCCGTGGATTTGCTGCCGCGCCGCAAAGCCCGCGTCGTCGCCACATCCGTTCCCGGTGCGCGACCCAAACCAAGATCGATGCGCCCCGGATACAGCGAAGCCAGAGTGCCAAACTGTTCCGCGATCACCAGCGGCGCATGATTCGGCAGCATCACCCCGCCCGCTCCCACGCGAATCGTCTTTGTCCCGCCAGCCACGTAGCCAATCACCAACGCCGTCGCCGCGCTCGCGATCCCCGGCATGTTGTGGTGTTCCGCCAGCCAGAATCGCTTATATCCCAATCGTTCCGCGTGCCGCGCCAACTCCAGCGAGTTGCGAAACGCGTCCGCCGCCGTCGCCCCCGCCGCAATCGGCGCGAGATCGAGCACTGAGAACGGGATCATGTAAATCTCCTCCGCCGGATACCGCACGCTAAATGCCGTCGTCATTCCGGCGCTCATTGCTTAGATGATTTGCCGGCCCCACTCGGCACACCCACAAACACGGGCATGCCCCAAGCCGGCCAAAAACGCTGCATCCGCCTAGGAAAGTTGTGGAGATCTGCCGTCCAGCCTGGCTGGCAGCGTTAGACTCGACGACGTTGGCACGAAGCGCAGGTACACCTCAGCGGCAATCGCGTTGGGGATCCAGCAGAGCCACGAAATGGCGGGGTACGCGATCGAAAAATTCCAATGGAAGACGAAAATAAGTGGCAGGTACATCCGCAAAGTGATTGCCGCGGCGGCCAGTGCGAAGCTGCGAATCATCCACCGCCGGTGCCGCATCGCACCGCCACGCAAAATGAACCGCAAGGCCAGCCCCGTCGCCACAATCCACGCCGCGCCGAGCGCGAGGAAGCCCGCGGAGGCGATCCACCCGGTCTGCGAATGCGGCGCGATCCACAAGGAAGCGCATCAGCCCAGCAAAACCGCGCCGCAGTAAATCCACCCCAGCAGGCGATGCCGATTCCAGTTGCTCTCTCGAAAGCGCGGCACAAACTGCAGCGGCCCCGCCAGCAAGGCGATCGCCCCACCCAACGCGTGCAGCGAAAGCCCGACGCGCCGCTCGCTGAAGTTGTCCAATGCCGCCGGAAACGGCACGTGCGGCAGCAGGTATCGAAGCGCCTCCAGCGCGTTCACCAGCGCGAACAGCGCCAGCAGGTACCAAAGCACTTTAGCCAGGCGTCCCAAGTTGGCTTATTTTGTCACTTTCCCTCGTGCTATCCAGCCCCGAATGCATCGAGGCTGCCCCACCCGCCCGCCTCTATCGCGCCGCGTTTCATCCCTTGGGTTCGCTCGTTGGCGCCTCAAAGCCGCCGCAACGTGAGCGCCAACTCTGGCGGAACTTCTCGCGCTCCTCGGGCGTCATCCGCTCCCAGCGCTCGTTCATTCGCCGCCGCATACCGGAGCGCTGAGAGCCACGGGCGCTAACGCCTCCGAACAGAATCCGGCAGAGCGCCAGCAGTGCGAAAGCCTGCCAGAAAGTAATTTTCCGCCATCCGAACAGCGTCGGCAGCAGCCAGTTCCACAGATGCATCACCAGTTCGCCGCCAATCCAGATGAAAAGCGCGATCCCCAGTGGCGCCAGAAAGATAACCGCGATCCATTTCTTTTTTCTCATGTGCTGTTCCCCGTTTCTTCTGCTCATTTCTTCGCGAATTCGTCGTGAACGCTTTGCAATCGTCCGCGCAGATGCAGCACCGCGTAGCGCTTCCGCGAGAGCAGCGTATTCACGCCCACGCCGGTCTCGGCGGCCATCTCCTTGAAACTGCGTCCTTCCAGCTCGTGCCCAACAAACACCTCGCGCTGCTCCTCCGGCAGCTCGTCCAGCGCAAGTTCCAGTTCATCCAAAAGCACGTTCCGGAAGTACAGCGCTTCCGGCCCGGCATCGGGCGATGGCAACAGACCTTCGAGCACCTCGCCGCCTTCGCCCTCGACCGCCGCGTCGCTCAAGCTCTCCGGCTTCTTCTTGCGGAAAAGGTCCGTAATGCGGTTGCGCGCGACGCGAAAAAGCCAGCCGGTCACGTGCTCAATCGGCATCAGCAGGCGATTGGCTTCTACCAGTTCGTAGAACACCTCCTGCACGATGTCCTCGGCGTCGGCGGGGTCGGGCACACGCCGGCGGATGAAATTGCGCAGTCGGGATCGTTCTTGCGCGACGATCTCGGAGATTTGACGGTCTTGCTCGGTCATCCCCAAGATCCTCAGCGGCTCATCCATCCATTCTTGTAGACGAGTGGCGGCCGCAAATATTGTAGTGATTTGAGCGTGCCCAGCCCTCGCCTTCACCAGCCAGGCAAGACGGCGCCGCGGTAGATCCATCCTAGGAAGTGATGGCGATTCCCGTTGCTCTCACGGAAGCGCGGCACAAACTGCAACGGCCCCGCCAGCAACGTGAAGAACACGACCAGGAACCACAGGACTTTAGCCAGGCGTCCCACGTCGTATATTCCGCGCGCCTGCTGCCAACCTGAACTATTTCCCCGGGCCGGATTTTCTCGAGGGCCAAGACCAACGCCGGAAAGTGTTGGCGCAGGTGTTCCAGGTGATTGGAGGAGGACTGCACAACCACAATAGCGATTTTGCGACGCGTCAAGTTTTGTATTGGAGATTTGTATCCACCGTGACCAGGACATCAAGAGTAGCTTCCGCGAGGCTCAGAAGCTCACCGTTTTCTTTTCCAGACCAGCCCGCTCCTGAACCGTCCGGCATTCGTGACCCTGATTAATGAGATGCTTCTTGAGCGCTCGCGGCGCACTCGTCAATCACGGGGGGTATGCCAGCTCCTCCCATTTGGGAACTCGCCTCGCCTCCTCAGCCCTCCGAGCCTTCATTGCAAAGGGATCCCAACCTTCAAACTCGCAAACTTCCAACCTTCCAACGGTGTCTCCGCTCTTGCCTCTCTTTTGTCGTTTTTTGCACCAAGAGCGTTTCACATCTCTTTTGCAATCAAACGCTTCCACACTCTTTTCAAAAATGCCGGGGTATAGGGGGTACAAACAGAAAATTCCTAAAGGATTATTTGAAGTCCATCGCCGCCGAGCCGCCGCTGCGACTTTAATCGCTTTAGTTTCATCAAATTCGGTAAACTATCGCCAGGAGTCGCTCCGTGTCTGACGCCAACAAACCGCCATTCGCCACCGTTGAAGAAGCCGTCGAAGAGATTCGCCAGGGCCGCATGGTCGTCCTCGTCGACGACGAAGACCGCGAAAACGAGGGCGACCTCACCATGGCCGCCGAAAAGATCACTCCCGACGCCATCAACTTCATGGCCAGGCACGGCCGCGGCCTGATCTGCCTCACGCTTACCGAGCAGCGCTGCGACGAGCTCCATCTCACGCTCATGTCGCCCATCAACACCTCCGTCCATGGCACCGCCTTCTGCGAAGCCATTGATGCGCGCCTCGGCGTCACCACCGGCATCAGCGCCTCGGACCGCGCCATCACCATCCTCACCGCCATCGATCCCAAGACCAAGCCGCAGGACCTCGCCCGTCCGGGCCACATGTTCCCGCTTCGCGCGCGCAATGGCGGCGTCCTCGTTCGCGCCGGCCAAACCGAAGCCAGCGTCGACCTGTCGCGCATCGCCGGCCTCGATGCCTCCGGCGTCATCTGCGAAATTATGAACGAAGACGGCACCATGTCCCGCGTGCCGCAGCTCCTCGAATTTTGCCGCCAGCACAACATTAAGATGCTCACCGTCGCGGACCTCATTCGCTACCGCATGCAGCACGAGCGCTATGTGCGCCGCGTGGCGGAAGCCGTTCTCCCCACACGCTTTGGCGATTTCCGCATGGTCGCCTATGCCAGCGACGTGGATCACGACCAGCACATCGCCCTGGTGCGTGGCGATCTGGAAGGCGCGGAGCCCGCTCTGGTGCGCGTTCATTCGCACTGCCTCACCGGAGACGTCTTCGGTTCCACAGCGTGCGACTGCAGTGAACTGGTTTCTCGCTCGCTCGCCGCCATCGCCAAGGAAAATCGAGGCGTCTTTCTCTACCTCCATCACACTGGCCGCGGCTTCAGCGTCGAAACCGCCGCGGAGCCCGGCGCGCTTCCGCAAATTCATTTTCATCAGCGTGGCCAGCTCGATCGTGAGCCCGCCCGCCAGCGCATGGTCCAGCACGAAAGCGGCATCGGCGCGCAAATTCTCATCGACCTCGGCCTCAAGGACATTCGGGTCCTCACCAACCACCCGAAAAAAGTCGTCGCCCTCGAAGGCTACGGCATCCGCATCGCCGACCAGGTCCCCCTCCGCATCGAAGCGCCGGGGCGTCCGACCCACCAAACTCTATGACCATGAATCTCGCTTACATCTTTTCGAGGCGTGTCGGCCCCAGCCCGCGGACCGCCAGCAGTCATCCACGCTCTTGAACGGGCCATATGACTGACGCATTTTCAATATTTTGTCCGCCGTCGCCGGCCCGATCCCCGGCACCAGCTGCCACTGTTCCGATGTTGCGGTATTCGATTCACCGGCTGCGTCGGCGGTTTTTTCTTGGCTGCGAGCGAGCTCACAAAAAATGGAAACACGAAGCAAGCAACGAGAACGAGGAGTCGATAGAGAAAACGCGGGAGGATCATTACCGGAGCTGTAGATATCTAAATTAATAACAAAGAAAGTCTCGGTTAGCTCAGCTGCTTCCCTTGCGCGTCGTAAATTTCGAGCTCGCCGAAAAGCGCGGCCTGCGATTCGATTTGCGCGCGATCGCCGACCACGACGATCTGCATGTTCGCCGAATCCAGATATTTTCTCGCGGTTTCGAGCAAATCATTCGGAGTTAGTGTGCGGACTCTCGCGCGATATGTTTCGAGGTAGTCGTCCGGCAATTCGTTGAGCGCCACGGTGGAGAATTGCGACAGCAAACCATCCTGCGTCGCAAGCCCCAGGGCAAAAACGCCGCTCAAATAATTCTGCGCATCGGCCAGTTCCGCAACCGGCACCGGCACCGACCGCAGCTTGTCCATCTCGTAGAAAATCTCCGTAAGCGAAGCAGCCACGACATCGTTGCGCACTGCCGCGGAAACTGAAAAATATCCGTACTGCCGCAACGCATGCGCGCCGCTCCGCGGACTATACGTGTAGCCCTTGTCCTCGCGAATATTCATGACCAGCCGCGAGTTGAATGCACCGCCGTACAAACTATTCGTGAGACCGAGCTTCACCCAGTCCGGATGCTTTCGCGTAATGGCATGGCACCCCGCCAGAATTTGCGTCTGCACCGCGCCGGGCACATGCACCAGATAAACGCGCCGCCCGCGCGGATTCGCGGGAGGCGTGGCTGTTTTCGATTCCGGTTTTTTTCCGGCCCATGCGCCAAAAACTTTTTCGACGCCCCTCATCATCTCATTCGAATCGAAATCGCCTACGACCAGGAGCAATCCATTTTCCGGCGTGTAGGAATCGCGGTATACCTTTTGCAAATCTTCGCGTTTGTAGGCGGCGACTTGCTCTTCACTCGGAGAAACCAGCGCGTACGGATGCGCGCCGAACAAAACTTTTCGCAATCGTTCGCTAGCCAAAAATCCCGGCTGCGTGCGCTCCAATTTTACTTCTTCGAGTTTCTGGCGGCGCTCGCGTTCGAACTCCGCTTCAGGAAACGCCGCTTCGCGCGCCAGTTCATTCACCATTCCCAGCAGCGGCTCCGCAAATTCCGAGAGGCCCGCGAACGAAATTGCGCTGGTGTCGGCGCCCGCGTGGGAAGTAAGGTCCGCGCCAATGCGGCGCAAATCTTCTTCGATCTGCCGGCTCGCGCGTTTCGCGGTTCCCGTTCGAACGACGGTGGCCGTCATTTCCGCGAGACCTGGCGCGCGATCGGCAACCGCCGCGTTGCCCGAACGGAAAAAGAGTTCGCCATGAAGCTTTGGAATCGAATGAGCTTCCGCGAGAATCACTTCGATGCCGTTCGAAAGACGCGCTTTCGTGCGCTTGGGCCACGTCACGGCGCGCTCCGCGGAAAGTCCCGGCACGCCTGTCGCCACTTCTACCGTGCGCGTCGCCATCACGCAGCCTCCTTTTCGCTGGCCTTCACCGGAGTGCGGAAGACAATCGCGCGCTTTTCTCTTCGCAAATATTTTTTTGCCGCGGCCTGGATCTGTTCCCGCGTTACGGCCAGAAAATCATCCAGGATGGTGTTCACAAGTTGCGGCTCGTTATCAAAGAGCGTGAAGCATGCCAGAAGATGCATCAGGCCGTATTTTGGCATGGACCCACCGCGGCCGCCTTCGAGCGTTGCGTAATAATCCGAGCGCCACTTCACCTTCAGCTGCTCCAGTTCATCCGCGCTGATTCCCTGCTCCTGCACTTCGCGAATCACGGCATCAAATGCAGCCAGCGCGGCCTCGCTCGAAAACTCCGACTTGTGAAAGATGCGCGTGGTCACCTGACTCGGGCCGTTGTATCCGAAAAGATCGTCAATGCCGCCTTCGGCCTCCACGGCAATCTGTTTCTCCTGCACCAGTTCGCGATGCATCCGCCCCGCTCTGCCACCATGCAGCGCTTGGTCCAGCAGGGCCATGGCGCACCAGTCGGCGGTCCGGCGCGCCGGGAGCACGTAGCCGATGGCCATCGCAGGCAGCGTCCCGAATTTTTCTTCCACGTTGCCGCGGCGTTCTTCGGATTGCTCCGGCTCGCTAGGATCCGCGAACGGTGGAACCGCCCCCGCCGGAATATCGCCGAAATATTTTTTCGCGAGCGCAATTCCCTCCTCCACTTTCACATCCCCAAGCACCAGCAACACGGCATTATTCGGCACGTAGTAGGTCTTGAAAAACGCTTGCACATCCTTCAGATCCGCAGCATCGAGATCGGCGAAATCGCCGTAAAAATTGTGCGCGTTCGCCCAATTGCGAAAAGCCACCGGCGGCATATCCAGCCAGGGAAACCCCCCGTACGGCTGGTTCATCACGTTCACTCGAACTTCTTCCTTCACGACGTCGCGCTGGTTCTTCAGGTTCTCATCGTCCACTTTCAGCGCGCGCATGCGGTCGGCCTCCAGCCACAGCACGCGCTCGAGCGCATTCGACGGCACGGCTTCGTAATAATTGGTCACGTCGTAGGAAGTCGAACCGTTGAGCGTGCCGCCGCTCGAATTGATGAGCTTAATGTGCTGCATCTTTGGCGCGTTGGCCGAGCCCTGAAACATCATGTGCTCGAAGAGGTGCGCGAATCCGCTGCGACCCTGCGGCTCCAGCCGGAATCCGATTTTGTAGTACACGCCTACGGTCACCACCGGCGCGGTGTTGTCCGGCGCGATCACTACTTTCAATCCATTCGACAGAGTTGTACTTTCGATTCCCACTTGCAGTGGTTTCACGCGTTGCCCCCCATGACCTTTGATTTCTTCGCTGCGGTTATTTTTTTCAATTCGGCCAGCATCCCGCCGACATCCTGCGCAAGCAGCCGCGCTGCCAATCGATTCAGAAGTTCATGCGCCTGCGCAAATTCCTCCGGAAAATTCTGCAAAGCCTCCAGATGCGCTTCCAAAACCCGGTAATCTCCGCGAGAAAGTGGCCCGGTCCACGCCGCCCGCGGGCCGAGATGCTCCATATTTTCCAATACCTGCCGCGTCAAAGTCAGCAGCGCCCGCGTGGCCTGGTTGCGTTTCATGCCGAGGGACATCAGCAATTGTGACGCGGCTTCTTCCACTGCCAGGACATTAGCCGCCGCCATCGTCGCCGCGGCGTGATACAAAACTTTTTTGCCGTTCGGAATTTTCACGGGCGACCCACCGATCGAACGCGCGATTTGGCGCGCTACGCTTACCGCCTGTGCGTCGCCTTCCACCGCAAACATTCTTCCCTCCAGCGAGGGCACGGTCACGCCGCTGAACGATTGCAACGGATGGATCGATCCGACCGCCGCGCCGCAGGCCTTCACAGGATCCAAAACGCGGGCGTCCCGCGCGCCGCTGGTATGCAGAACCACTTTCCCGCGAAGTTCCTCAGCGCCAATGCGCGCCAGTTCCGGCGCCACAGCGGCAATCTCATCGTCGGGTGTGGCGACCAAGATCACGCGCGAGGCGAGTATCTGCCGCGTCATGCCGGCGTGCGGTTTTCCCGCTCCGATGAAGCGGACGGCGCGCCGCGCGCTGGCTTCGTTCCGCGTGATGACCGCGCCAATCTTCCATCCCAGCTCGCGCAACCGGCGCCCCAGTGCGCGCCCCACACGTCCCGCCCCGATGATAGCCAAGCTATTTTCCATCTCGTGTTAGCATAACCTGAGGTCAGCGCCGGCACCAATTTCCATGCATCTTTTCGGACTCCTCGTCTTTGGTTTCATCGCATTTTTCTGGCTTACCTACGGCCTCCGCGTTGCTTACGGTGCTTTCCGGCTTCCCTGGCTGAGGGATTTCGCGCCGGCTGCCGATGGGGATTGTCCACGCATTTCACTTCTTTTTACCGCGCGCGACGAGGAAGAAAAACTTCCGGGCGCGCTCGCAACGCTGATGGACATTGATTACCCGAATCTTGAAGTCATCGCCGTGGATGATCGTTCGAATGACGCGACCGGGCGCATTCTCGACGAATTTGCCACGGCGCATCGGCGGCTACGCGTCGTGCATGTTGCGGAACTACCGCCGGGCTGGCTGGGCAAACCGCACGCGCTCCAGAGAGCGTTCGAATCGTCCAGTGGAGATTGGCTGCTCTTCACCGATGCGGACGTGCGCTTCAAGCCCGGTTCCGTACGCCGCGCCATCACGCTTGTGAAACAACGAAACCTGGATCATCTCTCGCTTTTTGGCGACGTGGAAATGATCGGTTTCTGGGAAAAAGTACTCATCACATTTTTCGCTTTTCTCTTTCACATTGCGAGCGATCCATACCGCGTCAGCAATCCTCATTCGCGCTTTTACGTGGGAGTCGGCGCTTTTCAGTTGGTAAGGCGCTCGGCTTACGAAGCCAGCGGAACGCACCGCCGGCTGGCGATGGAAGTGATCGATGACATGAAGCTCGGAAAAATCATCAAGCAATCGGGTTTTTGTTCAGGAGTGGGAATAGCGCAGGATAGCGTGGTCGTTCGCTGGCACGCGGGGCTTGGAAATCTTGTTCGTGGGGTGACCAAGAACTTTTTCGCGGGCGCCGGATACAATCTTGGGGTTGTCGCCATGGGAATCACCGGCCTGCTGCTTCTTAATGTAGCGCCTTTTTTTGGCGTCTTATTCAGCCACGGCTGGATTCGAGTCTTCGCGGTCGCGGCGCTCGCGCTGATTCTTAGCTTCCACACCGGCGTCGCGATGACCATGCGAGTCTCGCCACTCTATTCGCTCACCCACCCGCTCGGCGGCCTACTCTTGAGTTACATGCTGCTGCGCTCGACGTTCGTCACGCTCAAGCAAGGCGGCATCGTCTGGCGTGGCACATTTTATCCGCTCGACGAATTGAAACGGGGCAACGTCTAGCTCGCAGGCTCAGAAGCCGCAGTGGCGGATGCGGTGGAAAACAGCCCCGACAAATCCCTCTGCTTCAGGGAGCGAATGCGATCGCGCAGTTGCGCGGCCTTTTCGAATTCAAACTTTTTCGCGGCTTCGCGCATTTGCGTCTCGAGCTGTTGCAAGACTTCCGCGAGCTGCACTTCGCTCTTGATGTTTGCCGCGGCGGAATCGAGGCCCGCATCATCGATCGGCACGGTCACATAATCCGCTTCGACGATTCTCGCCAGGTCCATGTCGACGGACTTGATTATGGACATCGGGATGATGTTATTTTCCGTATTGTAGGTCACCTGCTTGGCGCGGCGGCGGTTCGTTTCGTCGATGGCCTGATTCATTGAATCTGTTCGGCGATCAGCATATAAGATCGCTCGCCCTTCGACGTGACGCGCGCAGCGGCCGATAGTTTGAATCAAGGACGTGGTGCTGCGCAAGAACCCTTCTTTATCCGCGTCCAAAACGGCCACCAGCGAGACTTCCGGCAAATCCAGCCCTTCGCGCAGCAAGTTGATGCCAATCAGCACGTCAAATTCACCGCGGCGCAAATCGCGCAGAATCTTGATGCGGTCGAGCGTTTCCACTTCCGAATGCAAGTAACGGCATTTCACGCCAATCTCCGAAAAATATTCGGACAAATCCTCAGCCATTCGTTTGGTTAGCGTGGTCACCAGCACTCGTTCGTTTTTCTCTGCCCGCACGCGAATTTCTTCCAGCAGATCATCCACCTGCCCCTTCACGGGGCGAATCTCGACCTGAGGATCGACCAATCCCGTGGGGCGAATTACTTGCTCGACGACTTCGCCACCCGCACGCGTTAGTTCGTATGGCCCCGGCGTGGCCGAGACGTACACTACCTGATTCATGCGGCGTTCGAATTCTTCGAAGGTGAGCGGCCGGTTGTCCAGCGCCGAGGGCATTCGAAAGCCGTAGTCCACCAGTGTCTGCTTGCGCGCGCGGTCACCGTTGAACATGCCGCGCACCTGCCCCACGGTCTGGTGCGATTCGTCGATGAACATCAAAAAATCCTGTGGGACGTAGTCCAGTAGCGTTGGCGGCGCTTCTCCCGGCAGCCGCCCGCTCAAGTGGCGCGAATAATTTTCGACGCCGTGGCAATAGCCGATGGTGCGCATCATCTCAATGTCAAACATGGTGCGCTGCACCACGCGCTGGGCTTCGACAAACTTTCCCTGCTTCTCCAGTTCCTTTTTCCACCACCACAGCTCTTCCTGAATCGTAACAATCGCGCGCTCCCGTTGTTCCTGCGGCATCACGTAGTGCGTCTTTGGAAAGATCGTCACCTGGGGCAGATCTTCCTGGCCCGATTTCACTTCGCCTGTCAACGGGTCGATCTGCCGGATGGAATCGATCTGCTCACCCCACATTTCAAGACGGAAACCTTCGTCCTGATACGGTGGATAAATCTCGATCATGTCTCCGCGCACGCGAAATGTTCCGCGCCGCAAATCTTCCGATCGCTCGTATTGAACGTCCACCAAGCGGCGCAGAAGCGCCTCACGCGATGTCTGCTGCCCTTTCACCAAAGTGATCAGCATTCCGTAATACGCTTCGGGGGAGCCGATGCCGTAAATGCAGGAAACGGACGCGACGATCACGACGTCCCGGCGTTCGAACAGCGAGCGCGTCGCGCTCATGCGCAGCTTATCCAGCTCGTCATTGATTGTGGCTTCTTTGTCGATGTAAATATCCGCGGAGGGAACGTAGGCTTCCGGCTGATAAAAATCGTAGTAGCTGACGAAATATTCGACGGCATTCTCCGGGAAAAATCCCTTGAATTCATGGTACAGCTGCGCCGCCAGCGTCTTATTGTGCGCCAGCACCAGCGCGGGACGATTGGCCTGCTCGATCAGTTTCGCCATGGTGAACGTCTTGCCCGAGCCCGTGACGCCCAGCAACACCTGGTGGTTCGCGCCCGCTTCCAGGCCGCGGTAGAGCTGTTCAATCGCCGCCGGCTGATCGCCCCGCGGCTGGTAGTTGCTATGCAGCTTGAATTTCATGGGACAGGTCTCCTGCGGCCCTGATGGGGGCTGCCGAAACCTCCATTATACTCCGCCATGCAAGCTTTGGTGTTTGGCTCTCGAATCAAGGAGCAGGCCGCCGTCCGCCGAAGGCAGTGAAGGGACGCCGACAGAAGAGTAGCGCGCTGTTATGTGGACTCAGCAAGGAATGGTAAACGGGAGAACTATTGCGGCGACGATTCGTCTCGGTCCTATTTCTTTTTTCCTTTTTTGTCCTTCTCATGCTTTTTCTGTTTTTTATCCTCGCTCCCAAGCGCCAATCTTTCAGCCCCCTTCATCTTATGCTCCTTGAGCTCATTGAGAAGGCCTTCGTCCGTCAAATCGAGCGGGTGCGAGTGTTTCCAGTCGTGTTTCGCAATCTTCGACAGGCGTTTGACGACGTGTTTGTCGTCCACCGCGATGGCCAGTTCCCTGCGAGTATCAAAGCTTCCCGGCGCCAGGTTGATGGAGCCCACGATGGCGCGGGCATGGTCGGCCAGGAGCATCTTGGCGTGGAGTTTAAGGTGTTTCAGTTTATGAATCTTGATGCCGACATCTTCCATGATGCGCATCCCGCCGACAGCTTCAACCAACTTTTCCTTTTTCAGCTTATGAGGAGGGCGGGCCATGACGTGAACTTTCACGCCACGGTTCGCGGCGCGGACCAAGCGTTCAATAATAACGGCATCCTGGTAGCGCTCGTTTTGCAGAAAGATAGACTCCTTAGCGCCGTCGATAAATTCAGCAATGCGCTCCCGGCCGTTGCCGCAGCACCAGATGAGATGGGAATTCTCGGTCCCTTTAAAAGGCTTTCGATTCCAGTCGGCCTCGAAACATTCGATGATTTCGGCAACTTCGTGAGCATGAGAAGTGACGATGGCGTAATCGCGTGTTTCAGTAAGGTTCTTCGTTTCCCAGTTCAGGGATTTCACAAATGCGGTCTCATCATCCACCACCATGGACTTTTCGTGGGTGACGTCATACTCGGGATTGCTGTCAATGACCTTGATACCAGCCGCCGCCAGCTTTTTGTGGGATTCCTTGTTTTCCGATTCACCGCTACGGCGGGCAGGATTGAGCATGATGCGTACCTGTACGCCGCGGTGCTGGGCGGCAATCACGGCCTTCAAGAGCGAGGGATCCGAGAAAAGGAACATTTTGACGCGCAGCGACTTTGTCGCGCCATTGATGGCATCCAGAATCGGCTTGGACGAATCGTCAGGCATAACGATGAGGGAACGAGACACTGGGCCTCCTGGAAATGCGAGAGATCACTCCAGCCGCGGTTCTGTGATTAGCGCATTGAAAAACTAGTGCTCATTCAGAGAGCGTTCCACTGTCAAAAGTAACAGTGGGCAGGCTTCACCGGATCGGGCTAAAACCGCAATTTACGGGCCTTTTCATCGAATCGAGGACGGGTTGTTCTCCTCCGCAACTGCAGGGCCGTGGTAGTGTATGCGGCGGCTGCTAGATTCTCGCAATTTGAGGAAACCTCTATGTCTAAAGCCAGACCAACCACCGGAGCCGACGGACGTCCGCTCCCCATCCTGCCGCCGGAGCGTGACGCGCGCGTTTGGGCGCGGCTGGTGCGCGTGATGTTTTACACCCCGGGTTTCATGGGCCTGCTGCTCATCAAAGCGGGGGAGCCGACAAGCTTTGGCATCACGGTAGAGCTGTTGATGTTGTCCAGTGCGTCGGCCATCGTCGGCGGGCTCTTTATCGCCTCGGAATCAAGTGACAAGGGCGCCGATCAGTCGTCCAAGGTTGGCGTGTGGAGCGGGGCGCTGGTGCTCGAGTTACTCTGCGTGGTGCCTTTCTTGTGCGCGATACCGTCGCTGTTCCATGAATTGGCGCATAGCAGGCTTCTGCACGACGTGGCTCCCGGCACTGCCGAAGTCACGCTGGGTGCCTCTGAACTTCTGCCGGCTGTAGCGATCCTGCCGTTCCTGCTCTACCAGCTAGCCGGGTTTGGCACAGTACACTTTGTCGTACCGAAAGCGGTGAACTGGGTCGTTAACCTCCTCATCCTCTGCTTGATCATCGCCAGCTATATCGCCTACCGCGAGGGTGACTATGGGATCGAAAAGGGGTTCGCTGGGTCTCTGGTTGTCATCATGGCGATTACTGTGTTTTACGGAGTGCTTAAATTGAGGCAAATGCAGGCGGCCTTCGACGCGAATTGCCCGCCGAAGGAGCCGAAAGAGGCAAAGTAGCCGCGTCAGGTGCTATCTCTGCTCGGGCGGAGTATTTTAACTATCGTTGCGTCGAGATTGATCGGAGCGCTGGTGCTAGCTCCAGCCGCTGGATCAAGGGCGAATGACCGGGGCCGCGAACACGAGGAGCACTTCCGAGTGGCTATTGGCGTCCACGTGGTAGCGCACGCGGTTTGATCCATCGGACTTCGCCACGGTGACATCCATGAGCTGGCTGGCGTTTTCGGTTGCGCGGACCACCAGGCCTGTGGTCAATGAAATATAGGTGATGATTTCGTTGGAGCCACGCGCCGTGCCCGAGGTCTTCAAATCATGGATCTTGAAGTCATCGGGCGTGGCATCTTTGGGCGAGGATTTCTGTTTCAGCGAAGCCGTCGTCAACAGCACCGCGCAGGTATCGGCAACGCCGGTCCCAGATGAGACTTCGCCCATGAGCGAAAACTGGCTGGCCCGGCACGGTTCGTTTTGTACGTACTGCGATTCCCTCTCCCAGACCAGCGAGGCAATCGGCGCACTCGCCGGTTCCGGCTGTTCGGACTTCCATTTTTCGCCCAACTTCGCGCCGTTGGCCGGGAGCGTCCACGCCAGCGCGAAGCGCGCCACCCATTCTCGCCAGGCTTGCTGTTGCTCGGGAGAGAGCGAATCCAAGCCGCTCACTTTCTCTACCGAGCCGTTTGAAGAAATCGTAAATTCCACGATCTTAGAGTCAGAAACATCGCGCGGAATCCGGCCATCGGGTTCCTGGCCGTCCGGCTTTTTTGACTGTGCGCTGGAATCCAGATTGCGAAAAAATGCTCGCGCATGAATGGCAGCTTTGCCACCGGCCGCTTGCGAGTCCAGGACATCAATCTGAAGCACGCCATGCGCGTCCAACTGCGAGCTATTCGGCGCCATGGGTGCGGCGACATTGCTCTCTGTCTTTACGTTTCTATCACTGCGGTAGCGGATCATGTAGGTGAAGGTTTGCCCGGCTTGCAGTCTCGGCAAGAGGTTGACACGATTGTCGCCGGAGCCCACAGCGGCAACCGCCAGGAGAAGTATTCCCGCAATGAGTTGAATCGTGTTTTTCATAACCGATTCGATGCTTTCACCGCCGCGCATTCGAACGATTCAATTCGAGCGTTCGAATCTCAATCCGCGGGCTGCCGAGCTCCTGCCTTTTCCACCGAAATCTTCGGCCCATCCAATGGCCCGGAAATCTTTAGCACGTGTCCTATCGAGATGTCCATGGTCTTGCGGCCTTCCCTCTTGTGGGCGCTCGCTGTTTCCACGGCTAAGTCCGCGTCCTGCCCAAAGCTGAGCGTGCCATTCACCAGCGTCCATTCCTTGCCGCCGTCAAGCTTGAGCTCTTCCAGGAAAATGCTGCGATCCTTCAGGCGGAAAGAGCCTTCTCCGCTCGCCCACCGGGAGTTTCCAGTATGCACGGCGCCATCGGCGATGCTGGCATTCACATCCCAACCGCGAAATTCCACCTTGCTCAACTGAAAATCGCCGCGCCCTGTGAGTTTCGCTAACAATTCGTCGCGGCCCACGCCGTCGGTCTTTAGCTGCAAAGTTCCCGCCGCTACACCGGTCACGCGTTCCGCCACGCGTCCAGTTCCCGGAAGTTGAGCCAGATTTACACGTTCGAATTGCGCCGCGACGTCATAAGTGGGCCGCGGCAAGAACCTGGCATCTATTCTGGCATGTACCGTGCCCCCAGCCCATTCCGCGTTCGCGTCGCTGACCTCCAAATGCAAATCGTGCAGCGAACCTTTCGCGCGCACCTGCTCGAGATGCAGTTTCTCGATGGTCAACTGCCCGACCTCGAGCTCGCCTTCGGCATTCACGCGCCGCACGAGTTCGCTCGCAGGTGTGCTCGGCGCCGAGCCACCCAGCAGGGATGGCAGCAGCCGCTGCAGCCAGCCGGGCCGCGCTCTTGGCCCGACCCAGCGATCCAACTCCGCGGCGTCCAACTGATCCGTGGCCAAACGGAATTTCCAGCGCGGCCCGTCTTCGCCCTCGGTGGGCGGAGTTTCCTCAACGTTTCCCAACCACCTTCCCCCGAACGCTTCCACCTTCATGAGTTGCGCGATGCGCCGGCCTTCGACCCAATCCAGGGCGCCCTCGGATATTTTGAGGGGTTGATTCAATCCCGCGACAGTCAAGCTTGCGTTAGTAAACCCGATTCTTCCATTCCAGTTGCCACTGAAAGGCTTCTTCCATTGCCATTTCGTCAGCGCCGTGGCCTGGCCGCTTAATTCCCAGCCGTGATTTAGCTGGTGTCCAAAAGCGGCAGCCAACTTCAGAAAATTTTCTGCTTTAAGAAGATTGCCTTCCAGGCTAAGGCTGCCTCCTTGGGCAATCAAGTCATGCTCGAGAGTTAGATCCGCGGCGTTGTTCATGGCCAGGGCAACGCGCCTTTTTTTTGGGGCCGTGACTTCGCGGAGGTCACCACCGAGCGCAACGCGGACCGGCCCAATCACCAGCATGGAGCGGTCTCGGCCACCGCGAACCGCGCCGATGCGTATTGGCTCGGCAAAACCCGGCACTTTCACGACGCCGCCGGCACTTGAGAGCGCAGCCGATTCCACTGCGAACGGCCACCCGCGGAGAATCATCCCGCCGGTAAAATACTGTTCCGCCGTGATGCCCTCCGCAACGTCCGGGTGAAACGCCCGGTACCACGCGAGCAGGTCGGAAGCCTGTACGCCCATGGAATCGAGACGCAATTCTATGGAAGACACGTTTACGCCGGTCCGTTCGAATCGTCCGCGCAGATTCGAACGAGGCCCTTCCGCGGCGATCTGCTCGGCAACCAGGTTCCCCGAACCGATGTTCCAACGGCCATTCACCTTCACATTGACGCGCGGATTGTCCGCACGCTCGGTCAAGTCCCAGCGATGGATTTCCGAAGCGCGGCCCTGCACCAAAAACGTCCAATCGCCCGGCTGATCTTCCGCGGCGTTGCCGCTTTTAGCCGTCGCCTCCAGAGCGAATAGCCCACGCACGCCGTAATCCTGCCCGCGAAAGAGACGGAAGATGTCCGCAAGCGATGCCTGACTCCATTGCAAGCTGATCTCCGCAGGCTGCAGCCGCGCGGAAGTTCCCGCCAGGTCGCCGCGCACCTTGATGGTGCCCGCAGACTGGAGCGACACACCGCTGCGCCAGGGCTGCGCCTCGAGTTGCAGAGACCAGCGGCCCGGAGACATCTGCTCGATGCTTCCCGAAACATTGGTGAAGGCAAACGGCAGTTTATTCCCCTGCTCCTTGAAATTGACGCGTCCGTCATCAATCTCAATTTTCTGTAGGCGATTGACGGGCGCCACGGGCGAGGGCGGCCCAAACGCGCGGGCGCTTTGCCCGGGAGTCGGCTTTGCGGGCGGCAGCCACCGTTCGAGGTTCCAGCGCCCCTCCGCATTTCGCACCAGAATCAAGCTGGGCCGGCTTACGGAAATGGTTCCAAATTCAAAGTGTCCGCGTAACAGGCCCGTCCATCGCAATCCGGCGCTCAAATGCTCGGCACGCAGAAAATATTCGTAGCCGAAGGCCGGATCCTCCCCCACAGTCACGCTATCGGCTTCGAGTTGCGGGCTGGGCAGAATGCGCACGTTGAAGGACTCCGATTCCACCGGCCTTCCAAAGGCCCTCTCCAGTTGGGCCACCAGATAACCATGCACGCGGTGGGTCCGCGAAAGCAGCGACACGCCGGCCTGCAAGGCGATCAGCAATAGCAGGACCGCCAGAGTCGTCTTCCACCACTTTCGCGGTACTTTCATTTCGCTCGGAAGTTTCGCAGAGTCATGCGCAAAAGGGTAGGGGCGAGGCTGTGCCCGCCCGGGGGCGAAGGGCTAGCTCCCATCCCGTTTGCAATCCTTGTTGAAGGGAGATTTCTAATGCACCGTGTGGAGCATGCGGCTCCATCGCGTGCGAGACGGCAGATGCGCCAGCGTTTGGAAAACCCCAGTCAAGCGCGTCCAGAACGTGCTGTCTCCGCTGTAATCGCTGCTGGTGGCATCCACCGACCAATAGATCAAAAAAGGCCGCCCCATGATGGCGTCGCGGTCCACGAATCCCCAGTAGCGGCTGTCCTGGCTGCGATCGCGATTGTCACCCATGGCGAAATATTTATCGCGAGGAACGATGATCTCGTCGCCGTGCACGTACTTCTGGATCTCCGGCCTCCACTCCTGGATGACATTGGGCGAAATCACCAAGCCTTTCGTAGGCGGAAAGGAATAGTTGAAAGGATCGTACGGCGCAGATGGGTCATGCACAGCGTAAGGTTCATTCAAGACTTTTCCGTTGATGTACACGTTGCCGTCAACCACTTTCAAGCGATCACCTGGCAAGCCGATCACACGTTTCACGAAGTGCTGATGATCCAAGAAAGGATACTTGAAGACGATAATGTCGCAGCGCCGCAATGGACGATAGGGCAAAAGTTTCTCGTACCAGGCGCCGGTCCCGCCGAAAACAAACTTGTTCACCAACAGATGGTCACCGATGAGGAGAGTACCCTCCATCGAGGCCGATGGAATCTTGAAAGCCTGGACGATAAAGCTGGTTCCGAAGAGCGCCAGGAGCACGGTGACCAGCAGCGACTCCAAGTATTCGGAAATGGTCGTCTGATCTCCCGGATGCTCCTGCTTCTTTTCCGCTAGTTGCTCTTCGACGATGGTCTCTTCGGGCATTCCGCCTCAGCCTTTCGTTTCCGTATGCTCGAGCTGTTCCATGGCGCTTCGCGCGGCTCGCTGTTCCGCTTCTTTTTTTGTGCTGCCTTCGCCCATGGCCATGCACTCTCCGTCCACCCACACCTCGATCGAGAAAACCTTTTGGTGGTCTGGCCCGCTTTCCGCGGCAAGGCGATATTCCGCCGGGGCGCGTCCGCGTCCCTGCAAAAATTCCTGCAATGCGGATTTGCGATCCGATTCCGAGATGCGCTCACCGCGCTCTTCCAAAGCCTGCTCGAACAACAGCCGTCGCAGCACCTCTCGCGCCGGACCCAGCCCTGCATCGAGGTAAACCCCTGCGACCACGGCTTCGAAGGCATCCGCCAGGAGCGTCTGCTTATCCCGCCCCCCGGTTTTCTCTTCGCCACGCCCCAGCCGAAGATGCTCGCCGAGCCGCAACCGCCGCGCCGCGGCTTCCAGCGAGCCGGCATTTACGATGCGCGCCCGGCTCTTCGAAAGCTGCCCTTCGCTCCATTCGGGAAAAGTGGAGAGAAGGTATTCGCTGGCGAGCAATTGCAGCACTGCGTCGCCCAAAAACTCCAGGCGCTCATTGTCTTTGGGGAGAATGGCGCTGCCGGCATCCTCGATGCCTGAAGCTTTCAGCTCTGGCACCGCGGAGCTGTGCGTTAGCGCGCAATCGAGAAGCGCCCGGCTCGTAAACTTGTACCCCAGCCGTTCCTCCAGCGCATCGTCGCCACTCGGGAAATTCTCTTGCATATTTTCGACGCGCCGCCGGTTCGGGGTTACTTCGGCGCGCTCAATTGTGTGGAGCTCAGTTTCTTGGCATCCTCTGATTGGGTCTTGCAGGTCGCCTGCATCGCCCCCGGAATGGCGGCGCACTTGTTGAATGCGGCCACCGCATCATCGAAGTGCGATGCGCTCTTGTTCGCCAATCCCAGCAGATAATAGTTCACCGGGTCCGGAGTCGGATCGATCTTCACCGAGGTTTCGAGCTCCGGGATGGCCTCCGCGTTCTTTCCCCTGCGAATGAAAACCAATCCGAGCGCCCCGTGGGCCATCGCCAACGTCTGGTTCTTGGCCTTTTCAAATTGTTCGTCGGTCATTTCCGGCGGTTTCGGCAGCGTGGGAGTAATCTCAATGGCCTGCTTCGAATACTGCTCGGACTTGGCCAGAACTTTGTCCGCATCGGGAGGATTACCGTGCAGGCTTCGTGGCAGGGTCTGCCCCAGGAGCGCCAGCGTGGCGACGTCATTCGGCGACAGTGCGATTTCCATCTCTCCGTACTGCTCCATCTTTTGCACCTGCCCAAGCTGCAGGAATTCGAACGTCAACGCCGAATAGACAGGAGATTTGTAGCGGCTTTGGGGATACTTCTGAAGAAACGCCTCGCCCAGCTCGATCTTCTTGTTCGTGTCTGACATTGGAGCGTCGTGAAACGCCTTGTAAGCTGCTTCTTCCTCCGCGCTGACGGGAGCCGGAGCGTCCAGCGTCAACGGAGCCACGTCTGGGGTCTTCGATTTGTCAGCCGCAGGCGGAGGCGTCTGGCCCTGAGTTCCCTGGCCGCCCCCCATGCCCTGCGCGGCAACGATTCCGTTCGCGGCCATCAGCACTCCCGCGATTGTTACGGCTTTCAAAAAAGACTTCCGGCCTCTGATCATGCTTTTCTCCTCCGTAATCTCTGCTTCATTCGAGCCATGTAATTGCTATTTCTACGCCTGTCGCACGGCGCATGTACCCCGCCGCGATCATGAATCTTTTCTTCCTGCGCTCGTCGAGCTATCCGCTTACGGCCGCGCTGTCGGCTTTTCTCCTGCAAACGCCGCCAGCCCTTTTTGGGCCGCTTCTTTTGCCTGATCCGGCCCGCCTTCCACCGCCAGTGCGGATTGATACTCCGCCTTCTCCATCTCAGGATTGCCCTCAAAATCATAAATTCGTGCCAGGTAAATATGCGACCATGCCAGCACCATGGGGTCCTGCGTCGCGGCATGTTCTCCAGTCGTCAGCCGTCCAAATACCTGCTTGGCCCTGGCGGCATCGTGGTCCATGTAGGCCACCAGCGCAATTCCGTACAAGGCTCTCGGCTGATCCGGGTAGCGCGCGAGCACCTTTTCAAAAGACGTCTCTGCGGCTCGCAGATTCTTCTCGGCGATCCGCCGCTCCCCTTCCGTCAGAGCCGCGATCACTTCCGCATCGTTCGGAACAGTGGTTGGCGCCGGCTTAGTACTTCGAGACACTACTTCACCCGATGCCTTATCCGCGGTCTGGGCCGTCTCCGCTGGCGCAAAGGTGAGCGCTGCGTCCCGCTTCGCCTCCGCCACCGAATCGATGGATCTCACCAGATCCGGGAAATAAAGCTTCATGGAAGGCTCGGAACTCTCGTACTTCGCCAGCGCCACGAAAATGGGCCGAACCAGCACTAATCCATCTTCGTCGTCACGGGTTAGCGCTGCTTCTTTCTCTCCCGGCGATATCCGCTTGAGCTTCAGTTCCACCGCCCGTACCGTGCATTCCGCGAAGTAGGATGTGAAATCTTCTTTCAAATCCGGGTCCAGCCGCGGCGCCTGTGCCGCCTTTTCATACAGCGGCCGCTTCGCCGCAACCACGTGCGGATAGAGCAGCGGCAGCCCGTCGAGCAGAAAGTGCAGGTACGCGTGACGCACCACGTCCACCGGTATGTCTTCTCCGCCACTCAGCACCAGCGCATAGTGATCGCCGAAATTTCGCACGTTGGTGATGCGCCCGACCAACGGCTCAACCACAATCGTGAATGTCTGTGGATTCGTGGTATCCAGAATTTGGCGCAGATAGGCCGACGTCACGAACACCAATTGCGAAACCGGATCGTGCAGCCGCTCAATCTCGCTCTCATAAACCGGCTGCACCTGTTTCCAAAGTTGTCCGATCTTCTGTTCCTGGTAGTAGTCCGAAAGGATTTCGCTGAAGCCTTCGAGCGCCAGTACTTCCGGGGGAATTTCGTCTCGCCGCAAACCGATCTGAAACTTTGGCGCTGGCCCGGAAACCAGCCCAAACCACAGATAACGGGAGAGCGTCGCTCCAGGATCCCGCAGTTCGTGCTGCCGATAGAACTCGCGCACAGCATCCACTGCCGGCCCTTGCTGCTGCCGCAGGCGCTCGCGCATCTGGGCACGGAATGCCGTCCAGTGATCGGCGCTCACGTTGGATTCGAATCCCGAGGCCAGCAACGCGCACATGGTCGTGAACATGGCCTCGCTGCCGTCCACAATCACCGGGCTGCGGTCTGCAGCCCGCAGATCCCTTCTCGGAGCCAGCGGCGTTTGTGCCCGTGGCGCTGTTTGCGTTTGGACCTTGGCTGGCCCTTGCGCAGTCGCCGGAGCAGGAGCCGGCGCCTGCGCGACGCCGGAGGTTGGCAAGATCGTCCCCACGCACAAGCCAAGCACCACGATTTGTTTTTTTAGTTTTCTCATGCCCTCTTGCCGCAATTCGCTCTTGGATGAGCAGCCGCTTCTGTTCCGCTGGCAGCAAGTCTCCGCGCGGTTAGCCATCTCGGAGAGCGTCCCTAGCGTTCTCCCCATGCCACGCCATCTTGTCAATCTACAAGCCCTTAACGCACTCCGTCAAGGAAGCCCGCCCGTTCTCGGCGAAGAACTTTTTGGCCTCTGCTGACCGGCGCAGCCATGCGCTTCGCCTCCCAATGGCTCCGTGGGTTCGTACCCCACTTGCAATTTCGCGGGACAGCTGTTTAGAGTGGAGATGCGCTTCGATTCCTCTTGGGATGGCTTGTTCCATGCCGCGACCTCTCATGAAAATGGTGCCCTCCGCTTTGGGATTCTGCCTCCTGGCAGCATCGTTCCCGTATAGCCTCCGCGCCCAACTCGTCCGCCAAGGCTCCCCTGCTCCCACGCAACAGGAGAAGACGCCCTCGACCCAGGTCCCTTCCGGCAAGCAGCGCCTCTCGCAGGAAGTTCAACTCACCGGGGAGGAGACCTGGCTCGACGCGGGCATCGACATTCAGCCCGGAGAACACGTCATCTTCACCGCCAATGGAACGCTCCGCTATGCCGACGCCAAGAGTGACAATGGGCCCGATGGCATCCCCCGTGGCTTCAAGGATTTGATCCGCATTCTTCCCTTCAACGACGCCGGCCGCGGCGCCCTGATCGGCCGCATCGGCGACAAGGATACCGCCCAGCCTTTTCTCATCGGCGCACACCGCGATGTGGTCGCCGCGGTCTCCGGAAAGCTTTCCGTCGGCATCAACCAGACCAGCAGCGACACCGGCGACGGCACCTATACCGTCCGCATTGAGATCTACGTTACCGCGGACGGCACCGCGCGGGAGGTTGCCAAGCAGGTTAGCTCGATTCCCGGAGTCGACAATTCCCTCTTCTCCAAAATTCCCCGCCGGATTGGCGACAAAGACGGCAATCCCGGCGACATGGTCAACTTTCTCATCATCGGTTCCGAAGATGCCATGCAACGCGTATTCATCACTGCCGGTTGGGTGAAGGTCGACGCCGATGTCACTGACACCGTTCTTCACGGCATCATCGAAAGCATTTCGAAAGAATCCTATTTGACGATGCCTATGAGCCCGTTATATCTGTTCGGCAGGCATCAGGACTACGGCTGGGCTCACGCCGAGCCCATCAGGGTGGTCGCATCGCGCAACCACCTTCGCGTCTGGAAGGCGCCGTTTCAGGTCAACGGCCAAACGCTGTGGGTCGGTGCGGCGACGCACGACATCGGATTCGAACGCGACCAGCGCAATAACGGCGTCACTCACAAAATCGATTCCGATATCGACCTGGAGAAGGACTACGTCGAAAAGACGCTCAGTTCGACCGGACTCGTCGCCGAAGTCTCGCACTTTCTCCCCGAAAGTCCTCTCAAGGAATCCAAGACCGCTACCGGCGGCACTTTTCAGTCGAACGGCCAGGTGCTCATCCTCAAGCTCGGTGATTCCGGGGCGGCCCTCGCCGTAACTAATTGAACCGCCACGCCCGCAATTTTTGGAGTATGATTCCGCCCCAGCGAGGTTGCACGCGTCTCGCAGCTTCTCCCCAGGAGGTGGCTTATGGTCATCACCAAACCAGCTAACGAAGAAGCCCGCATCATGGTCCTGGAGAAGTACGCCATCCTCGATACCGACCCCGAACAGGCTTTCGACGATCTCACGCTGCTGGCATCGTTTGTATGCAAAACGCCGATCGCGTTGATCTCTCTGGTTGACGAAAATCGTCAGTGGTTCAAGTCCCGCGTGGGCATAAAAGCTTCCGAGACCTCACGCGATATCGCCTTTTGCTCTACTGCGATCTTGCAGACCGATGTTTTCGTCGTTCCCGATGCTCTCGAGGACGAACGCTTTCGCGACAACCCTCTCGTCGTCTCCGACCCGAACATCCGCTTCTACGCAGGAGCTCCGTTGATCAACGAAGATGGCTACGCCCTTGGCACCCTCTGCGTTGTCGATCGCTCTCCACGCGATTTGGCGCCCGATCAGAGGGATGCGCTGAAAGCGTTGAGCCGGCTGGTTCTCGGCCAGCTCGAATTTCGCCGCAACTTACTCTTGCTAAAAGAAGCCCTCACCGACCGCACTAAGGAAGAACACGAGCGCCAGCGCGAGCTCGTACACGTCCAGGAAACTCTGATGCGTGTGATGGGGATTCGCCGCTGAAAGCTTGTCCTGTCCGATTCTTCAGCACGCCTAACCCAGGCAATCTGCCTGTTCAGGCCTTTGCTGCTCCCTGATTTTTCTCTGGGTAAAGCTTTTCGAATTGGTCGGTCAAGGAAGGGCCGTTCGCAATTCTCTCTCGAGAGCTGCATCTATGTGTTTCTCGCTGGCTTCCGCCTCGTGTCGTGTCAAGTCGAGTCGTGTCGTGTCGAGTCGTGTCGGTGTCGTTGACTTGCTGCGCCCCCCGTCCTAAGATGCGCCTGTTTCGTATTGTCCCCGTGCATCGCGGCTTTCGGCCGGAGGGCCCGTGAGCGATTGGAAGTTTGCCCAGAAGGATGTTTGCGAAGAGCTTGCACAGCTTCATCATTTCTCATTCAAGAAGCCCCAATCGGGCGGTGAAGTCTCGTTCCTCGTCACCGTGAGTGAGTATGCCGCGCCTCCGAAAGGTCAATTTGCGCGCTTTTTCGCGCAAGCGGACAAGTACGTCAACCAAAAAACAGCTCCGATTCTCCCGACGGGCTGGGGAAACTCGGTTCTCGATGCGCTCACTGCTTGCGTTCGAATGATCCGTGAATTCCCTTATGAAGGCGAGGAAGCTGTGGCAACAAACGGTGCGCCCGGCGGCTGATACCTGCTTGCTGGATGGCGCTTGAAATCTTCCGGCCATCGTTTCTAGAATCTTGCAGCCGTTCGAAAGGTGCCTGTGCAAATCGCAAAAAAAGAAATGAAGCCCGGCGTCGTCATCCTGGAGTTGAGTGGACCGCTTCAGATGGGGGTCGAGTGCAAGCAGTTGGAACTCGCCATGGACCAGCTGATCAGCGACAAGCAAACGCGTGTGGTGATTGATCTTTCGAACGTCACCAAGCTCGATAGCGGCGGCCTGGGAAAGCTCGTCAACTGTTTTTCCCGCCTGAAAACGGTAGGCGGCGCCATGCGGCTGAGCGGCGTCACCGGCATGATGGAGGGAGTCCTCAAGCTAACCCACGCCGATCGCTTCCTGAAAACCTATCCGACCGCCCTCGAAGCTGCCGAAAGCTTCTCTGATTCCGCGCAATCTCCTGCCAGGTAAAGCTAATCCTGTACCCGGAGGCCCTACAGATCACCCCTAGTCGATCTTTACAAGACTTCGAACAGCTTCATTGACGACCACTGTTGATTAGTGTATATACATTAATGTGTTCTCTTGGGACGCGCGCAAGGCAAATGCCAACCTGAGGAAGCACGGCGTCTCCTTCGAGGAGGCGGCCACCGTCTTCGGCGATCCTGAAGGACTTGACTGGGATGATTTTAGGCATTCGATTTCAGAACGGCGATCGTCGAGAATACGCTTCTCCTTCTCAGGCCGGGTTCTTTTTGTGGTTTACACCATTCGAAGGCTGAAAAATGAAAAAGAAACAATCCGCATCATCAGCGCCCGCCAGGCGACGCGCAAGGAACGCCAGGCACATGCCGGATAGTGAGTTGGACCTTTCCGATATTCCGGAAGCCACGGACGAGCAGCTCGGCCGTGCCCGCCGCGTGGGACGGCCCGTCACTGGCAACGCCAAACAGTTGATTGCCATCCGTATCGCCCCGCGGCTTCTTGCTCAGCTCCGCCGTCTCGCTGCCAAACAGGCGAAGCCCTACCAAACTCTCATTCACGAACTCCTGGAGCACGCTGCCAAAAGGAAAGTTGCCTGAGGTCGAGGCTCGAGGAATTGCGTCAAACCGAATAGTTGGAAAGGTTCGGGCGCATCCGCGCACGATCTATTAGGCTCGCCGGTTGCGGCTTGGGGATTTAAGCCCGTGGCCTCAAGACGAATTTCGTTCAAGCGAAGCACGATCCCAGCCCGCAAGACTGGCGCCTGCTTCATAAGTGCTCTGCGCGAACTGCAAAATCTCGTCGCGCGGAGAAGCTGTATGGCGCACATCGTCGTACAGCAGCAAATATTCGTGCAGCTTCTTCTGGTAAAACGCGCCTTTTGGCCGGGCCGGTTGTCGGTCATAGCCGGGTGGCTCCGGAGCCGTGTACGCATAGAAAGCTGGGCCCGCAACGTCTCCGCTGCCCGGCCACCATCCCAGGCTGCTGCATTCGTGAGAGTAAGCTTCGGAGGTGATTACGCCTTTGCGGAGCGGGCTGGGACGGCCGCTAAATCGCGTGCAGCAGAGATCGAAGCTGCCCCAAAAGAAATGAACGGGGCTCTGCTTGCCCACGAACCGGGCGCGAAATTCCTGGAACACCAGATCCGTTGAAAGAAGAATGCGCCAGAAGCGGTTCGCATATTCGGGCTCATAAGAAGTGTGAGTTTCATCGTGATCGAGAGCGATCGGGTTTGGAACTTCCTGCGGCTTGGTGTTGATCGCGACGTCGATGCCGGATTCGTGCAGCGCCGAAAACAATTCTCTATAAAACGCCGCGACCGATTTTGCATAGAGCGGGAGAGCCCGCGCGCCACCGTCAGATGTTCGAATCTGCAGCCGGTGCTGGATGAAATCTAACTCGATTTCGAACGCTCGTCCCCGGTATGGAATGGAAGAAGTCGTCAGTCCTCGCGCGCTCACATACAGCGCGGTATTCCACCAATGATTCTGGAGTGGCGCAAGGGTCAGGCGGATTTTCCCGACGATCTGCGTCCACATGTGCAGCGTGTGGTAGGTGTTCTCCCATTCGCCCAGAGGCAGCGCGGGCCAGTCCTGTTCGGCCCTCTTCATTGAAGAAGCTTGGCTGAGAAGACTTGTGTGTTTGTCAGGCGTAGCCATAATTGCCGATTATGCGCTTGCAACAACCTGTTGTCAGCCCCGGTCACTAGGCAATCAGAAGATCTGGCCAGAGCGCTTGATGCGAACAGTTTGCTGCCTGTAACTGCCGCGACACGCCTATTTATTTCCTAGCAGCCCGCTGAGTAATCCGGCAAGCTCCAACTCCTGACCGAGAACGGCCTCACGATGTTCGGGAGGGCCTTCTGTTTCGGTCACCCGCGCCAGTTGTGCCGCTAGATTCCTCACCGCCACGTCCTGCGGCACGTAGGTTCGAGCCGTTGGCGCAGTCGCCTCCCAGCCCGAAGCGCTACGGTGCAGTTTCCACCGGACGTGTTTGCGCCTCCGCGTGTAATCCGTTTCCCCACCAACGATTGTGGCTCGTGCATCGACCTGCAATTGAGCCCACCCATGGTCTCGTCTGATTTCCAGGCGCTCCACCTGAAATCGCTCAAAAATGACCACGGCCACCTTCAGTTTTGAGGGGGCATCCGTCCGCAACACGTTTCCAGAGGCATTGCTCAGTTCAGAGATGCCTTGGGCAACTTCAGCTTTCGTCGGCTGCTTATTCCCCTCCACGATGACGAAGCTTCGTGCTACATCAGTCGTGGCACTCGAAGCAGCCGGGGTGGCCGAAGCTGGCAGGTCGCAACCGACCCTTCTTTCCGAGTCAGGCGGACGATGCGGGCCAGCCTCACTTCTGGCAGAGCGCTCTTCGGCCACTGCCTCCGTGTCTTCCAGCTTCGCAGAATTGTGATCTTGCGTAGCTCCCGGGGCTTTGGCTGCGGTCGCGATTCCACTGGCCTCCCTCTTGTAACGATAGAAGCGCGGTCTCCCGCGCGACCTCCAATACGGCCCGTCGTAGTTCTGGACCTCCGGGCCCGTGCTCACCAAGCTGTAAAAACTGTGCTCCGACGGTTCGAGGAGAATCCCGACGTGCCCGGGCCAGGCGATCAAATCTCCCGGCTGCGCGTGTTTCACGCGCTCAAAATTCGCGTTCCCCGCATACAGCTCGAAAGAGCTGGCGTACGGATACTCGTACCCCGCGTCGAGGTAGATCTGATGGACTAAATGAGAGCAATCCTGTACCGCGTTTGGCGACTCATTTTGGTTCAAAGCGGCATTGACGATGGCCCTTCCTTCCGTCGCCCTCAATAATCGAAAATGCCCTGCAGATTGGGGCGGGTCTACCCCGGATTGCGCATGCACAAGCTTTACTTGCGCAAAGCCCAACCAAAGAAGGCAGAGCCCAAGCGATACTCCTCGCGTCCATTTCCAACCAGGCATGGCTACCATATTCTGAGTTACCTGGCAGCTTCTCGCGATGGCACCAGGAAACCGCCAGTCTCAGGATTCCCGGAGAGGCCGCCATTAGCAATGGAACTTGCTCTGAACGTACTTGGCCGAACGGCCAGTTACGGAATGCGAGTGAAAGCTGGTGGATTCTTCGCGCTGGATCCCAGCATAGACATGCTGGACAGGGCGTATTTTCCAATCCTATGAGTTAGCCACAGCCCGGCGAAGCACTTCGCGTGAAATATTCGCTCCGCTTACCACCAGCACAACGTGCTCGCCGCAGTTGGCGCCGGAGTTCAGGAGCGCAGCAGTGCTCGCGGCTCCGGCGGGCTCTGCCAGGACGTGCTCTTCAAACAGCAAAATCTCGATGGCTCGAAGCATCTGTTCCTCGGTCACGAGGAACACTTCATCGACGAAGTTTTTCACGTCACGCACGTTCGCCGCTTCGGGCGTTCGCGTTGCGAGCCCGTCGGCAATCGTGTCGCAGGTTTCCGTGCCAACGACTTTGCCCTCCTTCCACGATAAGTAATACGAAGGAGCGCGCTCCGCTTGCACGCCAACGATTTTCACTTGCGGCGAAATCTGCTTTGCGGCTGCAGCGAGTCCGCGAATCAAGGCGGTGTCGCCCATGGGCACAACGATCGCGCTGGCTTGTGGAAGCTGCTCCAGGACTTCACAGCCCATCGTCGCGGGACCGGCGGGAATGTCCAGATCGGTTGCATCGTTCAGGAAACATACTCCCGGCTGCCTGGCGTGCTCCGCAGCCAGCCTGAATGTGGAGTCCGGATCGCTTCCGCCACTCTCCACGATCGCGGCTCCCAGCGCCGCAATCCGAGCGCGTTTTACAGGATTGCAATTTGCCGGCAGAAAAATCTTCGCTTTGATGCCGAACTGCCTTGCAGCATAGGCCACCGCCGCTCCGTGGTTCCCCGTGCTCGAAGCCACCACTTCCAGAACCTGTCCGCGATTCATTCTCTGTGCCAGAGCGTAAAGCGCGCCGCGAACCTTGAACGATGATGTGGGCAGCTCCGTTTCCAACTTCAAATAAACATTTCTGCCCGTCGTTTGGCTGAGAAACAGTGCGGGAATCAGCCGTGTCGGCGCAAAATATTTTGCCAGGAATTTCTGCGCCTCGCGAATCATGGAAATGCCCGGAAGAATCTGCGGATTCGCCGCGCCTGCCGTGGAACTCATCCCGCCACCGCGGATACCGCTGTTTCTCTCTTCCTGGTCTCATTCCACAGGTGAATGTAGGGCTCTAGATCCTTCATCATTTTTTGGAATTGTGGGAGATCGAGAGATTGGGCGCCGTCGCTGATCGCTTTTTCCGGGGCGGGATGGACTTCCACGATCAAGCCATCGGCACCGATGGCTACGCCTGCCCGGGAGAGCGCGGGCACCAGGCTGCGCTTCCCTGTCGCGTGGCTGGGATCGAGAATCACCGGCAGGTGCGTTAATTCATTCAGCGCGGGGATCGCCGCGATGTCGCAGGTGTTTCGCGTAACCGTTTCAAACGTGCGGATTCCGCGTTCGCACAGAATCACGTCGGAATTCCCGTGCGCCGTAATATATTCCGCGGACATCAATAATTCTTTCACCGTGCTGCTCAAGCCGCGTTTCAGCAGCACTGGCCGGCCGCATTTTCCCAGCGCTTTCAGCAGCATGAAGTTCTGCATGTTGCGCGCGCCCACTTGCATCGCGTCCGCATATTTCGCCACCAAATCCACGTCGCGGTCGCTCATCACTTCGGTGATGATGGCCAATCCCGTCGCTTGCTTCGCTTTCTGCAGCAGCTTCAATCCTTCTTCTTCCATGCCCTGAAAATCGTAGGGTGAAGTCCGCGGTTTGAACGCTCCTCCACGCAGCATTTTCGCGCCCGCTTTCGCAACGCCTTCCGCGGCCTGCATGATCTGTTTTTCGGATTCCACCGAGCACGGCCCGGCCATCACGATGAATTCGTCGCCGCCAATTTCCGCGCCATTTATCTTTATTCGCGTTTTCCCTGCGCGAAATTCCTTGCTAACGAATTTGTACGGCGCGGAGATCCGCACTACCTTCTCCACCTGCGGCATCGCCTCGACGGATTCGAAACACGCGGTCACGTCGCCGACGCCCACCACTCCGATTACCACGCGCTCTTCTCCTTCGATGGAGTGCACCTTGTAGCCGAAGTGCGCAACCTGTTCGCGGACTTCATCGATTTCTTCGCGCGTCGCGTGCAGCTTCATGGAAATAATCATTGTGAAATCCTCTCAAGTTCTGGTTTTCGTTTTTCCAAAAACTTTCTGCCAAAAAAATAATGGCGTAAAACAAAAAACCCACTCGCTGCGAGTGGGTCGAATCTTCTTTGCTGCCGATTCAGATTACAGAAGCGCCCCTCGCCACCTAGTTGGGTGGACCGCTAAATCGAAACCAATACGAATAGGCGCGAACACGAATCATGGGTCAGAGTATATTTCCTCTCTTTCCAGGAAACAACAATTTCTTTCGCTGCTGGGCCAACCGCGCGTTTCCGCGCTTTCCCGTCAAAAAATCAGAATGGCGATGCGATAATGCGCGAAGCCCGGAGCGCTGCTGGTGCGGCACGCGCCCACCTCGGTTTTTTGCGGCGAGGCGGCGCGCAATCTTTTCTCTACTTCATACGGAAGTTTATTCAAGTCCGCCGCTTCAAAGCGAAGGGCCTCCACCGAGCGCGTAACCGGGACTGAAATTCCCTTGTCCATCTCGCAGGTTTTGCGCGCTTCGTCGGTGGCTACAACACCGCGTACCCCTTGCGCGGTGAGGAGCGCGATCATTTGTTTTTCTTGTTCCGCGATGCTCAGCATGTCGACGCGGGTGGAGAAATCCTGGACGGCGAACAGGCCGCCCGTACTTCGCGCGGTGGCGACGCCCACCGCGGTGAGATTGGGGTTGAGGATATTTCCCCGGTGGGCGGGGGAATGCATCCATCCAACGTGAATGGTCTCAGGGGATGCGCCGACGGCGATATTCTCGGCGATGCTCCCGAATCGCGCGCCGGCTTGGGTAAGGCGTTCCTGGAGATCCGGTTCACCCTGGAGCTGGTGCTCGAGAATATTGTAGAAGGCCATGCGATTGGCGTGCTGGCGGGCGGCTTTGGCGAGAGCTTCATCCCATTGCAGCGGAGGCAGGGATTGCGCTGCGCGTTCGCGGTTGAGGGCATCGAATAAAACTTGTTCGCTGGCGGAAAGTTTTTCGGCGGCGGGGGAAGAAGCAGCAAAAGGAAAACTGAGAAGCGCAGCGGCGAGAAGAAAGTTTAGGTTCTTCATTGCCGCGGGAAGATTGAAATTTCTCATTCGCAGGAGAAAGTTGGAACTCTTCTGGGCCGGGAGAAATTTCCGATTTCTCATACGACGAGAATTATCCGCGGACGTGGATGGCGCTGAAGCTGAGAATGACGTGGCCGCCGGATGTGGGACGGCCAAAACTCAGCATGGGGCTGAAGCGGGAGAAGAGCAGCATCTGGTCGAGCTGGCGCCGCAGCTCCAGGCTGCTCGATCCCGAAATAATTTCGTAGTCGGTCATCTGACCCTGAGCGTCGACGGTGACGTCGAGGAGAAGATCGCGCGGCAGGGAAAGCTCGATGTCGCGCTGTTCGGGCGCCCAAGATTGCGGATAGTCCGAGAGCGTGAGGAGCTCGGCGGGACGCATGAGATTGAGGTCCACATCGTTCTGGACGGCGCGCACGGTGGTGCCGGGGACGATCATCTGCAAGACCAGCACGAAAACGAGGATGGCGGAGAAAAAGCCGCCGGTAGCCGGAACGGTGAGCGGGCGAAAAACGTTGTCGAGCAGTATTTCGGCGCGGTCCTTCACCCGGCGCAAGCGAGTGGACCAATCGTGCGAAGGATGAGACTGGGCAGCGGCGACTTTGATGCGAACGGCAAGATCGGCGGGAGGAACGTTTTTCGGAACGCGCGACAAAAGCACGGAGAGCTTGCGGAACTTTTGAAGTTCCGCGCGGCAGACGTGGCATGCTTCGAGATGGTCGCGAACTTCGCCGCGTTCTTCGACGCGCGCGGCGCCGGTCACGGCATCATCGAGATAACCCGCCAGTTTAGTTTGTACTGTATGGCACTTCATGGGAGACCCTCGCCCGTGGAACTTGCCCGCGGGGAAATACTTTGTTGCGAAGAAATGTCGACCACCTGGCGGTCAGCGTCAAAGCTAACGCGCCGCGCGGCGGTGAAAGCATCGGAAAAAGGCGACGGCTGCGGCTCGGCGACTGCTCCATGCGAAGAAGTCGGTGCGTGAGCGCCGTGCGAATTTGTATCCGCGAGAAGCGGCTCAAGAATTTCGCGCAGAGCGCGGCGTCCGCGGAGAATGCGGGATTTCACAGTGCCGATGCTGCACTCGAGCACTTCGGCCACTTCGTCGTAGCTGAGTCCTTCGAGGTCGCGCAAAATCACGGCGCTGCGAAAGACATCGGGAATCTGCTGCAAGGCACCGTGAACGGCGACTTGAATTTCCAGGGCGGCAAGTTGCTCGAAAGGCGTGGCGCCAAGATCTTCGATTTCGATGTGCGCCTTTCCTTCTTCGGGCTCGGCGTCGATGGAAACATTCTTCTGCAGATGGCGCTTGAACCAACGCTTGTGATTTAGCGCTTCGCGAATGGCGATGCGGTAGAGCCAGGTTTTCAAAGAGCTGCCCTGGCGGAACTTGCGAATGCCGCGGAAGGCTTTCAAGAAAACTTCCTGCGTGCCGTCGGCGGCGTCGGAAGTATCGCCCAGCATGCCGAGGATGAGGTTATAGACCGGCGCATGATAGTGCGTGACCAGCCAGTCGAAGGCCGTCTCCGAGCCGGCTTGCAGCTCGTGGACGAGTTCGGCTTCATCGCGGCCCCAAGAAAGGGCACTGGCCCAATCGGACACTGCCGGCCTTTCCGACCCGATGCAACTCACCGTGCTGCTTTGGCGGGTTGATCGAGCCACCCTGCTGCGGTCCATCCTTAGAACGATGAACCAGGCACGACTTGCGACCCCGGCCAAGCCGGGGTGTGACCGGGAACGTCATCGAACAGTTCCCCATGTCCACTCACTATCCTTAGACACCGGGGGGAGCGGAGTTGTTTCCCCGGGTGGTGATGAAATCTCGCGCCGTGGCCATTGTTGCACCAAGGGAGGTCGGGTGCAATGGAACGGATGATAGTGAAGATCAGAGACCAGGGGCCACAGACGACTGGGGAGTCGGGATGGACTCGACGGGTGATTGGCTCTCGGCTGGGCAAGTTGTTGATTCCAGTGGAGATGACAGCCTTGTTAAGCGTTCCTCGAGGAGCGGGGGTACGTACCGGGGTGGCACACCCGGCAGTTTTAAGAAAGAGTGCGGATCCCTCTGATTGCAAAGGAGTTGTGAAACACGCTGGGTGCAAAGAGCGCAAAGAGCGAGTAAAGAGAGGGTGGAGTTGATTGTGGAAGGCGACTGGGGACCGAGATGGGAGGGCGCCTCGACGCTCTACCATTTCTGTAAGGATGTGATTCGATGAATTGATCGCGCTCGTCGTTGGTGGAAAGCTCAAGGAAAGCGCAGCGCTCACTCTCGGGGATGATGTCCGCGACGACATTGCGGAGCCAGTCCGAATCGTCTGAGCCCAGTTCCTTAGCAATCTGTTGCTGGCGTTTTTTTGCTTCCTTCTTGGTAAGCGTCTTCGCGGCAATCTCTTGTGAAGCTGGCACTTCTTGGGAAACGGCCGCGGCGGGAAGAAGGATACAAGCCAACAGGAGAGCGGCAAAAGGAAGCGCTTCCAGACGACTCATGAGGACACCTCACTAGCCAGGGAATGCAATCGTTACTCCTCTCTGAATCGAAGGAACGCGCAGAGGTTGCCTCCCAGATGGAGGATTCGCGGGACGGGCGAAGTTTCAAAGTGGTTACGGGGGGATGGTCTAAAAACGGCGTAAAACGTCGTACCATGGGGGTACGGGGAAGTCCTTTGGAGGCCGCTATCGGATACGAAGAGAAACGACGTTCGCCCAGATACTCGTTCATCGCGAGCGCTGAGCTGATTGAGGAGCGTGCGGATGTACGTATCGCGACGCGCGTGAGCGAGCTGAGCTTGCATGGCTGCTATCTGGACATGATGAATCCGTTTCCGAAGGGCACGATGGTGCTAGTGAAGATTTCCGCGGGTGATGCGTTCTTCGAAGCCAAGTCCCAGATCGTTTATTCGCAGCCGAATATGGGTGCGGGAGTAGGATTTCTTGCGGTCGAGCCGGCGTGGCAGATCGTGCTGGAACGCTGGCTGGATGAGCTGGAAAGAGAGCAGAAGAGACTGGCTGGATAGATTGAATACATAATTGCATGTTTTGAACCGCGCTGAAATGATGTCGCTGTAAGCCGGATAAGAATTCAAAACAATGTGAATTGACTGGAGAACGGCTCGATGATGAAGTCGAAAGGGCGGGTGTGTCTGGCCCGGGAATTCTAGCCGAGGCAGCGCTTACAGCGAATTGCGCTTGAGTTCCGACATGAGGTAGTCGCAGGAGCGGACGGCGAGCGACATGATGGTGAGGGTGGGGTTCTGGCAGGGGTTCGAAGTGAAGCCGGAGGCGTCCATGACGAAGAGATTCTTGACGTCGTGGGATTGCTGGAACTGGTTGAGGACGGATTTTTTCGGGTCGAAGCCCATGCGGGCGATGCCGGCTTCGTGAAGCGCCCAGCGCGGAGCGGAAGGGTGCGCGTAGGTACGGATATTTTTTGCGCCGGCGGCTTCGAGCATTTCTCCGGCGGAGTCGCCCATGTCTTTAATCATGGCACGTTCGTTTTCGCCGTCGGACATGTGGATTTTGAGGACGGGAATTCCGAAGACGTCTTTCAGGTTCGAATCGATTTCGACGAAATTGTCCCAGCGCGGGAGGACTTCGCCGAAGCCGGTGATTTCGATGCTGGTGCGGGGTTCGAGGAGAGCTTTTTTGTAGGCTGCACCGAAGCCGGGGGCGTCCCAGGTGAATTCGCTGGAGGATTCACCTTCGTAGCCAAAGCCGCGGAGGAATTTTTTGTAGGGCGGCGTGTTTTGCAGATTACGAAAACGTGCAATGTAGATGCCGAGGGGTTTGTGAGGGCCGCCGCCTTCGACGGAAGGCTTTGCTCCGAAGCTTGGAAATTCTCCGCGGCCTCCACCGCTGCGGACATGTGCGGTGAGGTAGTGGCCGAGGACGCCGCTGGAATTGGCCAGGCCATTCGAATGCTGGGGCGTAACGGAATTGAGCAGAATGCGGACGGATTCCTGGGATTGCGCGCAGAGGATGACGGCGCGGGCGGAGACTTCGCGGGACTCGCGCGTGTTGCGATCGACGTAGAGAACGCCGCGGGCCCGATTGGTGTCCGAGTCCATCAGGACTTTATGGACCATGGCATTTGAAATGAGCGTGCAGTTGCCGGTGGCGAGGGCGTCGGCGACGGTGGTGAACGCGGCATTGAAATAGGAGTGCGTCATGCAGCCGCGTTCGCACGGGCCGCAGTAGTGGCAAGGGCCGCGGCCGTTGAGGGGCCTGGTGAGATTGGCGGAGCGCGTGGGCATGACGGTGCGGCCGAGCTTTTCTTTGACGCGATTGCGGAAGAGAGTTTCCTGGCAGGTGAGCGGGACAGGCGGCTGGAACTGGCCGTCGGGAAGATACTCGAGGCCTTCGGCACTGCCGGTGATGCCGACATATTTTTCGACGAGATCGTAGTAGGGCTCGATGTCTTTGTAGCTGAGCGGCCAGTCTTCGCCGTAGCCGTCGTGCGAAGCGGCCTTGAAATCCCAATCGCTGAAGCGGAGGGTGACGCGGCCCCAGACGTTGGTGCGGCCGCCGGTCATACGCAAGCGGCCCATCCAGTTAAAGGGCTGGTTGGCGGGAGTGGTGTAAGGTTCTTCGAGATCGTTGGCGAACCAGTCGTAAGTGTATTCGTTGCAGACTTCGAATTTGGATTGGATGGGGCGGGTTTTGCGGACGACTTCTTTGGCGAGGTTGCGATATTTGAGTTCGAAGGCCGGTTTGTGTTCGGAGAAATTCTTGTCGGACTGCGGGCGGCCGGCTTCGAGAAGCGCGACTTTCAAGCCGGCTTCCGCCAGGCGCTTGCAGACCCAGCCTCCGGACGCGCCGGAGCCGACGACGATGACGTCGTAAGATTGTCTTTTCTGTTCGGACATGAGGCGCAATTCCGAACGGATGCTAGCAAGTGCACAGGGGCAGGTCAATTGAGGAGCAGCGGGTCAGATTCCAAGGAGCCCAATTCTTCTCCTTTTGGACCCGAAGAGCGTCTGAGGAGACTACCTCGCTCCTGTCTGAGAGGCTGATGCTGTAGTTTAGCGGATCCCTTGAGTAGTCTCAATGCTCTGGATGATGGCTTTTCCATTCCTCTACCATTCTTTGTCCTAAGCTAACTTGTGCGTCGGGATTTCCCCGCGCGGCGGATCTTCTGAGCCACTTCAGCGCTTCAGGAAAATCGATATTTCCAAACCAGCCCTCCCCATATGCGGCACCGAGCCAGAACTGTGCTCCCGCATCTCCGTCTCGGGCCTTCGTCAGGAGTTCCTTCCTATAGCTGTCAGTCCATCTTGGGGCTTGAGTGGTGGCCTGGAACCCGAGTTGCGCGGAGGCGGAAGTTTGTGGCGTCCCTACGGTAGGTGCACAAGCAACAAAAAGATAAGAAAAGAGAGCAGAATACGCTGTCGCATGAACGCCTCAGAAGACCCTATCTTATACCAAAGCGTACCGACGGAGTCTGTGTTACTAAGCCGTACCACTTATTTCCGGGAAACTAACACCATGTCATTTTCGCGGCTGTTGTGAGCGATTGTCGGTGAGTGATACCATCGCCGCGGAATAGGGATAGCTGGGTACATTGTGACGGGGAAAGAGACTAAATTGCGGGTGGTCACAGCGGCGAGCGGGTGGTTGACGCGGCGGGAGATGGTGCGGCGGCTGCTTGCAGGGGCGGGTGCTGGTGCGGCTTGGCCGCTGGTGGCGGCTTCGCATCCGATCTGTGCGCACCTGACGAATGGGTGGGGTTTTGAGCAGGCGGAGACGCTTGGGGCGGCGGATTGGAAGCCGCTCTTTTTGAGCACGCAACAGGATGAAACTTTGATCGTCCTTGCGGAAGCGATTGTGCCGGGATCGAAAATGGCGCAGGTCAACCGGTTCATTGATTTGCTTCTGAGTGTGGACACGGATCAGCACAAGAGGAACTTCGGGGAGTCGTTGGCGGCGCTTGAAACAGAGTCGCAGAAGCGATTTGGGAAGGGATACTCTTCCCTGGATGCTGGGCAACAAAATGGGCTGCTGACCAATGCGGCAGCGCGTCCAGTTAAAAATGATTCGGCTGGCGACGCTGAGAACGAAGATTCTGGACTTCACAAACATTTCGAAAACCTGAAGGGCTGGATCAGCGGGGCGTACTACTCGTCGGAAGCGGGGATGCGGGAGCTGGGATGGACGGGAGATTATGCGTTTGCAAGTTTTCCGGGTTGCGAGCATCCGGAGGGGCACAGTTAGGAGTCATTTTAGGACCGCGCGGAAAGCAGATTCCTCGCTACGCTCGGAATGACAACGTTTTTGTCAGCGTTGAGGCATAAGAGGAGACCGCGAAGGGGATTTCATGAACGCCATTTCCAATCGCAGGGAATTTCTTCGGGCGACGGCGCTGACGGGCGCGGGGCTGGCGCTTTCGAATCGCATGCCTGGGGCGAAGCAAAAATCAGTGATGGTATTCACGAAATCCTCCGGCTGGGAACACGACGTGGTTAAAAGAATAGAGGGGAAACCCAGCATCGTCGACAACGCGGTCACCGCGCTGGGCAATAAGTACGGATTCAATGTCGGCGTGACGAAGGACGGGCGCGTGTTTGAGATGAAGCAGTTCCATGATTACGCGGCCGCGGTGTTTTTCACAACGGGCGATCTCACGACGCTGGGGACGGACGGCAAGCCGCCGATGACGGCGCAAGGGAAGCAGGCGTTGCTGGATGCCGTGCGGGGTGGGATGGGATTTGTGGGCGTGCACGCGGCCGCCGACACGTTCCACACGCAACCGGATCCGTCTGACCTTTCGAATCGCTACATCGCGCACGGAGAAGACGAAGATCCCTATCTGAAGATGCTGGGCGCCGAGTTCATCATTCATGGGCAGGATAAGGATCCGCGGTTGCAGACCGCCAACGTGATTGTGAACGATCCGAAATTTCCCGGGTTGGAAGGCGTAATGTCGCCGGTCAGCTTCACCGAAGAGTGGTACTCGCTGAAGGATTTTGTGCCGGACCTGCACGTGATCCTCACGCTAGACACGCATACGATGAACGGCGCGGCCTACCAGCGAGCGCCGTACCCGGTGACGTGGGCGCGGATGTACGGCAAGGGGCGCGTGTTTTACACGGCGATGGGCGACCGGCCGGAAAACTGGAAGAATGATTTTTTCCTGAATCTGCTCGGCGGAGGAATTCGCTGGGCGCTCGGGGACGCGAGCGCGCACCTGGATGCGAACCTGAAGGAAGCTGCGCCGGGCTACGCGGAAATCCCGCCAAAATATACCGCGGAAAAATGAGCCGCGAGGCTCGACCGGGATCACTCAATAAAATGTGCGGAAAGGCGACGATCACATGGGGATCGGCTGGTTGATCCTCGGCTTGACGAACCAGCAAGGCGAGAAACCGGAATGAGGGAAAAGGGAGTGGACGCAGGTGACGGTTTGCTCGGGATTCTGGGAGTCGACTTCAAACTCGGTCTTGCCATTTTTTTCCGGGATGGCGAGGACACGGAGAGTCGTTTGAGTTTCGAACGGATCGGCCGGCTTGGGATGGAGCATGCGGACGCGGAGATAGAGGAAATCTCCGCAATAAACGAGAGCCAGCACCGCCAGTAAGGAGATCGCGATGCGTTTTGCGAGGGTGCGCGGGGATATTGCGAGTGTCATCCCTTCTCCAGCCTCATTCGAATGCGCCTGCAAAAATACCAGATGGAAGCGGGAAAGTCCGCTCTTAGAAACGCGCAGTGTTCGGGCACGAAGTTTTCGAAACATCGCATTCTGAATCCAGGATTCTTTTCGCGAGCAGAACTGAAGTGGCTGAATTAGACGCACGATGAGGATCTGCGGTATCTTCAGAAACGGAAAGCATGGAGGGACGAAGCGGGGATGATGCAGAGCGGCGGAATTCATGCGATCGAACTGATTCTGCTTCTGCTGCTCGTATTTGTCGTAGCGTTTGCGGCACTGGCGCGGAAACTACAGACGCCATATCCCATCGTGCTGGTGATTGCCGGCCTGCTTTTGAGCTTCCTTCCTGGAATACCAAAAATCTCCTTGAATCCGGACGTCGTTTTTCTGGTGGTGCTACCACCCTTGCTGTACTCGGCGGCGTGGCTGACGTCATGGCGCGAATTCAAGTTCAACCTGGTGAGCATTTGCATGCTCGCGTTCGGCTTGGTGGGATTCACGGTGCTGGGGGTGGCGGGAGCGGCGCGCTGGGTTTTCCCGGGATTCGACTGGCGGCTGGGATTCGTGCTTGGCGCGGTCATCGCGACGACGGACGCGATCGCGGCGACATCGATTGCGAAGCGTGTGGGACTGCCGCATCGCATCGTGGACATCCTCGAAGGCGAAAGCCTGGTGAACGACGCAACGGGTTTGCTGGCGCTGGAGTTCGGCGTGTCGATGGTTGTGAGCGCGCAAACACCGACGGTTGGGGACGGCTTTTTGCGGCTGACTTATCTCACGTTTGCAGGGCTCGCGCTGGGACTGATCGTGGGCATCATCGTGGAGCGCATCCACAGGCACATTGATGACGGTCCCATCGAAATCACACTGACCATTCTGGTTCCGTACGTGGCGTATCTGGGGGCGGAGGCGATCCACTCTTCGGGAGTGCTCGCGGTGGTGGCGTGCGGACTGTACTTGAGCCATAAAAGTTCGCAATTCTTCTCGGCGAACGTGCGCATCCAGGCTTGGGCGGTGTGGGATTCGCTGACGTTTATATTGAACGGGCTGGTGTTTGTGTTGATCGGACTGCAGCTCCATTTTGTGCTCGCGGGAATTCGCGAGTACAGCTTTCCGCAACTGCTGAAATATGGAGCACTTTTCAGTGCGCTAGTGATCGTGCTGCGGATGATCTGGATGTTCCCGGGTGCCTATATCGCTAATCTGATAAGGAGGCACGTGCTTCATCAGCCGGTTCCAATGCCGTCGGTACGGCAAATTTTCGTTGTGGGCTGGACGGGAATGCGTGGCGTGGTGGCGCTGGCGGCAGCAATTTCGCTTCCGGAAACGCTGGCGGATGGAAGTCCATTTCCGCAGCGCAACTTGATCCTGTTTCTGACCTTCAGCGTGATCCTGGTGACGCTGGTGCTGCAGGGATCGACGCTGCCGCCGCTGATCCGAGCGCTGGGGCTTGCCGGCGCCGTCGGCCATCATTCGGAAGAGGAAGGGGCGCGAAAAGCGATGATTGAAGCGGCACTGGCACGGCTTGAGGAAGCGCGGAAGAAAGAGGGCGACGACTTTCCGGGGATTTACGAAGATCTCGAGCAGCGGTACAAGCACCGGCTTGCGAACCTGACCGGGCAGGACAACGAGGAGATTGGAGCGAACCCCGCGAAGTATGCGCGTTACTTTGCGCTCACGCGGGAACTCCTGCGCGCGGAACGGCGGACAGCCGTGAAACTGCGGAATGAGAATCGCATCAATGATGAGGTCTTGCGAAAGCTGGAGCACGAACTGGACTTGAGCGACGCGCGCCTGTCGCTGATGTAGCGTCTCAAATTAGCGGCCACGGGGGACTGTTTTCCGCGCGCTGTGATAAACTTTGGTAGTTCCTCCGGTGGGGCCGTGGCGCAGTTGGGAGCGCGCCTCGATGGCATCGAGGAGGTCGTGGGTTCGAATCCCATCGGCTCCACCAAATTTTGCAAATCCCTCTTTGTAACCCGTTCCTCGTGCAACTTCCGCTTTGAACTAAGTTCGGCGATCTTGCTCGGCGCTTATTTTGTGTTCGCTTGAACGTGCTCGATAAAAGCAACGTGCGCACGGCTCAGCGACCGCCCGCGCAGAAAAACTGTGCCGATGGTGCGGGAGGCTTGTTCATCGGCGATGGGGACGTACCGGCAGAGCGAATTCTCTTCGATGGCCATTTCCGGAACGATGGAGACGCCCATGCCGGCGCCGACCATGCTGAGGAGGCTGCTGAATTGTCCGCTTTCGAAAACAACTCGGGTATGAAGACGAGCGCGATCGCAGGCGGCGACGGCAGTGTCTCGAAAACAGTGGCCATCACGAAGGAGCAGGAAGGGTTCGGAGCGAAGATCTTTTAAGGAGAGCGAACGGTGCTTGGTGAGTTTGTGGCTCTTCGGGAGCGCGACGAGGAGGCGCTCGGTGAGCAACGGCGCGGCTTCGAATTCGTGGCCGCGAATGGGAAGCGCGAGGATGGCGACGTCAATCGCGCCGGCACGGAGACGTTCAAGCAGGACCGGCGTAATTTCTTCCACGATGGTCAGCTCGGCTTGCGGAAACTTGCGCGAGAACGAAGTGAGCAGTGGCGGAAGAAAATAAGGGGCGACGGTGGGAATGACGCCGACGGTGACCGGTCCACCGATGGAGTCCTTTGCGCTCCGCGATTACTACTCGCAGCCGGGCAATCTCTTCCGGCTCATGCCCGAGGACGCAAAACAGCGATTGATCGACAATATCGTTTCCAGCCTGAGCAATGGCGTGCCGCAGTGCATTCAGGAACTGCAGATCCAGCACTTCTACAAAGCCGATCCGGCGTATGGGACAGGCGTGGCGAAAGGGCTGGGGCTGAATATCGAATCGATCGTCGCCAAGACAAAACAGGCCAGCGCGGCGGACTGAATCGAGTTGTCAGTCCTAAGTTCTAAGTCATAGGTCAGATTCGAGACGCGGAGCGAGTCGAAGGATTCGCTCCGTTTTCCTTCGTGGAGGCGTCGAATCCCCGGAGTGTGCCTATGAGCAGAATTCTGTAGAATGGCAGGTCTATGGCAAAACTTACTTTTCTTGGCGCGGCGGGAAGCGTTACCGGTTCGAGGTATCTGGTGGAAGCGGCAGGCAAGCGGCTGCTGGTTGATTGCGGGATTTTTCAAGGCACGCAGGAACTGCAGGCCCGCAATTACAAGCCGCTCTCGATCGATCCGAAGACCATCGATTATCTTGTGCTCACGCACGCGCACCTGGACCACACCGGCTGGCTCCCGGTGCTCGTTAAGGCGGGCTATCACGGACCGATCTTTGCGAATCCCGCGACGATCGAACTGACGACCTTATTGTTGAAAGATTCCGCGCATTTGCAGGAAGAAGACACGCTGCACGCGCAGATTCACAAGGACAGCCGTCACGCAAACCCGCAACCGCTCTATACCTCGGAAGATGTTGATCCCGCGCTGAAGCTGATCAAGAGCATTCCACGCACCGGCACGTTCGAGATCAGCCCGGAGTTTCGCGTGGTGGCCTATGACGCGGGACATATCCTCGGATCCACCAGCCTGGAGCTGACCATCACCGAAGGCGGCCAGAAGACCGTCGTGGTGTTTTCCGGCGATATTGGGCGGTACAACCAGCCGATATTGAATGATCCGGTGACGCCGCCGTCAAAGACGGATGTGCTGATCTGCGAATCCACTTATGGGGACCGCGAGCATCCCGACGGCGATCCGGCAGAGTTATTGGCAGCGATCGTGAATCGCGTGGCGAAGCGCGGCGGTTCGATCGTGATTCCGGCGTTTGCCATCGGGCGCACGCAGACTTTCATGTATTACTTGCGGCAACTGGAGGATCAGCAGCGCATTCCGCGCCTGCCGGTTTACGTGGACAGTCCAATGGCCCTGAGCGCGACGGATTTGTATCTGAAGTACAAAGAGGATCACGACCAAGAATATGTGCGCGAAGAAGGGAGCAGCGGAAAAGGCGATCCGCTGGACGTGCATGAATTTCATCTGACACGCTCGGTAGAGGAATCGAAGGCCATCAACAATGTGAAAACGCTGTGCATCATTATTTCGGCTAGCGGGATGATCAGCGGCGGGCGCGTGCTGCATCACCTTGCACTGCGGCTGCCAGATGCGCGCAATGCCGTAATCCTGGCGGGATTTCAGGCGGAGGGGACGCGTGGCCGGGCCCTACAGGAAGGTGCGAAGTCTTTAAGACTCTATGGCCAGGATGTTGCAGTAGGAGCGGAGATCGTGGAGATGGGGCAATTTTCGGCGCACGCGGGAAAGAGCGAACTGCTGCGGTGGCTGACGGCGCTACCGGCTGCGCCGAAACAGACTTACTTGACCCACGGTGAACCGGTGGCCGCGCAAGCATTGCAAGCGGCCATTCAGCAAAAGTTCCAGTGGAAGGCGGCGGTGGCGAGGTATCTGGATACAGTTCCTATCGGGGAATAGAAACGGGGGCCTGCAAATATTTTCATCCATTTGGGAAACTAATTGGGGTCTCACCTCGTCTATACAGGCAAGACCACTCGCGGGGTAGGGGGCTAACCACCACAGGGCAACCGACCGTCAGTCTCCTACCCCTAAAAACTCTCAAAGCAGTTGAATTTGCGTAATTTATATCAAATTTAGACCCGGAATTGCGTCCGCGAAAGCGGAACAGGCAATAGCGGTTACCCGTGGCGGGAATTCCTGACCCCTAGCTTGCGGCGAGGGACATCCGTTTGGTGGGCGTTTCGCGAGACATGGGCGGGACTTCCACCAGGTCCAAACCGGCGACGAACATGGGTGTCGGTGCAACTCTTCCCCAGCGGTTTAGATCCCAGCGAGCGCGGATAAATCTGACTTCCGGACGGAGCGATAGGTCCAGCACCATTTTTGTTGTGCCGCGATAAAACTGCTGCGGCAGCTTAAGAAGCGGCTTCTTCGGCCAGTTCCCCCCGTCGGCAGAACCCCAGATCGAAACGTCGAGTGACTCTTGTTCCATTTGATCCGTGACCGTAAGCCGGCAGAGAAACGTCCGGGATGCGATGGCAGAGATGTCGAAGGATGCGCCATCGGCGCTGGCTTCCATGCGAGTATCGGCGGGAATGAGTCCCAATTTTGCGGGCATGATTGCTCGACACGGATTCTAGCACAGAGTTTACAAGCCAGCGTACAGCAAATGGGTAAGTCAGGACTCCATCGAGTAAAGGCGGAAGAAACACTTCAGGCATGGAGCTTGGACAGTCGCTCTTCCGCAGCGGCAAGAGTCTCTTCCTTTTTGCAGAAGGTGAAGCGGACTTGCGACGCGCCATCGCTGGCGTCGTTGTAAAAGCTGGAACCGGGAACCACGGCGACGCCGATTTTTTCGACGAGGTATTTAGCGAAGGCCACGTCATTCGTTTCGGATCCGGTGCGAGGAAGCGCCGCGGCGTTGAAACGCGAAATGTCCGTCATGATGTAGTACGCGCCGCGCGGCTTGAACACGGTGAAACCCGCGGCCGTAAGAATTTTCAGCAGGCGTTCGCGCTTGGCGGTATAAGACGCGGCGAGTTTGTCGTAGTAACTCTGCGGGAAGTGCATCGCACTGGCGCCCGCCTGTTGCAAAGGTGCAGCCGCGCCCACGGTCAGAAAATCATGGACCTTTCGAATGGGCTGCGTGGGCTCCGGCGGCGCCAGAACCCAGCCGACGCGCCATCCCGTAACACTGTACGTTTTCGAAAGTCCATTGATAACGATAGTGCGGTCGCGCATGCCTTCGATGCGCGCCATGGAGATGTGCTCCGCACCGTCGTAGAGGATGTGTTCGTAGATTTCGTCGGTGATGCAGTAGGCGTTCCAACGCACGCAGAGGTCGCGAATGAATTCCAGTTCCGCGCGCGTGAATACCTTTCCCGTGGGATTGTTGGGCGTGTTGAGAATGATGGCCTTGGTGTGCGGACCGAAGGCGGCGGCAAGTTCTTTTTCGTCGAAAGACCAATCGGGCGTGCGCAGCTTGACGAAGCGCGGCGTGGCGCCGCTCAAAATCGCATCAGGCCCATAGTTTTCGTAGAAGGGTTCGAACACGACGATCTCGTCGCCGGGATTGATGATGGCCATCATGGCGGACATCATCGCCTCTGTCGAGCCGCAACAGATGGTGATTTCGCGCTCCGGGTCGTATCTGACGCCCTGGGTGCGCGCAAATTTTTCGACGATGGCGTCGCGCAGCGGCTTCGCACCCCAGGTGATGGAGTATTGATTAATGTCGTCGCTGATGGCTTTGCGTGCGGCTTCCTTGATCTCTTCTGGCGCCGCGAAATCCGGAAAGCCCTGCGAGAGATTGACGGCGCCGTGCTTCAAGGCCAGACGCGTCATTTCCCGGATGACGGATTCGGTGAATTGCTCGGCTTTGGCCGAAAGCATGCGGCGTGAAATGTGAGCCACCTTCGGGTCGGAAGCGGTCATCGCACCTTCTCAGTTTATCGGCAGCTCGGATTTGACACGCAACAGCTTGTTTCAGCGGGCGCGGCCGGCCGCGGCCTGGATGGCTACGCTGGGCTGACCGTAAATCATCCGGTAGACGGCGGTGTTGCGCAAGACGATTTGCACGTAATCGCGGGTTTCCGTGAAGGGAATGGATTCGACGAGTTCGGGGATCTCTTCGTAATTGCGCTCGGCCTTCCATGCAGCGATGCGATCTTCTCCGGCGTTGTAGGCAGCGGCGGCGTACTCTGGAGCGCCGGTCTGCCTCACGAGATCGGCGATATAAAGCATACCGACTTCCAGGTTAAAGTCCGGCTCGAAAAGTTTGTCCTTGGTGTAACGAACTTTCAGCCGCTTGGCGAGGAGCTTCCCCGTCTTCGGCAGAACCTGCATCAAGCCGATGGCGTTGGCGTGCGAGACGGCATCCGCTTGAAAGGTGGATTCCTGGCGGATGAGACCGGCGGCAAACATGGGATCAAAATCGTTTTTCGCAGCTTCACGGCGCACCGCGGCTTCGTAGGGGAGCGGATAGAGCGTCTTCCACACCGCAACCGGCACGTCGCCAAATTTGCGCGAGTCGAAACTCGGAACAATCACGCGGCCGTAAGCCATGCCCGCGCCGTAGTGACCTTGATCGAAAGCAGCTTGCGCGGCCTCCAGCAGAAAACGCGGCGAGGAAGTTGCGAAATAGGCGTTCTTCAGTTCTTGTTCAGCGGAAGCATCAAAAGCAATGGCGCGAAGCGCCTGTGCGCGCGCCCAACGATCGGCGGCGGCTACAGGAATTGGATCATCAAATGGGCGCAGGTCCGGCGGCGGTGGAATTTTAGCTAACACTTCCGCGGGATCTTCTTCGCCAGGTCCAAGTTTGGCAAGACGCGCCGTCGAAGCGTTGCCAAAGTAAGTTTCGGGGAATCGTTCTACAGCTTTGCCGTAGTAGCTTCGCGCGCGCGGAAGATTGTTGGCACGCTCGGCATTGCGTCCCAGCCAGTAGAGCGCGTCGACGGCATTGGCGGACGCCGGGTACTTCGCTAGAAAGTTGGTCAAGCGATCGTCCGCATCGGGCTGGCGATTCAGGTAAGCGATCCAAGCGATGCGCCATTCGCAGTTATAAGCGTATTTTCCGCTGGGAAAACTGTCCAAAACGCGCTGGTAATTGATGACCGCCTTCGTGCGCTCGAGTTCCACCCAATGGTAGTTCCCTGCCGCCATCATGCCTTCTTCATTCCATTTGCTGATGGGATAGCTCTGCGCGAGCGTGTTCAGCGCCGCGAACATCTCGGATTCTTTTTTCGCCGTCCGATAAGCCTGTGACAACGCGTAGAGCCGCTCGGCATCCACATCGAGATCCGGAGTCTTGAGCGAAGCAATCACCGAGGGCGAGCCCTTCGGCTGAATGCGGCATTCTGCAACACGCAGCTGCGCGCGCTGGCGCGTGGGATTCGCCGGATCTTTGAGCATGATCAGAAGCTTTTCGTATTCAACGCGCGCTTCCTTCCACTTGTGCGCGTCGTAAAAAGCCTGCGCACGTTGCTCCTGCAACTCTACTCCGGGATAGGGATATTCTTTTCCGAGGGCGTGCGTGAGCTGCGTCAACGAGATGCCCGCAGGCTTGGCCTCATCGGCCAACGGAAACTTGTAAAAGATAGTTTGAAAATCCTTCGCGGCGCGGGGGAGCTGGTGTGCGGCTTGATACGCGCGGCCGCGTTCCAGAAGGAGCGCCGGCTTCGAAGCGGTGGCCGAATAAGCGTTCAACGCATCGATCGCTTCGTCCGTGTGACCAAGCTGAACGGCAACGGGCGCAAACGCCAGCAGGAACTGTTCGCGCATCGCCGTATTGGGATAGTCGCTCTGAATGGATTGCAGAACTTTGTAAGCTTCCGCGCTGCGCCCCAGTAAGCGCTGAGTCTCCGCCGTCCAGTACAACGCATACTCACGGAGAAGCGTGTCGTTCTGCGCCTTAAGCAGCCAGCCAAGAGCTTGCGCATTACGGCTTTTCGAATAGTCTTCATAACCGAGCGCCAGCGCGGCCCGTGCGCCCCAAGTGCTCGTCGTGTTCTTCACCGCGAACGCGGAAAGCTTTTCGTAGGATCCAGGAACGCCGGTATGCACCGCGCGCGCAAGCTCGGCAAGTTCCTTTTGGGCGGCTTCATCTTCCGGGGTATCGGCGGCGACATTGGGCTGCGTGATTTCCGGTTTGCATCCGGAAACGCACGGCGCAGCCTTCGGCTTTTTCGGCTTGCGCTTGTGCTGCGAAGTTTGCGCAAACGCGTCGAAAGCGCTGCCAAGCGACAGGCTTACTACCAGCGTCAACGCCATCAGGGAACGCACCATAGATGTACAGAATAATACGGAATTTTCCGGAGAGCCAGAAAAGCGCGCAGTTCGCGAGCAATCAGTGATGGCGTGCAGGCGTGGCGTACGGATAGTCGCCGAGGGCATGAGCATCGCCGTCGGCGAGGATTTCCACCATCCAGCGGTAGAAATAGTCCACCGGGTGGTCCATGATGGGTTTGAAGCGGCGGTCGTATTCTCGATGAGCTTTTTCAATGTCGTCTTTCAATCGGATGCAGAGATCCTTTTTTTCGCGGCCCAGCCGCACCTGCTCCGGCCGGAGCATCTTTATGTCCTGCATCGAAACTTTGGCCACGCGATTCGCGCGGCGGTGCAATTCCTGTTCTTCGGTGGACAGCCGGCTGACGTTGAAGTCGCCCTCAAGCTCGGGTTCGGAGGCGAGGGAGGCGGCCGTGGGCTCCATCGGCGGGAGTGGCGCCGGCTCAGGAGCAAGCTCAAGCTCGGTCTCCTCCGGCTCTCCCTCCACTTCAACAGGTTCGGCTTTGGCGTGAGAAGCCACGGGAACTGGCTGCGCAGGAAGCGGGCGTTGCGGCGCGGCGGGCGGCTCGGGGGCCGCTCTGCCGACTAGATTTACGATCTGCTCTTCCAGCGGTGAACGCCGGCCCGAGTGCATGGACACGGTAATAAATCTGGAAAGAACTTCCAGGGAAGCCGCAAGGGCCGCCGCGGACGTTTGCGCACGCAGAAGCGGGGGCAGCGAATTGGTGGGCTTGTTACTGCCGCAAGCCGCGACCACGTCGTTTACCGCATGATGCAATTCGTCGGAAGCCCGCTGGATGCGCTCGAGGTTATCCCGAAGCGCACGGGCAATCGCTTGTTCAATGGCGGTGGACTCTTGTGCCATACCGGTTTTCGGGGGCTTTTTAGTCATAAGTTCCCCGTCTTGCCATTTTGGAAGCCAGGTAGTTTGGAGTCAACGGCCTAGCCGTACTGTTGTGCCCAATTGTTGCTTAACGAGCTGGGACAAGGCCCGGGAACTCCATGCCGGTCAAAAGAGGCCATCTCACTGAAGGTTGTTCCTACCAAGAACCAAGGACTGAAGAACCCGCCGCTCCTTGGCGTAGATGGTAGAATAGAGGGGTCAGTGGGGGCGACTCGGTTTCGACGGAAGCAGTCGCGGCCCGAAGGCATGCCGGG